>NZ_CAMYKG010000004.1:66330-185272 GCF_947258925.1 uncultured Eudoraea sp. | reverse complement strand
TCGAATCAATGCCTTATGCAGGCATATCAGGTAATGACCAGCCATCTCTATAGGTGTGCTTGATCAATTCCTGAGAATATGCTATTGCATTCATTGGCTCTGTCCAATCTTTGTTAAAGGTTGGGTGTCCGTCATGAATCTCAAATCCATCCTTAATTACCGTCCTAATTTCCTCATTAGCACCAATATTCGTGAATTCCATTTTCTCACCGTCCCATTCTAAGACTTTATTCAAGGCCTGTAAGCGAACAGCTAGTACGCCCATAACAACCATTTCATTAAATGGCCCTGCTTCAGCAAAATCTGAAGTACATGGCTTTCTATTTTCTGCACTTTCTTTACATGCCCTTACCCAATCCATTTCATGAGCTCCTTTATTCCATGCAAGTCCTAATTCCTCCTCAACTCTTCGTTCTGTTTTGGCAACATTAATCTTCTTGCCAGATAATAATTCTGGTTCAACACCATAACAACCTACATGAAGAATATCTTTTGTTCCATAGAAGAAGGTTCCTCCACCGCTCTTATTAGGGTTTTTACCTGAAGGCCAGTTAGCAGGTAAATCTGGCTTAATTCCACCATCATACCAATGAACATCAACCTCTGGTAATTTAATGCTGCCTTGTTTTCCTCTCGCTGGGAACGTGAGTTTGGCAGATTGTGAAACTGGTGCAGAATCATTTAATAATAATGACGAACTTGCCTGTACTTTCGTCGGGTAACCCAACCTCTCCAATTCCAGGGATGATAAACTTCATTAAACGGTATCATTTTAGCCGGTCCTGTGAATAGGTCCCAATTCAAGGTATCAGGTACCCAATCTCCTTTTTCAGGGGTATTCAATCCCTGAGGCCAAATTGGCCGATCAGTAAATGATTCAACCCTTGTTACATCACCTATTGCTCCGCTCCAAAGTATCTCACAAGTTTCGGCAACACCTGCCCCGGAAGCTCCCTGGTTACCCATTTGGGTAGCAACATTGTACTTTTTTGCTAATTTCGTCAATAACCTGGATTCATAAACCGAGTGCGTTAATGGTTTTTGAAGATAAACATGTTTCCCCATGGTCATCGCCTGGGCAGCAACAATGGCATGTGTATGATCAGCAGTTGCAATGACAACTCCATCTATTTCATCTCCCATTTCATCATACATCTTACGAAAATCCCAATACTTTTTAGCTTTTGGATACCTATCAAAAGCGCCTTTGGCGTACTTCCAATCAACATCACAAAGACCAACAATATTTTGTGATTCTAAATTCTTTAAATTAGCGAGCCCCATGCCCCCAACACCTATACCGGCAATATTTAATTTATCACTGGGTGCTACATGCCCCAGTCCACTGACGGCATACGACGGCACGATAGTGAACGCAGCTGAAGCAGCTAATGTACTGCCCACAAAATCTCGGCGCGTTAAAGTATTCACTTTTTTAGCGTTACTCATTCTGTATTATTTTAAATCGGTTAATAAAATAGTTATTAAATTTATTTTTTGGTCAAAAACCGTTAATAGCAGTTGCGTGCGTTTCCCAACCAAATTTTTAAAATTTAAAAAATGTAAGATAAGTCAATTTAGTGACTTGATATAACAATTACTAAAAATACACATTTTTGTTAAAAATTAATGATATAAATTTATCAAAAATCAATAGTAAATAACCCAGGTATGTATCTCTCATTGATGACCTGCTGAGAATTAGGCAGGATAAAAAAGAACTGGCCCTAAAAAGGATTGCATTTTTTTTTACATTGAAAACTAATCTAATTAACTTTCATCATTATTAATCTTGAAACATAAGATACCTCGTTTTGGCAATAAAGACTTATAAAGTAGTAGGATTAATGTCAGGTACATCTTTGGATGGGCTGGATCTGGCCTACTGCCATATCTGGAAAAAATCTGACCGGTGGGAATTTGAAATCCAAGAAACACGGGGCATTAGCTATGACAATGAAATGAGGACCCGCCTGAAAAAGTCAATTGAACTATCGGCTGATGAATTGCTTATTTTTCATAATACCTATGGTAGTTGGCTAGGACAACAGGCAAAGGAATTTATTACGGAAAATAATCTTAAAGTAGACCTAATAGCCAGTCATGGCCATACAACACACCACCAACCGGGAAAGGGACTAACATTTCAGATAGGATCGGGGCAGCATCTGGCAAATGTAAGTGGCCATAAAACGGTTTGTGACTTTCGAACAAATGATGTAGCCCTTGGCGGAGAAGGTGCTCCACTGGTTCCCATTGGGGACAAATTATTTTTTGGCAAATATGACTTTTGCCTTAATCTGGGTGGGATCTCCAATGTATCCTTTGAGCACAGCGGTGACCGCATAGCCTATGATATTGGATTAGCAAACATGATTTTGAATTTCATTACACAAAAGAATGGCCTTACATATGATGATAAAGGGATGATAGCTCGAAAAGGAACAGTAAATTATACTATGCTTGAAAAATTAAACCAATTACCCTTTTACCAACTTCCTTTTCCAAAATCTACCGGATATGAATGGTTTGTGAATGAAGTTGTTCCCATAATTGAGATGACTGAAGACTCCATGGATAACTTGCTCCACACTGCTGTAGAACACATTTGTGAGCAGGTTGCATTGCAGATTAAGGCGAATGCGACAAAAGATCATAGCTCGGTTTTAATTACCGGTGGTGGCGCCTTAAACCAATTTATGATGGAACGGCTTCAAACAAAATTAGTACCCGAAATAAGCCTGGTTATTCCTCCGAATGAATTAATTGAATATAAAGAAGCACTAGTTTTTGCACTAATGGGCATACTGCGTGTTGAAAAAGAAATTAACGTGCTTAAAACCGTCACAGGAGCTTCCAGAAACTCTTCTAGTGGATCTGTATTTTTACCTTCTTAAAGTTCAGTACCTACTTAAGAATGGCAATCAGAGCGGAATATTTCCGTGCTTTCTTTTAGGGGCACTGACCTCTTTGTTCTCAAGCATACTATAAGCTTTGATTAGTTTTCTCCTTGTATTTTTAGGTAAAATTACTTCGTCGATAAAACCTCGTCTGGCTGCTCTGAATGGATTGGCAAATTTTTCTGCATATTCCGCTTCTTTTTCCGCAAGTTCTTTAGCAGGGTCCTTCGAGCTCATAATTTCCTTCCTGAAAATAATTTCACTTGCTCCTTTGGCCCCCATAACTGCTATCTCTGCTGTAGGCCAGGCAAAATTAAAGTCAGCGCCAATGTGCTTGGAATTCATGACATCATAGGCACCCCCATAGGCTTTTCTGGTAATAACCGTTATCCTTGGAACTGTTGCTTCACTAAAGGCAAACAACAGCTTGGCACCATGAACAATGATACCATTCCATTCCTGATCTGTGCCGGGTAAAAAGCCCGGAACATCTTCCAATACCAATAATGGAATATTGAAACTATCACAAAACCTCACAAATCTGGCTGCTTTTACTGAAGTTTGAGTTCCTAAAACCCCGGCCAGGAACATGGGCTGGTTGGCAATTATACCAATACTTCTGCCTGCCAGTCTTGCAAATCCCACAATGATATTTTCGGCATAATCCTTATGAATTTCATAAAAAGAATCTTCATCAATAATACCATCAATAACACCGTGCATATCATATGGTTTATTGGTGTTATCAGGAATTATATCTGTTAGTTGGTCCCTAACCTCATCTCCTAATTCATAGGGTAGAGACGCGGGTTTTTCCCTGTTACTTTGAGGTAAATAACTCAATAGTTTTTTTACATCTTCCAAACAAACCACATCATTAGCAGATGTCTTATGTGCTACACCTGATTTTGTGGCATGGGTAGAAGCACCTCCCAATTCTTCAGCGGTCACTTCTTCATTGGTAACCGTTTTTACGACATTGGGTCCTGTTACAAACATATAGCTCGTTTGCTCAACCATTATTGTAAAATCTGTCATGGCTGGTGAATAAACTGCCCCGCCGGCACATGGCCCCATTATTGCTGAGATCTGTGGTACAACTCCTGAAGCTTGCACGTTTCGGTAGAAAATATCAGCATATCCGCCAAGGGATTTAACCCCTTCCTGTATCCGTGCTCCTCCGGAATCGTTCAAACCAATAACCGGAGCACCAACTTTCATAGCAAGATCCATAATCTTACATATTTTCTCTGCGTGGGTCTCAGATAAAGCTCCGCCGAATACTGTAAAGTCCTGCGCATACACATATACTAGTCTCCCGTTAATGGTTCCATATCCGGTTACAACTCCATCGCCAAAATAGATTTCTTTATCCATCCCAAAATCAGTGGTACGGTGCGTTACCAAAATACCCATCTCTTCAAATGAACCTTCATCCAACAAATAATTTACACGCTCACGCGCAGTTAATTTTTGTTTCTGATGCTGTTTATCTATTCGTTTCTGCCCCCCACCCATATGAGCAAGAGCTATTCTTTTGTTCAGTTTTTCTATATTAGAATCCATATGCTAGTTTATTGGTATTCTTAAGGTTTTTTGATCTTCCAAATATTGTTTAACTGCCAAGACAGCGGCAATTCTGGCCTCTTCTTCGGCTTTTTTATTTAATACCTCCGGAGAATAGTAATCTTTAACAAAATGAGTGTCGAAATTTCCGGATCTGAAAGCCTCATGTTCAAAAACAAATTTACCAAATGGTAAAGTAGTCTGTACCCCTTCTATTTTATAATCCTCTATTGCCTTAAGCATTATTTGGATAGCCTCATCCCTATTTTTTCCATAGGATATTAATTTTGAGAGCATAGGATCATAATAAATGGGTACTTCCATACCTTCTTCAAAACCATTATCAACTCGGACACCATCTCCTGTAGGCAACTTATAGGTTTCTAAGGTGCCAACACTAGGTAAGAAATCATTAAGTGGATCTTCGGCATAAACCCGAAGCTCCAGGGCATGACCATTAATATGCAGATCCTCCTGCTTAATTGTCATTTCTTCTCCTCTTGCGATTTTTATTTGCAGTTCTACAAGGTCCACCCCGGTGATTAACTCGGTGACCGGATGTTCAACCTGAAGACGGGTATTCATTTCCAGGAAATAAAATTTATGATCGGCATCCATCAGGAATTCCACTGTCCCCGCTCCCAAATAATCACATGCTTTTGCCACTTTTGTTGCGGCAATACCCATTTCTTCACGCAGCTCAGGCGTAAGTATTGAAGATGGAGCCTCTTCAACCACTTTCTGGTGCCTTCTCTGAATACTACATTCCCTTTCAAAAAAATAAAGGATATTCCCATGACTATCTGCCATTACCTGTATTTCAATATGCCTGGGAGAGGTAACATATTTTTCTATAAATACAGAGCCATCCCCAAAGGCTGATGTAGCTTCACTAATAGCTCTGTTCATCTGTGATTCCAATTCTTTTTCTTCCTCAACAATGCGCATCCCTTTTCCACCACCACCGGCAGAGGCTTTTATTAAAATTGGAAACCCAATTTCTTTAGCAATTACCTTGGCTTTCTTGACGTCGGTAATAGCCTCATCAATGCCTGGCACCATCGGGATATCGTAATTTTTTACTGCTTCCTTGGCGGCCAACTTACTACCCATGACCCGGATGGCCTTGGATTTTGGTCCAATGAAAATTAGATTATTTTTTTCTACTTCTTCGGCAAAATCAGCATTTTCACTTAAAAAGCCATAGCCGGGGTGAATTCCATCTACATCCAATTTTTTAGCAACTTCAATAATCTTTGAACCAAGCAAATAGGATTGATTTGAAGGGGCTTCACCAATGCATACTGCCTCATCGGCAAACTTCACATGAGGAGCATTCCGGTCCGCTTTTGAATAGACTGCTACCGTCTTAATTCCCATTTTTTGCGCGGTTTGCATTACCCTTATGGCGATTTCACCTCGGTTTGCAATTAATATTTTTTTCATAATGGATTAATTATTCAAATTCAATCAATAATTTGTTCTTATCTACTGCATCACCTTTCTTTATGGAAATACTCTTAATAATGCCATCTCTCGGTGAGGTAATTACATTTTCCATTTTCATGGCTTCAAGTATTAATAATGGGTCATCTTCATTCACTGCCTGTCCTATCCGCACATGAACATCCAATATAAGCCCTGGCATAGGCGCCGCAATAGAATCAATATCCTTGGAAGAAGATAATGCAAAACCCATATCATTAATCAATAGATCCAAACTATCTGAAATAACGACATCATAGGAACTATTGTTAATGCTTATCGTATATTTCTTTTGATAAAAATCCTTGTCCAAAACCTGAGCAGTAAAGGATTTATTCTCCTTCAATATGTGGTATGAATTAGGGGAGGTCTTTAATGCATCAATCTTTGATATATCTTCCGTAGTGATCTTGTAGTCCAGACTACCATCGACTACAACTTTAAACGAATTATTCATAAATATTAATTTGATCCGGTTAAAATAATCTTTTTTAAAAATGACTCTTAAGTTATATAAATTTTGTGATTTTAATTGACCAATAATCTATATTTCATTTCTTCTCATGCTTGCGAATGCCTTACTTATTGTTACCTCCAGGCATATGAATGACACCGAAGTTAAATTCAACCCCAATTTATTATGGATTTAGTACAAAACTATTCCTAAATAAATGCGTCAAATATGAATATTATCATATTTTAAACAAATTTGTTCATGTAATTATGCAATTGGAAATGGAAG
Organism: uncultured Eudoraea sp.; assembly: GCF_947258925.1. Taxonomy (GTDB): domain Bacteria; phylum Bacteroidota; class Bacteroidia; order Flavobacteriales; family Flavobacteriaceae; genus Eudoraea. Next base: position 178,579 of record NZ_CAMYKG010000004.1, on the reverse strand, counting down.
GTGGCTGTATGAATAAATATCATCCCAAATCTGTATTTTTGGTACAAATTTCACCAATATGTTAATAATCGGAATAGCAGGAGGCACAGGATGTGGTAAAACTACGGTCGTTAATCAAATCATAAATCAATTGCCTGATGAAGAAGTTGGTGTAATTTCTCAGGATTCCTATTACAACGACCTGTCGCACTTAAGTTTTGATGAGCGATCAAAAATTAACTTTGACCATCCAAGGGCGATTGACTTTGAACTATTGGCCCTTCATCTTGACCTACTAAAACAAGGCAAACCAATTGATCAACCGGTATACTCTTTCCCAAAACACAACCGAACGAAAGACACCATAAGAACCCATCCCAGGAAAGTCATGATAATTGAAGGCATTTTGATTATGACCAACCCAATGATTCGCAAAATGTTCGACATCAAGATCTATGTTCATGCGGATTCAGATGAGCGCCTTATCAGGAGACTTAAACGCGATATAAATGAAAGAGGGAGGGATTTGACGGAAGTACTGAGCAGATATCAGAGTACGTTGAAACCAATGCATGATGAGTTTATTGAACCCACCAAAGAATACGCAGACATCATAATTCCCAATAACACCTATAATACAGTAGCTGTAGACATTGTGCGCACCATAATTAATGAAAAATTAAGCTAATGACCTGGAAAGCTATCAAAAATAAAAAATGGTTTGGAATTGTTACAAATATTTATGTAATAGTGCTTACGGTCTTTGTCATTTGGATGATTTTTTTTGACACCAATTCCTTGCTGATCCATATGGAATTAAGGAAAGAAATCAAGAAATTAGAAAAAACCCAGGAATTTCTAAAAGAAGAAATAGCCAAGGATAAAGAAATTATTAAAACACTGTCGGATCCCGAAGAATTGGAAAAATTTGCTCGTGAAAATTATTATCTTAAAAAAAAGAACGAAGAAATTTATTTGATTGAGTACGAGGATAGCACAAAACAAAAAGGCGATGAATAAAAAACATTTGTTTACTGAATTCACAGCAGTTTCCGCCAAGGGCTGGAAACAAAAAATACAGGCAGATCTGAAAGGTGCAGATTATAATGAAACACTGGTATGGGAATCGCCTGAGGGTATAAAAGTTAAACCCTTTTACAATGCCGAAGACTTGACTGATACCACCCTGCACCAGCACACTTCAGGCTCTGAATGGCATATTGGACAAGAAATTGAAGTCACCGTGGAGACTGAAGCGAATAAAAAGGCAAAAAGTGCGCTTAAAAGAGGTACGGAGAGTTTAATTTTCAAAATCAAGAGTCCTGATTTGAAACCTGAGCTGATTTTGAATGGAATTGACATTAAAAAAGTACCGGTGCATTTCCAACTTCAATTTTTGTCCGTTGAATACATCAAAAACCTACTTTTATTCACAGTAGCAAGTAAAGAAAACATTTTTGTCCATATTGATATTTTGGGTAATTTTTGCAGAACTGGAAATTGGTTCTCCAACTATAATGCAGACCATCTTGCTTTGGAGGAAATTTGTAACATCACTGAAAATCCCCCAACACTAAGTATTGATGTTTCTCTGTATCAGAATGCCGGGGCGGACAGGGCTCAACAATTGGCCTATGCGATGGGACACCTAAATGAATATCTTAATTTTTTAAGTGGAAAGAACTTATTGCACTCTCATTTGAAAGTTTGCTTTAAGGTGGCAGTAGATGGGAATTATTTCTTTGAGATAGCTAAACTGAGGGCACTGCGTTTGCTCTGGAGGACGCTGGCTGCTGAATATGGCCTTAAAACTGAATGCCATATTTTGGCTTCACCTTCAAAACGAAACAAAACCATATACGACTACAATGTGAATATGCTAAGAACCACAACAGAATGTATGTCGGCGGTACTTGGTGGAGCTGATACGGTATGCAATTTGCCCTATGATGCCATATATCATAAAAGCAATGAGTTTGGAGAGCGAATAGCCCGGAATCAATTACTTATTTTAAAGGGCGAGAGTTATCTGGACAAAATCTCAAATCCTTCAGACGGTTCATATTATATAGAAACACTGACCGTGCAACTCGCAGAAAAGGCATTGAAAATATTCAAACAAATTGAGCAAGGTGGTGGTTTTTTCAAACAATTAAAGACACACAATATTCAAAAGAAAATAAAAGAAAGTGCGCATAAACAACAACTAAAGTTTGATACAGGAGAAGAAGTATTGGTAGGCACAAATAAATACTCCAACGAAATGGATCGAATGAATTCTGAATTGCAATCAAACCCTTTTGTAAAAAAGAATCCAAGAAAAACAATAATAGAACCAATAACAGAAATTAGGCTTTCAGAATCACTTGAAAAAAATAGACTGGATCATGAGTAGAAAGGAATTACAGCACTTAAGGTTAAAGCCATTTAATTCTAATGGGAAAGAAGAATTAACAATATCGGATTTTATTACTGCCGAGGATATTACTATTAAGTCATCATTCTCTGAGAAGGACATCAAAGATTTTGTACATCTCGATTTTGCCGCCGGGATAGCTCCAAATTTAAGAGGTCCCTACTCTACCATGTACGTAAGAAGACCATGGACGATAAGGCAGTATGCCGGTTTCTCAACTGCACATGAAAGCAATGCTTTCTACAGGCGCAATCTGGCTGCCGGTCAAAAAGGACTTTCTGTAGCTTTTGATCTGCCAACTCACAGAGGCTATGACAGCGACCATGAACGCGTTGTTGGCGATGTTGGTAAAGCGGGAGTAGCTATCGATTCTGTTGAGGACATGAAGATTTTATTTGACGGTATTCCCTTAGATAAAATGTCCGTATCCATGACCATGAATGGTGCTGTGCTTCCCATTATGGCTTTCTATATCGTCGCTGCCGAGGAACAGGGAGTCCCGCCTGAACAACTGGCCGGAACCATTCAAAACGATATCCTGAAAGAGTTCATGGTAAGAAACACCTACATTTACCCCCCTACTCCGTCAATGAATATTATTGCAGATATTTTTGAATTCACAAGTAAAAATATGCCCAAATTTAACAGCATTAGTATTTCGGGCTATCATATGCAGGAGGCCGGGGCTACTGCAGATATTGAACTTGCCTATACTTTGGCTGATGGACTTGAATATATCAGGACTGGTTTAAAAGCTGGACTTGAAATTGATCATTTTGCACCAAGGCTCTCCTTTTTCTGGGCTATAGGAATGAACCATTTTATGGAAATTGCCAAAATGAGAGCAGGTAGAATGCTTTGGGCCAAACTTGTCAAACAATTTGAACCTAAAAATCCAAAATCACTTGCCCTAAGAACACATTGTCAGACCAGTGGCTGGAGTCTTACAGAGCAAGATCCTTTCAACAATGTGGCAAGAACTGTTATTGAAGCATCGGCAGCGGCTTTTGGTGGCACTCAAAGCTTGCATACTAACGCCTTGGATGAGGCAATAGCTTTACCAACGGATTTTTCTGCACGTATTGCCAGAAATACACAGATCTATCTTCAGGAAGAAACAAAAATTACAAAAACAGTGGATCCCTGGGCCGGCAGTTATTATGTAGAATATTTGACAAATGAATTGGCAGAAAAAGCCTGGGACCTTATTCAGGAGGTGGAAGAGCATGGTGGAATGACTAAAGCCATTGAAGCCGGTATACCAAAAATGCGTATTGAACAGGCTGCAGCCAAAAAACAGGCTCGCATAGATAGTGGCCAGGATATTATTGTAGGGGTTAACAAATTTCAATTAGATAAGGAAGAGGAATTGCAAATCCTGGAAGTAGACAATGCCGAAGTACGCAGACAACAAATAGAACGCTTAGTTAAAATAAAAAAGGAAAGAGACAATAAGGAAGTATCCCTTATCCTCAAAAAATTAACACAGGCTGCGAAGGCTAAATCTACGTCGAAGTCTATGCAAGGTGAAAGCAATTTATTAGCTTTAGCGATAGAAGCAGCGCGTGCTAAGGCTACTCTGGGTGAGATTAGTGATGCCCTTGAAGTTGCTTTCGGGAGATATAAAGCAAAAATTCAATCATTTACAGGAGTGTACGCAAAAGAGATTAAGGACGACCAAAGTTTTAATAAAGCCAGGGAAATGGCTGATAAATTTGCCGAAAAAGAGGGTAGAAGGCCTCGTATTATGATTGCAAAAATGGGACAGGACGGCCATGATCGTGGCGCCAAGGTAGTCGCTACAGGCTACGCTGACCTTGGTTTTGATGTTGATATCGGGCCCTTATTCCAAACTCCTGCTGAGGCAGCGAAACAAGCTGTAGAAAATGATGTCCATATTCTTGGTGTTTCTTCTTTGGCTGCAGGGCATAAAACACTGGTGCCCCAGGTATTGGAAGAATTAAAAAAATATGGCCGGGAGGATATCATGGTAATAGTAGGAGGTGTAATTCCCAAACAGGATTATGAATACTTATTTGATGCAGGCGCCGCGGCTGTATTTGGGCCCGGAACCAAAATAAGCGATGCAGCTCTCCAAATACTTGAAATTTTGATTGATTAGTCGGATTGTCCTTCCCTGTCTATTCGCTAATCACTTAACTTTAACAGTTTTGCCTGAGTTATTCACTTTGTGTTAACAAAATACATTTTTTGGCATTACAAATAATTGTATTTTTAACCCCTAACTTACTTCGATTATGGGCAAAATTATTGCTATCGCAAACCAAAAGGGTGGGGTTGGTAAAACCACTACCACAGTAAACCTGGCTGCCTCGCTGGGTGTACTTGAAAAAAAGGTATTAGTAATTGATGCAGACCCCCAAGCCAATGCAACTTCTGGTTTAGGCATTAATGTTGATGAAATTCAAATTGGTACTTACCAGTTATTAGAACATACCAGAACTGCCGGGGAGACAATCATTCAGACCTCATCTCCTAATGTAGATCTTATTCCTTCTCACATAGACCTTGTCGCCATTGAAATAGAATTGGTAGATAAAGATCAAAGGGAATACATGTTGAAACAAGCCATTAGAGATCTAAAGGCATTATATGATTATATTCTTATCGACTGTGCACCTTCTTTAGGCCTGCTTACACTCAATGCATTAACTGCGGCCGACTCTGTAATTATTCCAATACAATGTGAATACTTTGCTCTTGAAGGACTTGGGAAATTATTAAATACCATAAAGAGCGTACAGAGAATTCATAATCCTGAATTGGATATTGAAGGGATGTTACTTACAATGTATGATTCCAGATTACGGCTTTCCAATCAGGTTGTGGAAGAAGTTAGAAAACATTTTTCAGATATGGTTTTTGATACCATTATCCAGCGCAATGTACGGCTGGGAGAGGCTCCTAGTTATGGAGAAAGCATTATTAAATATGATGCAAGTAGTAAAGGTGCGACCAATTACCTGAATATGGCCAATGAACTATTGAAAAAAAATAGAGAAAAGGTATAATGGCGAAAGCAACGAGGAAACAGGCTTTAGGCAGAGGGCTTTCTGCATTGCTTAAAGACCCGGAAAATGATATTAATTCGGTATCGGATAGAAATGCGGATAAAGTTGTTGGTAATATCGTAGAGCTGGATATTGATACCATTGATGTAAATCCTTTTCAACCCCGATCCCATTTCGACGATGAAAGTCTTCAGGAACTGGCTTCATCTATTAATGAATTAGGCGTTATTCAGCCTATCACTGTAAGAAAATCAGAATTCAATAAGTTTCAATTGGTATCCGGAGAACGAAGGTTCAGGGCTTCTAAATTAATTGGACTAAAAACTATTCCGGCATATATCAGGATAGCCAATGATCAGGAATCCCTGGAAATGGCCCTTGTGGAAAATATTCAACGGAAGGATCTGGATCCAATTGAAATTGCCCTTTCTTATAAACGCCTCATAGATGAAATTGGCTTAACCCAGGAAAAGTTAAGTGAGCGCGTGGGTAAAAAAAGATCTACCATCGCCAATTACCTGCGCTTATTAAAGCTGGATCCCATTATTCAAACCGGGATGCGAGACGGTTTTATCTCTATGGGACATGGCCGCTCTCTTGTAAATATTGCAAAAAAAGAGGATCAAATTAACCTCTATGAAAAAATTGTCAAAAACAACTTGTCTGTTCGGGAAACGGAGCAACTTGTAAAGCAATACCATGAGGGACCAACTCAAAAAATATCTTCAAACAGGTCCTCGTTAAAATCAGAAATTATAAGAAGTGGCACAAAACATCTTAAAGAATACCTTTCTGCAAATATTGTTGTCAATTCTAAGGAAACAGGTAAAGGTAAGATAAGTATTCCCTTCCATTCAGAAGAAGATTTTCAGCGATTGAAAAAACTAATCACAGGTGAGTAAAAACCTTGTTTTTTATATCTTGCTTTTATTCCCTGTACTTTTATCCTTTGCACAGGAGGGGACAAATGAAAGTCCCGCGGATTCTGTGAGTGTAGATACGCAAGAACAAAAAGTTGTTGTTGAAGGCAAAGTAAAAAAGAAAAAGAAGCGAATAAATCCTTTAGCTCCCAGTAAAGCCGCATTTTATTCTGCCATACTGCCCGGTTTGGGCCAGGCCTATAACAAACGCTATTGGAAAATTCCGATTGTAATTGGTGCGCTCGGATTGGGTATTTATGCCTACACATATAATGATGATTTATATGATCGTTTCAGAACTGCGTTTAAAAGGAGAAAAGCTGGTTTTACAGATGATGAATTCTATGACGTAAATGGGTCCGGGATAGTTCCCGGCTCCCCTGACTTATCTGACGAAGCCCTGCAGGATGGACAGGAGCGTTATCAAAGAGATAGGGATCTTGCTTTATTTATTACCCTTGGATTATATGCATTAAATATCATAGATGCCAATGTTGATGCCCATTTGAAACAATTCAATGTTGATGATGATCTGGCTTTGGATATTACTCCATATCTGGAATACAACCCAATCAGTTCAGATCCTAACTATGGGGTCGCAATAACTATAAAATTCTAATTTATGAATATCGGAATATTCGGTTATGGAAAAATGGGCAAGATGATTGAAAAAATTGCACTTCAAAGAAATCATATCATTGTTTCCAAAGTAGATTTAGAAACCAAAGAAGTAGATTATAGTGCTATGGATATAGCCATAGATTTTAGCAGTCCGGAGACCGCTTACAAGAACATTGAAAGTTGCCTTAATCATAATGTCCCTATTGTGTCTGGGACTACCGGATGGCTTAAGGATTATGAAAAGGCCATTTCTCTGTGCAAACAGAAAAATGGAGCTTTTATTTACGCCTCCAATTTTAGCCTGGGAGTTAATTTGTTCTTTGAGATGAACCGTTATTTAGCCAGAATGATGACTAATTTGCCGCAATATGAAGTTTCGATCGAAGAAACCCATCATCTGGAAAAACTTGATGCCCCAAGTGGAACAGCCATTACACTTGCTGAGGATATAATTAAGGATTCTTCATATGAGGGCTGGGAATTGGAAAAATCATCGGAACGAAATATCCCAATAACTTCCAAAAGAATTGCAGATGAGTACGGAACGCACATCGTTGCGTATGAAAATGAGGTAGACCAAATTAGTATAAAACACAAAGCATTTAGTAGGGAAGGTTTTGCTTTAGGTGCAGTTGTTGCTGCTGAATGGTTAGTTAGAAAAAATGGGGTCTTTACAATGAAGGATGTGTTAAAGCTTGGTTAATTTTGGTAACAGATCATAAAAGGCAACGTCTAAAAAAAGTATTTTGAGCTTATGAACAGTACAAATTGGATCATCTTTATTTTAATAATACAAGTCATTCATTTTTTGGGGACTTGGAAACTTTATATCAAAGCGGGTAGAAAACCCTGGGAGGCAGCTATTCCAATCTATAATGGCATTGTTTTAATGCGAATTATAAAAAGGCCTACATGGTGGGTAATACTTCTTTTTATTCCCATAATAAATCTTCTCATGTTTCCTGTAATATGGGTTGAGACAATTAGAAGTTTTGGTAAAAACAGCCTTCTTGATACTTGGTTGGTTATCCTTACGCTTGGTTTATATATATACTATTTAAACTATGCCGAAGATGTGACATATATCGAGGACAGAAGTTTGCATCCAAAAAGTGGATCAGGAGAATGGGTAAGTTCTATTGTATTTGCCGTTGTTGCCGCTACACTGGTTCATACTTATTTTATACAACCTTATGTAATTCCAACAGGTTCCCTGGAACGTACACTTAGGGTGGGAGACCTTCTTTTTGTGAGTAAATTTCATTATGGAGCACGTCTGCCAATGACCACGGTAGCAGCTCCGATGGTTCATGATACAATTCCTGGAATAGGAATCAGATCTTATCTTAAAAAACCGCAACTCCCATATTTCAGATTACCAGGGTTTGAAAAGGTTAAGAAAAATGATATCGTCGTTTTTAGTTGGCCGGCAGATACGGTTCGCGTCTTTTTCAAGAAGGAAAAAGGAGTAAAAAAACCCATTGATAAAAAATCGAACTATGTAAAACGCTGTGTGGGAACCCCGGGTGATTCACTATCAATAATTGATGGTTTGGTGTATATAAATGGCGAATTATTAGAGCTTTCAGACAGGGCAAAACCTCAATTTGATTATAATGTATATGCTCAAAAAGGGGTATCCTCAAGATTATTGATCAGTTTGGGAATTGATGAATTTACCAGAAAATACTTGTCGGCACCGCTAAACCAAAATCAGTTTAATGCAGTAAACAAATACCTTGTGGCCGGGGGACAGAATGCCAAAGGAGAAATAGAGTTAATAACGGATTCAGATGGTATTCCGCCAAAAGTTATAAGACAGGCAGGCCTGTCTTTAAGGGAAGAAACCGGCCGACAACGAACGGTTACCCTGACAGATGAAATGGTGAATGATTTGAGAAACAATCCGGATATTGATTCTGTTGTAAAAATAATAGAACCAAACGGGGTAAAAGGTTATAATATATTTCCCAATGATCCCAACTATCCCTGGAATAACGATAACTTCGGTTCTATATACATTCCTGAAAAAGGGGCAACTATTGGTTTAACACCGGAAGTACTGCCACTTTACAAGAAGATAATTCGAGACTACGAAGGAAATACCATTGGTGTTTCAGGCAATCAGATAAGTATAAATGGACAGGTTACTGATACCTATACATTCAAGCAGGATTACTATTGGATGATGGGCGATAACAGAGATCACTCTGAAGACAGCCGTAGTTGGGGATATGTACCTTCCAACCATATTGTAGGTAAACCTATTTTTATCTGGCTAAGTTTTGATAATTTTAATAAGGGAATTAGCCAATGGAGACCCAGATGGGACAGGATTTTTACAACTGTTGGAGGTGATGGCGAGCCCCGGTCATATTTTAAGCATTTCCTTATTGTTTTAGCGGCTGGGTTCCTTTTTGATTACTTTTGGAAACGCAGGAAAAAAATTAAGAAGTAAATATTACTTTATTGGATGGATTAAAAACAATACGCTATGGATCTGCTACTCCATCCTACTTACTTCCCTAATATTATCACATATGCAACTATTGTACAGCATAATGTTATCTGGGAAGTCTGCGATAACTATCAAAAACAAACCTATCGTAACAGGGCCTACATATGTACAGATCAGGGCAGATTTATGTTAAATATTCCTATCAAACATGTAGGAGGCCTCCAAGGCAGGCAGAAATACAAAGATGTAAGATTGGAAAATGATTATAAATGGCAGCGACAGCATTGGAGGACACTTCAAACCGCCTATAGGACATCTCCTTTTTTCGAATATTATGAAGACGATCTGGAACCACTCTTTATGCGGAAGTATGATTATCTTTTGGACTTTAATCTTAAAACAATTGAAATTATAGCCGATTGTCTCCAATTTAATTTGAATGCCGGCTACTCTAAAGTTTATGAGTTACAGCCACAGCAAGTTCGTGACGCAAGATATTTGGTAGATGCTAAAAAATCGGTTGGTATAAAGCAAAAATTATACATGCAGGTTTTTAAAGAAAGGCATGGTTTTATAGAAAATTGCAGTGTCCTGGATTTATTATTTAATGAAGGTACTGCCAGTATTGATTATCTAATGACTCAAAACCTTGATTTTCTAAATGCTTAGATTTCTTCTTCATTACGGTGTTCATTTTTTAGTTCCTGTTTTAATAGGTCTGGTATTTTTTAAAGACAATAGGATTTGGATAATTTTAATTTTACTTGCTGGAATTTTAATTGATTTAGATCATTTTATTGCAACCCCAATCTTTGACCCGGACAGATGTAGTATTAATTTTCATCCTCTTCACTCTTATTGGGCAATCGGGTTATATGGTTTATTGTTTATTTTTAAAAAGACGAGGATTCTCGGACTGGCCCTGCTCATACATATATTTGCAGATATGCTTGATTGCTATTTCCTGCTGTCAGAAGCGAATTAAAGTAAGTAAAGGGTAATGATCAGACAGGTTGATTTCAAAATTTTGATGGGTCGATACTTGCATACTTTCATCTACAAATACGAAGTCAATTCGAAAGGGAATAAATTTTAAGTCAAACGTTTTACCAAAACCATGCCCTTTCTGTTCAAAAGTATCCTTTGATTCCTCTTTAACAAAGCGGTAAACATGAGAAAATGAGGTGTTATTTAAGTCGGCACAGACTATATACTTGTAAGGGGAATTTTTCCGGTGTTTATCAAAAATATTGGCCTGTTCTTCTTGTTTTATGAAAGTAGTTTTCATTTTTCTGTAAGCATGAGCAACACGTTTTATACTGCGCACCCTGGAAGGAATTATTTGAAAAGACTGAAAATGAAGGTTATAGATTCTAATGGTATCACCTTTATAGACAACATCTGCATAAATACCATTATTGGCAGTCTCTGGGAATTCCAGAGAACCTTTACCAACAATGGGATATTTTGAAAAAATTGCCTGCCTGCTTTTATTGGAGGTTAACGGGGTTACATATTTAAACGGATAATTATCTAACTGCCTTCGCGCTAAACTATTCGATTCCTGAAAACAAACTATATCGGGATCATTTTGATTTACAAAATCGATGATTTTATGACCTGTTAGTTTAGTATTTGACCGGCCTTTAAAATTAAAATCTCTTGTGTTATAGGTCATAATTTTCAATCCTTCTTCAAAAGAGTCTTTGGAAGAACCAAATCTGTAAAAAGGGCCAAAAATGAAATAAGAAACAAGCAGGGCAAAAAATGAAAGGAAGAACAGTTTTTTTTTACGTATACCCCAATAAAGCAAGAATGGAATATTTGCCATAAATATAGTAGGGACAATAAGACCTAAAAAAGATAACAGTGGAAATGTCTTTACCTGCACATATGGAATCAGACAGCAAACCAAAAGTAGTAAGCCTAATACAATATTGAGGAGAAAAACTATTTTATCAAAAACTGATAATCCCTTCACAGTCTAGTCCTCCTTACCTGCCTTAAATAAAAAATCTTTTTCCGATTTGGAGAGACTTTCATAGCCCGATTTACTTATTTTGTCTAAAATGGCATCAATCTTACGTTGTTTATTTTCCCTGTCGTAGTTTACATTTGAAGCGCTATTTCCTTTTGCACGACGATATACTGTTTTTAAAGGAGCTTTCTTCTTTTTCTTTTTAAAAATCCCTTCGAAACTATCTAACGTCTTGGAAAACCCTTCACCAATATCCCTGCCATTTATAAGCTGCCGGGCATATACATATCCTAAAAATGCACCACCCAAATGAGCAAGATGCCCACCCGCATTTCCACCGGTTGGAATCTGAATTAAATCTATCAAAACAAAGAAAGCCCCTATATACCATAACTTAACATTAAAAACAAAGAGCCTTACTTCCTGATTAGGAATATAGGTACATACGAAAATGAGTACTGCAGTAACACCGGCAGATGCCCCGATAAGGGCAGTATTTGCAGATAGGAGTGCGGGAAATACATTATAGCTTAGCAAAAATATCAATCCCCCCAGAATCACCCCCAAAAAATAAACATTAATAAATCTTTTTGGTCCAAAAAGATTCAGGAAAATTCTTCCGGAGAAATAAAGCATTATCATATTCCAAAACAGGTGCCAAATACTGCCATGAAAAAAAGAATACGTAACCAGCGACCATGGTTGAGATATGAAATCGATAAAATCTTTAGGTAACTCAAACCAGCTCATTATTGCATTGGAAGGCATCCCCATTAAAAAAGTAAATAATCCGTTTACAATAAAAATAGCTACATTAACCGCAATTAATTTTTCGGCTATACTGAGTCTGGCAAATTGATATTTTAAATTTCCTGTATTCATCCTAATTCCATCGATTTTCATTAAACTGGTTCTTCTTCCAGTACCACATCATAAGGAATCCAAATAAGGCTCCTCCCACATGCGCGAAATGCGCTATGCCATCACCGAATATGGAATACCCGGTAACCCCTGAAAACAAGTCTAGTCCGATTAACACCGGTATAAATATTTTGGCCTTAATTGGTATTGGAAGAAAAATAAGGAATAATTCACTATTAGGGAAAGACATTCCAAAAGCGACAAGGATACCATAAATCGCCCCCGAAGCACCTACCGCAGGTGTATTATAGGCACCTAAAAAATTATCAATAACACTCTTGGGTGCATAATTATACCAATCCGGACTGTATTGACCCCCTGAAATAATTTCTATAATCTGACTTTCAGATATTCCGGAATTCACCAATGCTTCTATCCCCTGATTGAAATAGTAATAATTTACCCCGGTATGTATTAACGCTGCTCCGATTCCTGCGGAGAAATAAAAGAATAAAAACTTGTTCCTTCCCCACATGCGTTCCAATGGGGTGCCAAATGCCCAGAGCGCATACATATTGAATAAAATATGCATAAACCCGCCATGCATAAACATATGGGAGAGCATCTGCCAGAATCCAAAATTTTCATTTTCCGGAAACCATAACGAAAATAATTGATACATCTGATCTCCAAAAAGAAAAGTTGCTATAAAAAACAACACATTTACGATTAGTAGATGCTTTATAGCATCGCTTAGTTTTCCCATCTATATAAATTTATTATCAATCTCGGTCCCGGTTATCGTAATATAGACCAATTTGTTAAACGGACTTCTTTTAGTTTCCTTACATGCAAATAAGGCATTTACCAAAGCTTGTTGTGACTCAAAATTTAAGATTTCACCGGTTTTCACTGCAAGTGATTTACAAAGCACTTTGGATAAAACCTCAGATTGTGTAAAACCATTTCTGTTCACCTCCATTTGATAATCTGAAATTAATTGATCTAATACGATTCCTACTTCAGCTTCATTAACAAGCTGGGGAATTCCATTAATTTGAAGCTCGTCCTCTGTAAAACGGCCAAATGAAAAGCCTAAAGATGTCAAACTTCCCTTTATTTCTTCCAGAACCGATATTTCTTCTTTTGAAAAATTCAGTTTTAGGGGAAAAAGTAGTTGCTGGCTCAAGGTCTCCTTTACGGTTATGCTTTTTAGAAATTTCTCATAGAGAACACGTTGATGTGCCCTACCCTGATGAATTATAAGCATCCCGGACTTTATAGTTGATACAATATATTTTCTCCTAAATTGAAATGTAGTTGCACCTGGCCCAACTTCTCCCTGTGTTTCTTCGAATATGGATCCCGTAATCGTGTCAGATTCCAGGTGTACTGTACTGAAACTTTCGTCCATTCCAACTTTGGACTCCAAACCAACATACATACTTTCCCAATCCCCGGATGACGGCTTAAGCATGGATCGCCCTGCACTTTTTTCGAATCCACTTTCCCTAAATGGGTTAAATCCATGATCTATAGTAATTCCAGGTTGATGGGCCTGTTTTTTAAGAAGCATATATGGTGTGTCTAAATTCTGATCTTTATCAAAATCTAAAACCGGACTAACATTAAACTGTCCTAAGCTGTGTTTTATCGTTGACTTGAGTATGGCATATAAAGTATGCTCATCATCGAACTTAATTTCAGTTTTTGTAGGGTGAATATTGATATCAATTGAAGAAGGTTCAACATCCAGGTATAAAAAGTAGCCGGGACTGGTATCTGGTCTCAACAAACCCTCAAAAGAAGCCATCACTGCATGATGAAGATAGTGGCTTTTTATAAAACGTTTATTTACAAAGAAGAACTGCTGCCCCCTGCTTTTTTTTGCGTATTCCGGTTTAAATACGAACCCGCTTACCTTTACAACTTTGGTTTCTTCCGTTACCGGAACCAATTTTTCTTTTGTTTTAAAACCGAATATGTGTACGATCCTTTTCCTAAAGTTGCTTGGTGGCAGGTTAAATAACTCACCTCCATTATTGTAAAAATAGAATTGCACCGTAGGGTGTGCCAGGGCAACCCTGTGAAATTCATCGGTTATATGCCTTAATTCTACCTGATTAGACTTTAGAAATTTTCTTCTGGCAGGAATATTAAAAAAAAGATTTTTGACCGAAACTGATGTTCCTTTGGGCTTTACAGTAACTTCTTGTGATAAAACCTTGCTGCCTTCAATTTTTATATGCGTACCAACTTCCTCTTCTTCCAGGCAGGTATGCATATCAACATGAGCAATCGCAGCTATTGAAGCCAGGGCTTCTCCGCGAAATCCTTTGGTATCCAGATGAAACAAATCTTCAGCACAATTAATCTTGGAAGTGGCATGTCTCTCAAAACTAAGCCGGGCGTCAGTCACACTCATCCCCTTCCCATCATCCACAACCTTGATCAGGGTCTTCCCTCCGTCTTTTACAATTAATTTAATAGTCGTAGCACCGGCGTCAATAGCATTCTCCAGCAGCTCTTTTACCACAGAGGCCGGTCGCTGAACTACTTCACCGGCGGCTATCTGATTGGCCACGTGATCTGGCAAAAGTTGGATAATATCTGCCATTAGTTTGAAAAGAAGATTGATAAATCAAAATCGATGATATACAGGAATATCAGGATAAGGATCGCTATTATAATTAACATTCTTAATCTTAGGTTTTGGTCACCGGAAGTCCTCATATCGGCCATGGCGTTACTGAACTTTCCTTTTAACCCTCTTGGAGCATCAACAGTAGTTCGAAATTTATCAAGTTTTGGTTGAATTTTATATGGATTTCCTTCACCCTTATCGTCATAATAACGCGGTGTATACTTGTATTTTCTGTTCTTCCTAAGTTTTGAAAATTTTCCCATAACCTGAATGTTCAAAGTTACTTAAAATCAAAAAACATGGGGAGCTATCCTTCCCAAAAATTGTTAACAGTTTAGAAGGAAGAGCAAAACTTTCATATTTGCCCTATTTTTCAATAAATTCTAAGAAGACTTTAGCCCGGAATTAAGCTAAGAAGGAAATAGGTCTAAACTAAAGCATTGCCATTTTTATTGCCGCAATAGCAGCTTCCGTGCCCTTATTACCGTGTTTACCACCACTCCTGTCTACGGCTTGTTGCAGATTATCATCAGTAAGAACACAAAATATAACCGGGGTACGGGTATGGATATTCAGATCCTTTATTCCCTGGGCAGTAGCACTGCAAACAAAATCGAAATGCTTTGTTTCTCCTTTTATTACGCTACCTATAGCAATCACAGCATCCAGTTCATTTTCCTGAATCATTTTTTTACATCCGAATGTCAATTCAAAACTTCCGGGCACATCCCATCTTAAAATATTGTCGGGGATGGCACCACAATCTAACAAGGTAGCTTCAGCGCCATGATAAAGAGCCTCTGTTATTTCTGAATTCCACTCTGAAACAACAATCCCAAATCGAAGTGACTTCGCATTTGGGATTGTTTTCTTGTCATATACTGACAAATTTTTGTTGGACGTGGCCATTTATTATTTGTTTTTAGCCATACCTATAAATGCATCTATAGTTTTGGCTTCCTCAGAATTTGCAAACTCATCTTTAATCCTTTCAAAATATTGAAGTGCTTTGTCGTTGTCATTTAACTCCATGGATGTCACCCCCGCTTTATAAAGAAATCTCGGGGTTGTAAATTCGTTGGTATTGTGTGCTATAGCTGATTCATAATATCCTAAAGCATCCGAAGCTTGTCCTAATTGCATGAACGCGTCTCCAATTCCACCTTTTGCTAACGCACCCAGGATAGCATCATTTGAAGAAAAGTTTTCTAAATGCCTTATAGCATCTTCATATTGATTCATGTTCAAATAAGCCATTCCAGCGGAATAATTTGCAAGGTTTGCAGCTTTAGTACCCTTGTATTCATCTATAATATCCAGGAATCCATACTTACCTTCTGCTCCGTTTAAGGCTAACGTATACAGCGAATCTTTATCTGTTGTGTTATTCAGAGCCCGGTCAAAATACTGTTGCGGATAAAACATCTCATTGGCGGCATTGACCTCCTTAGGCTTTTGAATAAACTGATTATAGGCAAGATAGCCGAGCACAGTAATCGCAATAACACCGATGACTCCAAGGATATAGTTTTGATTTCTCGCCACCCATTGTTCTGATCTGGAAGCGCTTTCGTCCAGACTGCTAAAAACTTCTGCCGTTGCGCTTTTCTGAGAGTCAAGTTCTCTTTCCTCGGCTTTATTTTTAGGCTTATAACCCCTTTTCTTATATGTTGCCATCTTTAATTCCTAATGTTTCTTAAGAATTTATCCCTCGTTAACTATAAAAATTTTGATTCGCAGCTATTTGAATTCGATTCCAAAATAAACTGTTTTGTGGGCGATAACGGCAAAGGAAAGACCAATATTCTCGATGCGATTTACCATCTCGCATTTGGTAAAAGTTACTTTAACCCGCTAGCCGGACAAAATATTAAACATGGAGAGGACTTTTTTATAATTGAAGGTTCTTTCGACCTTAACAACAGGAACGAAAAGATTGTTTGTAGCCTTAAAAAAGGCATGAAAAAGATCATAAAACGAAATAATAAGGCCTATGATCGCTTATCTGATCATATTGGATTATTACCCTTGGTTATTATTTCTCCGGCAGACAGGGATTTAATCCTTGAGGGTAGTGATATTCGAAGAAAATTTGTGGATAGTGTTATTTCTCAATCAGATAAGGAATACTTGCAGGCATTGCTTAAATACAATAAAATTCTCCAGCAGCGCAATACCCTTTTGAAATATTTTGCTGCAAATCATTCATTTGACCACACAACTATTGCGGTTTACAATGAACAGTTAAACGATTTTGGTTCAAGTATTTTTAAAAAACGCACAGCTTTTATTGAAGATTTTATCCCTATTTTTAAGGAACAGTACATAGCTATTTCAGGGGGACAGGAGGTAGTAAATATCGAATATGAAAGCAAATTATTCTCACAGGATTTGTTATCTCTTTTAGAGAAGAATTTAGAGAAAGACAGGGCCTTACAGTATACTTCTTCCGGCATTCATAAAGACGACCTTCGTTTTGAAATAGAAGACTATCCCATAAAAAAATTTGGCAGTCAGGGGCAGCAAAAATCATTTCTAATTGCCCTGAAGTTTGCACAGTTTCAGTTTCTAAAGTCACATGCCGGAACGACACCCATAATGCTTTTGGATGATATTTTTGACAAATTGGATGAAAATAGAGTTACCCATATTATCACTTTAGTTGACAATGAAAATTTTGGTCAAATTTTTATTAGCGACACCCATCCGGAACGAACAGAAAATGTTGTGAAATCTATACACCAGTCCTATAAAATTTTTAAATTGTAGTATGCGTAGGCTTCTATTAATAATACCAATTTTTTGCCTTATGGCGTGTGCCGAAAAAATATCGGTTTCGGATCTAAACCATATCAATGGATATTGGGAGATTGTTAAAGTTGAATTTCCCAATGGAGAAATCAAAGATTATGACATAAATACTACTATTGATTACTTTGAATATGAAAATATGAAGGGTTTTCGTAAGAAAGTTCAGCCTGCATTAGACGGATCTTATGCTACATCAAGCGATGCGGAATCATTCCGGATAAATGAGAGGGATGATGTGTTCTGGATGAGCTACCAGAATGATCTAAGTTCCTGGGAAGAACAAATAGAGGTGATTTCAGAAAGCATATTGGTTGTGAAAAACAAGGAAGATATATCCTATCATTACAAAAGATTTGAACCCATTAGTATAGAGAAGTAATGGCCAAAGAGAAAAACCAACATTCACTCGGTGAAGCCTTAAATAAATTTATTAGGGAAAATAAATTGCAGAAAGGTATGGATAAGGTTATGGTCCGAAAAGCCTGGGAGAAAATCATGGACAATGGTGTGAATAATTACACCACGGCGGTTGAATTACGAAATGACACCCTTTATGTATCACTTTCTTCATCAGTTTTACGTGAAGAACTTAGTCATGGCAAAACAAAAATTATTGAAATGCTCAATGAAGAAATGAAAAAGGATTTAATTAAGAATATCGTGTTAAGGTAATTGTTAAGATAGAATTACCTTATATGTTCTGACGTTTAATAGATCTCCCTTCCAGAAAAATGGAAACTTCCTTCAATTAAAGCATTTTCATCACTATCTGAACCATGAACTGCATTTTCGCCTATATCTTTGGCGAATAATTTACGAATTGTTCCTTCTGCAGCTTCAGCCGGATTAGTTGCTCCTATCAGAGCCCTAAAGTCGTCAACAGCATTGTCTTTTTCTAATATTGCAGAAACAATGGGTCCTCTGGTCATAAATTGTATCAACTCTCCAAAAAATGGTCGATCACGATGAATGGCGTAAAACTCCTGAGCGTCACGTCGGCTCAATTGTGTATACTTCATTGCTATTATCTTGAAACCCGCAGATGAAATTTTTTCTAAAATAGCACCTATATGACCATTTTCAACCGCATCCGGTTTTATCATTGTAAAAGTTCTTCGACCTGTCATTTATTAAAATTTTGCGCAAAAATACACTTTCTTATTTCAAACTACAACATTAATAATTCTGTCTTATTTCAAGAGGTACTATCCCGTCATTTTCAACTATTTTAAGCTGAACCTCTTTGGTAATCATATTGAGCTTTATTAGTCCAAAACTCTCTTTGGCAATAACCCCGCCCAGCCTGTAAGGATTGGGTTCCCCGGAAAAATCGGAGTATGCATGCGTGAGCCCACTGCTTGTAAAGTCTATCAAAGGATAAGAAAGACCGGGAATTTCAATTTTGGAAAACTCAGAAATATGCCGATCCCCTGAAAGAATAATCACTCCCTTCGCCTTTGAATCCAGCAATAACTGCTTAAATCTGTCTACCTCATGTGGGAAATTCCCCCAACATTCATAACCGTGTTCGTTAGATAAAAACTGAATACTGCTCACCACCAGGTTAAAATCAGCACCCGATGTCCGCAGTTCATTTCCGAGCCACTTCCATTGCGCTTCTCCCAAAAGTGTGCCTTCACCATACTTACCTGGTCTGTAACGTTTTTCAGTTTCAGTATCTTCAGTTAAAGCCGTCCTGAAATATCGCGTATCCAGAACAATTATTTTTATTCTACCCAAACTACCGTTATAATTGTGGGCAAAATATATACCTTCTCTGGAACGCCTCGGATGATCTGCAGGAACATCCATGAAGTCTAAAAATGCCTGTTGGCTGCCTTTTTTGGATATAAATTCTGTCCCTCCATCATTCAAACCATAATCATGATCATCCCATGTTCCTATTACCTGTGTTCTTTTTTTTAATTTTTTATATCCTGCAACTCTGTTTTGGGCATTGTACATTGCACTAATTTTGTCCACGTCTTCGGTGTCCGCATAAATAATATCACCTCCCCAGATCCATAGTTCGGGTTCTGCCTTTCTAATATCATCCCATAAGAGGTTTTCCATATCGTATTTGTTACACGAACCAAAAGCAATTGTGATCTGTGCCTCCGGAACTTCATTTTTTATGGCCTCTTTTTTTGCGGTACAGCTAAAAATCAAAGTAAGCAATAAGGTGTAAACTAATAATTTGTACATGTATTTCTAAATTTAAAAAACAAAAATAGTCTTTTATTACAAGGAATTTTGGCCTATTTGTTTATCATGTGTAACAGTAATCTTTTAATTGCCTGATATAAATTGAAAGTTTCCGTTATCGCCTCTTTTTAAAATTCATCTTAGAGAGAATAACTAATTAATTGTATATTTGCGCGCATGAATTCTGAGGACGTAAAGGCCATAAAAACACTGCTTTCAAAACGGCAAAAAATAGTAATTGTTCCCCATAAAAATCCGGATGGTGATGCCATTGGCTCCTCATTGGGTTTATGCCATTATCTTGAAACTATCGGCCATGACACAAGGGTCATCGTACCCAATGATTATCCCAAGTTCTTAAAATGGATGCCCGGCACAAAAAATGTCCTTAATTTTGAAAAAGATAATGCTGATTCCCTAGCGTATCTTAAAGAAGCAGACATTTGCTTTACCCTTGATTTTAATCAACTCGGTAGAGTTGGACAAATGGCCCCGTTACTCGGGGAACTCGAGACTACTTTTATAATGATTGATCATCATCAGGCTCCTGATGATTATGCTCAAATAACATATTCAGATCCTGAAATGAGCTCCACTTCTGAAATGGTATTTAATTTTATCAGTTCCATGGGTGATGTTCATAAAATATCAAGTGAAATTGCCGATTGCCTGTATGCCGGTATTGTAACGGATACGGGATCATTTAAGTATTCGTCAACAACAAGTCAAACCCACCGGGTTGTAGCGGAATTAATCGATAAAGGTGCAAATAATTTTGAAGTACAAAATCAAATCTTTGATACCAATACACCTGATAGGTTGCAATTATTGGGTTGTGCCTTGAGAAATATGGTCATTCTAAACGACTATAATACTGCCTATACTTCTTTGAGCCAGGAAGAACTGGATACATATAACTATAAAAAAGGAGATACCGAAGGATTTGTTAATTACGGTCTTACACTGCAAAATATTCGATTTGCTGTAATATTTATTGAAAATAAAGAAGAAGGGATTATTAAAATCTCCTTTCGGTCTGAAGGAAGTTTTTCTGTTAATGATTTTGCAAGAAGTCATTTTCACGGAGGTGGCCATATAAATGCAGCGGGTGGAAGAAGTGAAACATCAATGATGGAAACCAAAAAATTCTTCGAGGCCCTTCTGGTAAATTACAAAGAACAGCTGAACATATGAAGAGATTTATATATATCCTGCCTGTCATTTTCCTTATAGCTTGCGATGGCCCTGAACCACGACGGCCGATCAGGGCAACATCCGGCAGTTTTATCAGCGCCTCTGCTCAGCGGAACAAAGAACTTCTAAACCGGGAAGAGAAAATTATACAGGAAATTATAAAAAATGACACCCTTCATCATTATCTGGCATCCGCCAGTGGATCGTGGTATTATTATAGTTCTATAAATGAAGATAGTGATTACACCCCTCTTCCTGATGATTTGGTGACTTTTAAATACAATTTGGTAAGTCTTGAAAATGACACGATTTACTCCATGGATGAAATTGGATCCATCAGATATAAAGTAGATAAACAGGAATTATTCCCGGGGCTTCGGAATAGCATAAAACTGCTTAAGGTAAACGAAACAGCTACATTTCTTTTTCCTTCTGGTATGGCTTATGGCTATCACGGTGATGACAATAAGATTGGGCCGAACATTCCTCTTAAGTCTACCATTAGCATTCTAAGTATTGACAAACAAAAAGAGAATATTGATAAATAAATTCTAAAAAATGAAACAAATAATAGTACTTTTTTTAATTAGCTTATCCGTTTTAACAAGTTGTACCTCAAGCAAATACCGGGAATTGGGTGATGGGTTATTTGCCGATATAAATACGACAAAAGGTGATATCATACTCAGGCTTGAGATGGATAAAACTCCTGTCACTGTAGCCAATTTTGTTTCCCTTGCTGAAGGAAACAACCCCTTTGTAAGTGAAGAGTACAAGGATAAGAAATATTATAATGGTGTCATTTTTCACAGGGTCATAAAAGATTTTATGATCCAGGGAGGTGACCCTACCGGTACTGGTCGTGGGAATCCCGGATATAGGTTTAAGGACGAATTCAATGACTCCTTAACCCATGACAAGGCTGGCATTCTCTCAATGGCTAATTCCGGGACAAAAACCAATGGCAGCCAGTTTTTTATAACGCATAAAGAAACCCCTTTTCTCAATGGAAGACATACGGTTTTTGGAGAAGTTGTTGTAGGATTGGATGTGGTAGATTCTATTGCCAATGTTACTACCGATACGGATCCCAATAAAAAAGACAGACCTATTGTTGATGTAGTCATGAATTCTGTAATTATTGTCAGGAATGGTAAAGAAGCCAGGAATTTCGACGCTGTGAAAGTTATGACAGATTATTTTGCAGAAGAAGAAGCCTTAATTGCGGAAATGGAAAAAATAATTTCTGACTTCGCAGTTGAAATTAATGAGCAAAAGGAAAGTACAGAAGCCCTGTCTTCAGGTTTAAAGATTCTTAAACTTAATGAAGGTACGGGTGTTAAGCCGGCTATTGGCGATAAAGTTTTGGTTAAATATGCAGGTTGGCTCAATGATGGTAACCTTTTCGATAGTAATTATGAAGATATTGCTGTCAAATTTGGCAAATATGATGAGAAAAGAAAACAAGGTGGAGGTTATGAACCTTTTCCCATGGATTATAGCCCGGAATCAAGGTTGGTAGCAGGTTTTAAAGAAGGTTTGTTAACAATGAAAGTCGGGGATAAAATCAGATTGTTCATACCCCCTTATTTGGGATATGGTTCACAGGGTGGCGGCCCAATCCCTCCCGATGCTGATCTGGTTTTTGATGTGGAAATTCTGGGGATAGCCGAATAGAAAACAGGCCCGAAAAATTTCGGGCCTGATCACTTTTTAAGGGGTATTATTCAAAATCTGTAATAGAAAGGTCCAAAACTTCTTTACTGAAGAGATACTTACTCTTTCATCCGGTGAATGTGCCCCTTTAATGGTTGGACCAAAGCTAATCATATCCATATCGGGATAATTTCGACCAAGGATACCACATTCGAGACCCGCATGACACGCTATTACTTTTGGTTCTTCTTTAAAAAGTAACTCATACTGTTTTTTAAGCACTTTTAAAATCTCCGATTTCGGATTTGGACTCCATCCGGGGTAATCACCTGTTAAAGAAACTGTACAACCTGCAAGCTCAAATACACTTCTTAAAGAACTTGCAAGGTCAATTTTGGCTGAATCTACAGAAGACCTGGTAAGACAACTAATCTTAATATTTCCTGATTTTATTTCAATTCTGGCTATGTTATTGGAAGTTTCAACCAAATCAGGAATCGCTGCGCTCATCGCATAAACTCCATTATGCGCCCCGTATATAGCTCTTAATATTTTATCCTGAACGGCCTTTTCCATTATAGTATTGGGTATTTCAACCGATTCCAGAATAATTTCGAGCTTAGTTTCAACATAAGCATTCTCGTCTTTAATGATCTGGGCCCAATTCTGGAATGCACCTTTAAAATCTTCTTGCACGTTCTCCGGTAAAACAATCGTCGCAAAACTTTCCCTGGGTATGGCATTCCTCAAACTTCCTCCTTCAATAGCCGATATGCCCATTCCAAATTCCTCGCTTCCCTTATATAAAAGTCGGTTCATTATTTTATTTGCATTGCCAAAACCACGGTGAATATCCATCCCGCTATGTCCGCCGTGTAACCCTCGAACACTTATCCTGTAAGCTCTGGACTTTGCGGGGACCGTTTGTTCCGCATAGGACCTTGTCGCCGTGATATCAATCCCGCCTGCACACCCGATATCTATTTCGTCATCTTCTTCCGTGTCCAGATTTAATAAGATCTGACCTTTCAGGATTCCTCCCTTTAGTCCCTTGGCTCCGGTCATACCAGTCTCTTCATCAATGGTAAATAAGGCCTCAATTGGAGGATGTGAAATATCCTGACTCTCCAGTAAACTCATTATAGCAGCAACGCCCATACCATTATCTGCTCCCAGGGTTGTTCCCTTGGCCTTTACCCAATCCCCATCAATAAACATCTCTATTCCCTGTTTGTCAAAATCAAATCTTGTATCAGAATTTTTCTGATGTACCATATCTAAATGAGATTGAAGCGTAATTGTTTTACGATCTTCCATTCCATGAGATGCTTTCTTCCTGATAATAACATTACCAACCTCATCTTTACCGGTCTCTAAATTTAAAGACCTGCCAAAATTCAGCATGAATTCAATTATCCTTTCTTCTTTCTTAGAAGGGCGCGGTACGGCATTGAGTTTTGAAAAATTTTTCCATACCCCTTTTGGTTCTAATTGCTCTATTTCCTTGTTCATAGTTTAAATTAAAAGGCCAAAAATACATATTGAAAATTAGACTTACGAGATAAATGGTATTTTTGAATTCATGAATAGCAAACTGAAGAATTGGATTGCTTTGTCAATAATCCCGCAAATAGTCCTGGTCAAGTTTATTGGCCTTTACCCGGAGTTCGTAGAGAATTACTATAGCGAAGGGTTCTATCCCATTATTTCAGGCGTATTTCGAGTGGTACTCGGGTGGCTTCCTTTTTCCGTTGGGGATATAATTTATGCCTCCCTCATAATTTTAGCTATTCGTTATCTTGTAGTTAACAGAACTCATATTAAGGATAACCTAAAACCTTTTCTGAGGGATATTGTTTTGGTCCTTTCGGTAACCTACTTTACATTCCATTTTATGTGGGGTTTCAACTACTACCGAGTTCCGCTTTCCCAGAAACTCAATTTAAAAGATAGCCATACGAGGGTTGAATTACTGGAATTCACCGAAAAACTAATTGATAAAACTAATGGGTTACAATATGAAATTACATCAGATACTTCCCAAATGGTCATAATTCCATATGATCAGAAGGAAATCTTTCAAAAAACGCTGGAAGGGTATTCAGCACTGGAAACCAGGTATCCATTTTTATCCTATGAAAATTCCAGTTTAAAAAAATCCCTTTTTAGTACCATGTTGACTTATATGGGATATGGTGGCTATCTCAATCCATTTACCAATGAAGCGCAGGTTAACAGCAAAATTCCCAATTTCAGGTTCCCGGTGATTACAGGTCACGAAATAGGACATCAAATTGGGTATTCAGCGGAGAATGAAGTAAATTTTATCGGCTTTTTGGTTACGGCATATAATAAAGACCCTTACTTTAAATATTCAGCCCTGGCGTATGCACTCAGTTATTCTTTAAGCGAAATTCGGTCAAAAGATGAGGCTAAATTTCAGGAACTTTATTCGCGATTACACATAGGGGTGCAAAAGAACTACGAGGAGTTGCGTAAATTCTGGTTAGCCTATAAGAACCCGTTGGAACCTGTTTTTAAGTCCATTTTTAATTCATTCCTCAAGGCCAACAACCAAGAGGAAGGCATAAAAAGTTATGGCCGAATCGTCACTCTTTTAGTCACTTATGATGCAAAATACCCCTTGGAATGAGGGTATCCCGAAAATTTAATACTCATCAAAAGATTACCAATTTACTGTTTCTAACACTTTTTCTCTTTTCTACTAAAATTCCTCCATCAGGAAATGTGAAATAAGACTTCGATAACTTTCCCCCGGAAAGGAAACAATATGAACAACCGCCACATTTTAAATCTACAGCTAAATAGGATTCGTGTGATCATCCTGTTTTTGAGGCCTTTCTATGTATAAAAAACGACAGCGAAAGGGAGTACTAGAAGACGTTTCCTGATTTAAATTAAAAGCAGTAGTCTTTATAGTAGAACTGATAAAAAGTCTGTCAATTCTTCTATTTTTGTTCTATGAACAAGGTAAAGCAGATAAGCAGCGTTCAAAATCCTTTGATCAAAAAAGTAATATCACTTAAAGAAAAATCGCGGGATCGTCGTAAATCTGGTCTTTTTGTAATAGAGGGACTTCGAGAGATTGAATTGGCCTGCAAGGGAACTTATTCGCTGCAGAGCGTTTTTATTTGTGCAAAAATTGCCACAGAAGAAAGTGTTCGGCAACTAATTAATACGACAGGTTACAATCCGGAATTAATCGAAGTATCGCAGGAAGTCTATCAAAAATTAGCTTATCGTAAAAAAACAGAAGGAATAATCGCTATTGCTTGTTCCAAGGATCATGAATTGAACAAGCTTTCTTTAAAAAGTCAAAACCCGTTAATATTAGTTGCGGAAGCTCCGGAAAAGCCCGGAAATATAGGCGCTTTATTAAGAACGGCGGATGCAGCAAATATAGATGCCGTAATTATAGCAAATTCTAATGGGGATCTCTATAATCCTAATATAATAAGATCCAGTGTGGGCTGCCTTTTTACCGTGAATGTTGCCATTGGCAGCAGTGAGGAGGTAATTAATTACTTACGTAAGAATAACATAGCCATATATTGCGCAGCTTTGTCTGCTTCCTGTAATTACACTAATGTAGATTATAAACAGTCCAGCGCCATCGTCGTTGGAACAGAGGCAACAGGACTGACATCGGACTGGCTGGAGGAATCCGATCAGAATGTTATAATTCCAATGCAGGGTGAGATAGATTCTATGAATGTTTCTGTGTCCGCAGCAATTCTTATCTTTGAGGCAAAGCGACAAAGAGATTTTCTTTAATCTGGAATACTTCAAACCTTATACATGCCATGGAACGCAAGCTTCCTAAGATCTCAGGTTCTTAATAATTTATAGATTTCCAATCTAATCATTACAACCATTTATGAATAGTACATTTTTGTTTTATGCAATAATAGTAATCATCGTATTTCAATTCCTCATGGAAACAGTACTGGATTATCTTAATTCAAGGAAATTTAAGGATCCTATACCTGAGGAATTAAAGGATGTATTTGACACGGAAGAGTATAAAAAATCTCAGGCCTATAAAGAAGATAATTATAGATTTGGAATTCTATCTTCCTCGTTCTCAATTATACTCACTTTAGCATTTCTGATATTAGGTGGTTTTGAATGGGTAGATTCCATAGTCCGGGGCATTACAGGAAATCCAATATTAATGGCGCTATTATATTTTGGAATTATAATGATTGGCAGTGATGTTATCTCTACTCCATTCTCATATTACCAAACGTTTGTAATAGAGGAAAAATATGGTTTTAACAAGTCGACCCCTAAGCTCTTTTTTATTGATAAAGTTAAAGGTTGGTTAATCATGATCATATTAGGAGGAGGTATACTCGCTCTGGTCATCTTATTTTACCAATGGGTGGGAAATAATTTTTGGATATATGCCCTTAGCTTAATTGCTGTATTTACGATATTTATGAACTTATTTTACAGTAGATTAATAGTTCCAATATTTAATAAACAAACTCCGCTTGAGGATGGGTCTCTAAAGAATAAGATTGAAAATTATGCCCTCAAAGTTGGTTTTAAACTTCAAAATATTTTTGTAATTGACGGCTCGAAAAGGACGACTAAGGCAAATGCTTATTTCGCAGGTTTTGGTAAGGAAAAAAGGGTGACGCTTTATGACACACTTATTGAGGAACTGGAGGAAGAAGAAATTGTAGCTGTTCTTGCACATGAGGTTGGTCATTACAAACGTCATCACATAATAATAAATCTTATTATTTCAATACTTCTTACAGGGGTAACTCTTTATATTCTATCGCTATTTGTTAGTAACCCTGAATTTTCCTATGCTTTAGGAGTTACCAACGCCAGTTTTCATGTGTCTTTAATTTGTTTTGGGATTCTATATAGCCCAATCTCGGAAATCACCGGCTTGGTCATGAACATACTATCCAGAAAATTCGAATTTGAAGCTGATGATTATGCGAAAAACACTTACGCAGCTTCTCCTCTGATGTCTTCTTTAAAAAAGCTTTCCAAAAATAGCCTGAGCAACCTGACTCCCCATCCCGCCTATGTGTTTTTACACTATTCTCACCCTCCGTTAATTCAAAGAATACGCAACCTTAAGGCATGATTTTTGTTGGTTACTATCAAAGATTGTGGTAAATTTAATCTATGAGTGTGGAAACAGCAATAGAGAAGGAGAATAAGGAAATTGCTAAGCAATACAAGGAATTACTTCGTATAAGTTATCAGGCATTAACTAATGAAGATAAGAAACTTGTGCGCACCGCATTCGATGTTGCTGTTGATGCCCATAAAAATCAGCGAAGGAAATCTGGTGAAGCATATGTATTTCATCCCATAGCGGTAGCAAAGATAGTTGCAGCTGAAATAGGCTTAGATGCAGTTTCTATAGCTGCAGCATTACTACATGATGTTGTTGAAGATACCGATTATACCCTTGATGATATTGAGCGCATGTTTGGCGAAACCATTGCTCGTATTGTAGATGGTCTTACCAAAATTGCCCATCTTAAAAAGGAAATGAACATTTCTCAGCAGGCTGAGAATTTTCGAAAAATGCTCCTTACCCTGCATGATGATGTCCGGGTAATTATCATCAAAATTGCAGATAGATACCACAACATGCTTACTATGGATGCCATGCCAGAGCACAAACAGGTTAAAATGGCATCAGAAACCCTATATATATATGCCCCATTGGCACATAGAATAGGACTCTACAATATCAAAACTGAACTGGAGGACCTAAGTTTGAAATACACAGAACCAGAGGTGTACAAGGACATTCAGGAAAAAATTGAAAAAACAAAAGAAGAACAACATAATTATATTGACGAATTCTCAAATATCATTAGAGGTTCTTTAGATAAGGAAGGCCTAGCTTATGAAATTAAGGGCCGAATGAAGTCTATCTATTCTATTAGAAAGAAAATGGTAACTCAGAATGTTACATTTGATGAAATATATGACAAGTTTGCTATTCGCATCATTTATAAATCTGACAGGCAGAATGAGAAATTTTTGGCATGGAAAATATACTCCATTGTTACGGATCATTTTACCCCAAATCCAATCCGACTGCGCGATTGGATATCTTCTCCAAAATCAACGGGATACGAGGCGCTACACATAACAGTTATGGGGCCGGAGGGAAAATGGGTTGAAGTCCAGATTCGCTCTGAACGAATGCACGAAATAGCTGAAAAAGGATATGCTGCCCATTTTAAATACAAACATGGAGACCAAAAGGAACAGGGGATTGAGATATGGCTGAATCGATTGCATGAAGCTCTTGAATCCTCCAATGGAAATGCTGTGGATTTCGTGGAGGAATTTAAATTAAATCTTTATTCCAAGGAGATCTTTGTATTTACGCCCAAAGGTGACCTGAAATCATTACCTAAAGATGCTACACCCTTAGATTTTGCCTTTAATATCCATACCGAGGTGGGAATGAGGACAAGAGGTGCAAAAGTTAATGGAAAACTGGTTCCACTGAATACCAAGTTAAATAGCGGTGACCAGGTAGAAATAATAACTTCTGATAAAGCAAAACCTAATCAAAATTGGTTGAATTATGCAACGACTGCCAGGGCCAGGTCAAAAATACGCTCATCTTTAAGGGAAGAAAAAAAGGAAATTGCCGATGATGGCAGGGAGATACTGAGGCGAAAACTTAAATCTCAAAAAATTAATCTAAACGAGGATACCATAAATAAAATGGTAGTCCATTTTAAACTTAAGACCAGTTTAGATCTTTTCTACCGTGTGGGTAATGGTGCGATTGATAATCAGATGATCAAAGATTTTGCATCCTCCTATAACAATGCCTTTATTAGTTTTTTTAAGAATAAGATCAGGCGTAAGGCCATTCCGGAAGATATTGACAAAGCAGAAATAACTTCCAAATATGATATGCTTGTCTTTGGCAAAGAGGAAGAGAAGTTAAACTATACCCTCTCCAAATGTTGCAACCCGATTCCCGGAGATGAGGTCTTTGGATTTGTTAGTGTTTCCGAAGGAATAAAAGTACATAAGAAGAACTGTCCAAACGCTATTTCGCTGCAGTCCAACTATGCCTATCGAATCATTGGTGCCAAATGGATTGATTCGAGTCAGGAAGAGTTCACGTCAGAAATTAAATTGACAGGAATTGATAATATGGGTCTGATGAACGAGATTACAGAAATTATTTCAGATAACATGCACGTGAATATGCGTAATCTAAATTTTAGTACGGATGGAGGTACATTTAACGGTAGAATTACTTTAGTGGTTAAAAACAATGCTATTCTGAAAAAACTCATCAATAATCTGAAGCAGGTTAATGGTATTGAAAAGGTGTCAAGAGTTTGAAATAATTCACTGAATAAAATGCCTTAATCTTGAAAGCATAAAGTATCAATATTCGTATTTTTAAATGTACATTTGCTTTTAACATGATGATGTAATATGGGGACGAATAAGGACCAGGAAATTGTTAAAAACGTATTTACTAAATTTTTAGAGGACAACGGGCATAGAAAAACGCCGGAGCGCTACGCTATTCTTCAGGAGATCTATGAAAGTGATGACCATTTCGATATTGAATCACTCTACATTAGCATGAAGAATAAAAACTATAGAGTAAGCAGGGCAACACTTTATAACACTATAGAATTATTACTGGATTGTAAATTGGTGCGTAAACATCAGTTTGGGAAGACTCAGGCCCAGTTTGAAAAATCATATTTCGATAGACAACACGATCATGTAATTCTTACGGATACCGGTGAAGTAGTTGAATTTTGTGATCCAAGAATACAATCTATCAAAAAGACTATTGAAGAGGTTTTTGACATTAAAATTAATAGTCATTCTTTGTACTTCTACGGTACAAGAAATCAAAAAGAAAAAGCAAATAACTAACCAATAACTTACTGCATGGCCGTAGATTTACTACTAGGTCTTCAATGGGGAGACGAAGGAAAAGGAAAAATCGTTGATGTACTTACCAAAAATTATGATATAATAGCCAGATTTCAGGGTGGCCCCAATGCCGGACACACCTTAGAGTTCGATGGCATAAAACATGTCTTACATACCATTCCTTCCGGTATTTTTCACAAAAATGCGCTCAATATTGTTGGCAACGGAGTTGTTATTGACCCCGTTATTTTTAAAAAAGAGCTGGATAATTTAAACAAATTCAATCTGGATTTAAATGCCAAGCTATTAATTTCCAGAAAAGCCCATCTCATCCTTCCAACTCACAGGTTACTGGATGCTGCTTCAGAAGCCTCAAAAGGTAAAGCCAAAATAGGCTCTACCCTAAAGGGGATAGGTCCTACATATATGGACAAAACTGGAAGAAACGGAATGCGGGTGGGTGATTTGGAGCTTGACAATTGGAAGGATAAATATCGTGCTTTATCAGATAAGCACGAAGCTATGATTGACTTTCATAATGTAGATATTCAATATGATCTAAATGAGCTGGAAACCGACTTTTTTGATGCTGTTAAGGAATTAAAGCAACTAACATTTATTGATAGTGAAGAGTACCTATACCAGGCACAGAAAAGCGGTAAGAAAATCCTGGCTGAAGGAGCACAGGGTTCATTGCTCGATATTGATTTTGGAACCTATCCCTACGTAACTTCATCGAACACAACCGCCGCCGGGGCCTGCACAGGCCTTGGAGTTCCACCGCGAAATATAGGTGGGGTTTTCGGGATTTTCAAAGCATATACCACCCGTGTAGGAAGCGGTCCCTTTCCAACCGAACTCTTTGATGAAGTCGGAGCAACTATGGGTAGAGTTGGCAATGAATTTGGTGCAACAACCGGCAGACCAAGGCGATGTGGATGGTTAGATCTTGTCGCTCTAAAATATGCAGTACAAATTAATGGGGTTTCAGAATTGATGATGATGAAAGCAGATGTTTTAAGCGGTTTCAAAACCATAAAAGTTTGTACCGCCTACAAATACAAAGGGGAAAAAGTAAGTCACCTCCCTTATAATATTGAAGCCGAAAATGTTTCCCCGGTTTACAAAGAAATGAAGGGCTGGGAAAAAGACCTTACTAAGATGACCAGTGCGGACGAACTCCCGGAAACACTAATTGAATATATCAATTATCTTGAAGCAGAGTTGGAAATTCCCATTAAAATTGTATCCGTTGGCCCGGATCGAAAGCAAACGATTCACCGTTAAAAATCGTTTATTAGAAAAAGACCTGGGTCGGAAAATTCATTGCTGGATATAAAATTCACATGAAATTCATTAAATAGGGACAAACTTTCGAAGCTTTTAGGAATAAAAGAGTATATGACCTGGTCTTCCCTTGCCGGGACTAATGTCGAGGATGGATGGGTTTCAATTATTTCTCAATTCCCCAATTTAACCAGACTAGAACTACAAAAAGCAAATGTATCAGATCCTGCCATAGAATTTCACAGTGAGTTGGAACATCTGGAATCCTTAAATCTTTATCGAACCCAAGTAACAGATTCCTGCCTATCTTACCTAAATAATATGAAGCAGTTAAAGACGGTGTACCTATGGGATTCCAGAGTAACTTTAGACAATGCCAAGGCCTTACAGGAAGTAAATACAGACCTGGAAGTTGTAATTGGAAGCTCACCTCTGTGAATTCCTAAATCCATGCCAATACTTATGCTTCTCTTTTTATTTATCCTATTTTTGAAGAAAAATATGAGTCTTGAACAGATTAATTATAATTAATATATTACTTTTTTCTCTCTTGGCTGGTTCGGCCCAGGAACCGAAAAAAGAAGAAGCCAAGCAAATTAATATTGTTTACGGAGCAAATTTTACCAAAGATGAAGCACAATTTCCAGGTGCCTCCATCTTCAGTAAAGATAACAGGCAGGTACAATTTGAACACCAGGGGGCCGATCTATGGTGTGATATCGCCATATTCTACCAGAAAGAAAATAGATTAAAGGCCATAGGAAATATCAGATTAAAACAAGGTGATTCCATACAAATGACTGGTGGTAAAATTAATTATGACGGTAATACAAGGCTCGCTAAGGCCTGGGAAAAAGTAGTCTTAAAAAATACTGGCTCCGGTACCGGAACGGGGATGACCCTACGGACAGATACATTGTACTTTGACCGTGAAAAGCAAGAGTCTTATTATACCAGTTCGGGTACGATAATTGATTCTGCCAATACACTTACCAGTGAAATAGGAAGATACTTCATGGTGCCTGAAAAATTTCAGTTTATAGAAAATGTCCATATCCTGAATCCGGAATACACCATCGATTCCAAACAACTTGATTATTATCAGAATACGAAGAACGCCTATATGTATGGCCCTTCGACCATAATAGGTGAGAGCTATAAAATTTACTGTGAACGTGGTTTTTATGACACCAAGATAGAAAGTGGTTATGGCATAAAAAATACAAGAATTGATTATAATAACCGCATTATTGAAGGAGATAGTGTATACTTTGACAAAGCAACGGAATTTGCATCCGCCACTAACAATATTAAAGTAACGGATACCATAAATAATGGGGTAATCAGAGCTCATTATGCAGAAGTATATAAGGCAAAGGATTCCGTATTTGCTACTAAACGTGCCGTATCTATAAGTCTTGTTGAACAGGATTCCCTTTATATGCACGGGGATACTTTACTCCTTACCGGTAAGCCGGATAATCGAATTTTAAGAGCTTTTAGAAATGCCAAGTTTTTTAAGCCTGATCTAAGCGGTAAATGCGATTCCATTCACTTTGATCAAACTACAGGAATAACCCAGTTGATTAAAGATCCGGTATTGTGGAATGTTGAAAACCAAATGACCGGAGATAGTATTCATTTGATTTCTGATATGGAAACTGAAAAACTGGATTCATTAAAAGTAATTAACAACGCCTTTATAATCTCTCTCGACAGTATTAGCATGGAGGGCTATAACCAGGCCAAAGGCAAAGACCTGTTTGGTAAGTTTATTGATAATTCACTGAAAATTGTTGATTTGGTGAAGAATACAGAAGTAATTTATTACATGTATAATGATGATAATAAACTTATTGGGATTAATAAAACAATTTGCAGTGCCATAAGGTTAACATTGGCGGAAAACGACATTGAGGATATTACCTTTTTCACCAATCCGGATGGAGATATATTCCCTGATAAAGATCTTCCGCTAAATAGTAGAAAACTAAAGGGATTTGTATGGCGCGGAGATGAACGGATTAGAAGCAAGGAAGATATTTTTGATGAAGATGACAACAATATCGAATTGGTAAAAATTAGGGGCGTGGATAATCCTATTGATATGGACGAAGAACAACCTGAAAATGACAAGAATGAAGATGAATCAGCCCTATATACAAATCCGGATAAAGCCTTCATACGAAAAAAACAACCACTCAAAAAGGTAGAATAGTGGCTATGCAAGAAGATTTTTTAAGATATCAGGCGCAGACAACCCCTTATCCTCTTGCCATGGAAGTCTCCCATGCCCAGGGGAGTTTTATTTATGACATGAAGGGAAATGCCCATTTGGATTTTGTTGCCGGGGTATCTGTTTGTTGTTTAGGACATTGTCATCCAAAAGTGGTAGATGCAATAATTGAACAAAGCAGGAAATACATGCATGTGATGGTTTATGGGGAATTCATACAACGGCCTGCATTAGAATTAACCAAAATGTTAGCCTCCCAATTACCGGATAAATTAGAAACCACCTATCTGGTAAATTCAGGAACGGAAGCCATGGAAGGGGCAATAAAATTGGCCAGACGTTTTACAGGGCGTTCAAAACTTATAGCGGCAAAAAATGCTTATCACGGAAACACCCTGGGTAGCCTTAGCTTAATGAATTTTGAAGAGCGCAAAGCTCCTTTCCGGCCATTAATCCCTGATATCTTTTTTTTGGAGTTTAATTCTGATAAAGAAATTAATAAAATTGATGAAGACACAGCAGCAGTTATTCTGGAAACAATCCAGGGTGGTGCAGGATTTATCATTCCAAAAAATGGGTATCTCAGGAAAGTGAAGGATCGCTGCGAAAAAGTAGGTGCCCTTTTAATCCTTGATGAAATTCAACCTGGATTTGGACGTACCGGGAAATTATTCGCTTTTGAACACTACAATTGTGTACCCGATATATTGGTTATGGGCAAAGGTATGGCCTCCGGCTTGCCTATTGGGGGTTTTACTGCTTCAGAGAAAATCATGAATTCTTTAAGCATATCACCCAAATTAGGGCATATAACCACTTTCGGAGGTAATCCTGTGATAGCTGCAGCTGCCCTGGCAACTTTTAAGGAATTAACAAATGGGAATCTTATTCCTGATACTCTTGAAAAGGAAAAACAATTCAGAACAAGGCTAAAACACCCCTATATAAAGGAGATTCGAGGTAAAGGACTAATGCTATGTCTTATCATGAAAAATGAGGATATTGCAAACAAACTTATTCTTGCCTGTTCCAAAAAGAATTTAATCCTTTTTTGGTTACTTTTTGAACCAAAAGGTGTTAGAATAACGCCTCCACTAACCATAAAC
Source organism: uncultured Eudoraea sp. (assembly GCF_947258925.1). Lineage (GTDB taxonomy): Bacteria > Bacteroidota > Bacteroidia > Flavobacteriales > Flavobacteriaceae > Eudoraea. Next base: position 143,243 of record NZ_CAMYKG010000004.1, on the reverse strand, counting down.
CCCGAGGAAATTGAACAGGGTTGCGATATAATAATCCAAACTTTGAACGGGCTATAGCAATATTTTGTTAACTATTTTGTTAATAATATAGCCCTGAAGTGGAATTAAATGTAGTCCCAAAAAGACTATTTTTAAATCCATAGTTTAACCAAGCACGTTTCTATGGCGTTAGATCCTAACGAAAGTCAAAATCAACCTATTGCGAAATTTGAGTCTATGCTGAAAACGGATGACGTCTATTTCTTTGACGCTGAAGATTTCGAGGACATAATTCATCATTACCTCAACAACGGTAAAATCTCCTTAGCCAAAAAAGCCATTAAGATTGGTCTTAAACAACATCCCGGAGGTATGAATCTGAGGCTTTTGGATATTGAAGTACTTGTGTTTGAAAATAATCTGGAAATCGCTGAAAAGCTTTTGGATGAACTGCAATTGATGGATAGTACAAATGAGGAAATATACATTCAGCGAGCAAATATCTATTCAAAAAAAGACAATCATGAAGCAGCGATAGATATGTTAAATAAGGCCCTGGATCTGTCCCAGGAAAATTTTGATATTTACTCCTTATTGGGAATGGAATACCTTTTTATGGATAATTTTGAGATGGCAAAGGACAATTTTATAAAATGTGTTTCTTTTGATCAGCATGATTATTCCTCCCTTTACAACGTGGTCTATTGTTTTGAATTCATGGAGGATTATGATGGTGCAATTTCATTTTTAAATGAGTTTTTAGAACGAAATCCATACTGCCAGGTAGCCTGGCACCAGTTGGGAAAACAATATTATATCAAAGAAATGCTTCCTGAAGCTTTAGCGGCATTTGATTTTGCCATTATTGCAGATGATTCCTTTATGGGTGCCTATTTTGAAAAAGGGAAGGTCCTTGAAAAAATGGGAAAACATAATGAAGCAATTGAAAATTACGAAACCACAATTAAAATAGAAGACCCAACCTCCCATGCCTATTTAAGAATTGGAAAGTGTCATGAAAAATTAAATAATGACGAACTTGCAAAATTCTATTTCTATCAAACGGTACACGAGGATCCGTTGCTGGACAAAGGCTGGTTGGCGATAACAGATTTTTACTTCCGTAAAAATAATTATGAAAGAGCCTTGTATTATGTAAATAAGGCGATCAATATTGATGGGGAAAATGCCTTATATTGGAAAAAATGTGCCAAAATCCACTATGCACTGCAGAATTTGGATGAGGCTGATTTTTCTTATAAACAAGCTGTAGATCTAGGTAATTATGAGCTAGATACCTGGTTGAACTGGGCAGAAGTAGTTAAAAAGAACAATGATATTCATTCAGCTATTCAGATTCTAATCCAGGGGCTCGAATTTTATCCAGAAAAGGCGGAAATTGAATTTAGAATGACCGGCTTATATCTAATGCTCAGTGATTCAGAACAGGCCAGATTCAGGTTTATCAACGCATTAAAATTGGATATCTCTAAACTCTCAGTTTTTGAAAATTCATATCCTGAATATTTTAACTCTATTTGGACTCAAAACATAATTAGCGATATTAAAAAAGCTTCCGAATAAAAGAACTATTTTTGTTTTTTTATTTTTCTGAATGAGTCAGCGCAACTTAGCAAGCTATTTAATCATTACTCTAAAAGGTGTGGCCATGGGTGCCGCAGATGTTGTCCCGGGTGTATCGGGGGGAACCATCGCATTTATTTCAGGGATTTATGAAGAGCTAATAACGTCCATTAACAACATAGATCTTTCTCTGATCAAAGTCCTAAGAAGAAAAGGCTTTAATACTTTCTGGAAAACCCTGAATGGAAATTTTCTTCTATCCGTTTTCCTGGGTATTTTCATCAGTGTCTTTTCGCTGGCCAAATTGATTAGTTGGTTAATGGTCAACCAGCCTATCTTATTATGGTCTTTCTTTTTCGGACTGGTGCTTGCAAGTGTAATTTTTGTAGCGAAAGCGATTAAAAAATGGAATTTAGGAACAATTATAGCATTTGTTTTAGGGGCATTGGTAGCCTATTATATTACCACTCTTCCGCCAGCTGAAAATACAGCGAGTACACCCTTTTTATTTTTATCTGGTGCTCTTGCAGTATGTGCAATGATATTGCCAGGAATTTCCGGTGCATTTATATTGGTACTGCTGGGTTCATATAAGACCATTTTGGATGCCGTACATGAAAGAGATTTATATACTATTGCAACGGTGGCTTTAGGGGCAGTATTTGGCCTCTTAAGCTTCGCAAGGCTATTAAAGTGGATGTTCGCAAATTATAAAAACAGCACATTGGCATTATTAACAGGTTTCATTTTGGGTTCACTGAACAAAATTTGGCCATGGAAAAGAGTTTTGGAAACCAAAACATATGGAAACAAAATTATTCCGGTGAATGAAGTAAATGTATCACCTTTTCAATTTGAGGGCGACAACCAATTAACCTACGCCATTCTTTTAGCACTACTTGGGTTTTGTGTTATTTTTATACTTGAAAGATTTGCTACAAAAAGTAAAAACTAAAGCTCATGCCCAGGTCTAGAACTTTTTTTGACAAAACATTCCTGGTGATAAAAGGATTAGGCATGGGCGCAGCAAACAAAGTGCCCGGGGTTTCAGGTGGGATTGTTGCATTTGTCGCTGGTTTTTATGAAGAGTTTATTTATTCCTTGCGAAAAATTAACCTAAAAGCATTTAAATTACTACTTAATGGGAGGTTTGGGAGTTTTTACCGCTATGTAAACGGACAATTCTTATCATTGCTCATTTTTGGGATGTTGGTGAGTTATTTTAGTGTTTCTAAAATCCTGGATTATTTTCTGGATAAAAACGAGCTATATGTTTGGGCTACTTTCTTTGGAATGATTATCGGTTCCATATATTACATAGCAAGTGATTTTAAACATTGGAATAGAGGTACTATCACCGCTGGTCTTATTGGCTTAATAGTTGGTATATCCATCAGTTTTTTAAATCCGGCCAGGGAAAATGATAATTTGGTATTTATCTTTCTCTGCGGTATTATCAGCGTTTCCGGGATGACCTTACCAGGTTTATCCGGATCTTTTATTCTCATCCTTTTGGGGAACTATGTCCTACTCCTTGTAGATTCTGTTAATTCATTATATGATACTATGGCAGAAATAATAAGAGGCGATTTTAGCTTTTTAGAAAATCAAATTCGACTAAGAACCTTAAAAATTCTTGCCGTATTCACCGCCGGATCTGCGACTGGATTAGTTACTCTATCTCATCTCCTGGGTTATGTGTTAAAACACTATAAATATATTACCTCGGCAGTGATAATAGGATTTATAACCGGTTCTCTTGGGGTAGTCTGGCCGTGGAAAAATGCTATTTATGTCAAAGATGAAGAAGGTAAGATAGCTCTAGATTCAAATGGAGATCAAATAATAATGAACTATGAAAGGTACATTCCTGATTTTAGCGCTGAAGAAACGTGGTGGGCAGTAATGTTCATTTTTTTAGGGATTGGACTACTAGTTGGATTAGAAAGATATGGCAAAAGCAGATCAAAAAGATAGCTGTTTTGGATTAATCGGTAAGAACATTTCTTACTCCTTTTCTAAAGCTCATTTTACCCACAAATTCGCCACCCTGAATTTGATGAACCATAGTTATGAAAATTTTGATCTAAGAAGTATTGAAGAATTTCCCGAACTACTCCGCCGGAATAGAGAATTAAAAGGTCTTAACGTCACTATCCCGTACAAGGAAGCCATAATTCCCTATTTAGATAGTTTAGACAAAAAAGCAGCAAGCATTGGAGCAGTAAACACTATTAAATTTGCAAAAGATGGGCTCCAGGGATTCAATACAGATGCTTACGGTTTTAAGAAATCTATCCATCCCTTTTTAAAAGAATATCATAAAAACGCCTTAATACTCGGTACCGGTGGAGCCTCGAAAGCTATCACCCATGTATTAAAAGAACTTGGTATATCCTTTAAAAAAGTTTCTCGAAAACCGATTGGTAATCAAATCAGCTATTCAGATTTAAATAAGAAAATTATTGGTTCCCATACTGTTATAGTCAATTGTACCCCTTTGGGAACTTTTCCCGATACTGATGCTAAACCTAATATTCCATATGAATATCTTTCTCCGGATCATTTGCTTTTTGATCTTATCTACAACCCGGAAAAAACTGCATTTTTATCAGCCGGTGAAAATAAAGGGACTACTATTTGCAATGGATTAAAAATGCTGGAGTTCCAAGCGGAAAAAGCATGGGAAATATGGAATTCATAGAATTCGAAAATCCGGGATTTCCATGTACGTTTACCATATAATCATTAAGGTAATAATTGACGCATAAAACTAGTTTGATTACCTTTGCTATTATAGATATTGCTAGCTCCGTGCCATAAAGGGTCGGGCAGATCTCTTGAAACATTAAATAAAATGTTGGAAAATAAAGATCATAAACTACAGGATACTGTAGAGGGAGAAGAAAATTCAGAAACTACTGAATCCAAAAAAGGAGCAGAGAAAAGCACTGAAATAAAGAATAATCCCGAGGATGTCAGCGCGCCCAAAAATGAGGAAGTCGTTAAAGAGGATGTTCATGAAGAAATAGATAAATCGAACGCTGAAGATGCAGAAGACAAAGACAATCATCATCGGCATTTCATCCCTATCCTTGACTACCACTCCATGTCGCTTGAAAATCTTGTTGGGGAACTACAAAAATTAGTTAAAAATGAGAAAGTTCAGGCCATCAAAAAACATGTTGATGCAATAAAACATGAATTTGACTTAAAGTTTGTAGAATTCTTAGATCATAAAAAGGAAGATTTCGTGAGTAAAGGTGGTAACGAAATTGACTTCAAATATAATTCGGTTACCAAGCGGCAATTCAATGAAGTTTATGCTGAATACCGTGAAAAAAGAAATGCATATTATAAAAACCTTGAGCAAAACCTCCACCAAAACCTTGCAAACAGACTGGAAATTATTGAAGAGCTCAAAGGTTTGGTAAATGTTGAAGAAGACATCAACACTACATATAAAAATTTTAAAGATTTACAACAGAGATGGCGCAATGCAGGCCCAATTCCCAGAAATAACTATAATGACGTTTGGAGAACTTACCATCACCATATTGAGATTTTTTACGATTTCCTGCATCTCAACAGGGAACTAAGGGATCTGGATTTTAAACATAATCTTGAGGAAAAGGTCAAACTTGCTGAACGTGCCGAAGCCTTGGCTGAAGAAGAAGACCTAAATAAAGCGTTTAGGGAGTTACAAACACTTCATAAAGTTTGGAAAGAGGATATAGGTCCTGTTGGTAAAGAACATAGGGAAGAAATCTGGGAGAGATTTAGCAATGCCACTAAGGTCATGCACCAAAGAAGACAAGATTATTATAAGGATCTTGACAAAGTGTATGAGAAAAACCTGGAAAAGAAAAAAGTCATCATTCAAAAGATTATTGAAATAGGTTCACATATTTCAAATAATCATAAGGACCTTCAACAACAGATAAGAAAGATAGAGGAACAGCGTGAGGCGTTCTTTAAAGCGGGAAAAGTACCCCAAAATGTAAACGAACAAACCTGGGCAGAATTTAAAGAAGCAGTTCGGGCTTTTAACAGAAATAAGAACGCTTATTATAAAAAACTCAAAAAGGATCAGCATGATAATCTGGAGAAGAAAAGGGAACTTCTGAATCTGGCCCTCTCTTTGAAAGACAGTGAAGACTGGGATAAGACCACTTCCGAAATGAAAAGAATTCAGCGGGAATGGAAAACCATTGGTCATGTTCCACGTAAGTATTCTGATAAAATATGGAATGATTTCAAAAACGCCTGCAATCATTATTTTGACAGGCTGCATGCAATTAAGAACAAAGCTTATAAAGAAGAATCTGCAAACTATGATAAGAAATCTGCATGTCTGGAAAAACTAAAAGCATTTGAATTAACTGGTGATAATAAAAAGGATCTGGCCTCAATAAAGTCTTTGATTGAAGAATGGAAATCCTATGGCAGAGTACCTTATAATAAGAAAAATATAAATGCCAAGTTTAATACTATCCTGGATGCTATTTTCAAAAAATTGGGGGTCAGCAAGCAGGAGTCAGAGTTAATGAAATATGGTGATAAACTTAAAAAACTTGCTAATGCTGACAATGAAAGAGCACTCATCAATGAGCGAACATTCATTCGAAGAAAGATTGATGAAAGTTTAAATGAAATTCGCCAATTAGAAAACAATTTACTCTTCTTCTCAGATACTTCGGGAGACAATCCGCTTGTGAAAGAGGTTATAAAGAACATTGATCGTCAGAAAGATACCTTAGCGACATGGAAAGCAAAGTTGAAAAATCTGAACATAATGCAACATAATCTTATTAAGGAAGAAAAAGAGGCAGAAAGTGAGGGGGCCGAAGCTTCACAGGACGAATAAATCAATTTTATACGCTCTACTGATGATAATACTTATTCGCTGAAAAATTCTATCTGTTTTTAAGACCCTGCATTCGTCGTTAAGTTTAACATATATCTTAAAGGTTCTGAATTCTAACATTTCGAAACCTTATTCTCCCCGGTTCAGATGCCTGTAGTGCAATATAACCCTCTGTCAAATCATCGTCGATAATATCGGCGGTTAATTGGCCATTGATCCAGGTGCGAATATGGTTGTTTTCGCAACTGATTTTATAAGTGTTCCACTTCCCAATGGTTTCTACTTGTATCAGGGGTTTGCTACGTGTGACAATAGACCCGGTTCTTGATTCCTGATCTGGATGATTATCCCAAATATTCATCTCATAACAATCCCTGTTTGAAATTGACTTCCCCTTACACCTAACAAAAATTCCCGAGTTAATTCCTGCATCCGGATAAAACTCCAGTGTAATTATAAAATTCTTATATTCCTTGGTTGTCATTACAAAGCCCGAACCACCTAATGAGGTACCCACCAGCTGATCCCCGTCATACTTCCAGGAAGCACTTCCCTCCTGAAACCAGGAGTCCGAATCTTCAACAAAAATAGCTTCTCCGTTACTTTCATTTGTTTTGCAGGCATTAAGAAACAGGAGTATTCCTAAGCAGCCTATAAATGTCACTCTCTTAAACATAATTACATCTATTAATACAGGTAATAATGATATAAAAATATTTTTAGTCACCCAAAAATCGCGCTCAAAAAAGTGTGATGTACACGAATCATTTTTAAAATAGCGGTAATTATGAAACTGCAATGCAAATAATTGGTGATTGAGCTTATTAAATAAATATACCATGCTATATCTGATAAAATTATGTATAGAATTGAAATAATCCCCCTAACGACACAGACAAAACCAGATAAAACTTCAGTTTACCAACTTAAACTTTTATATTTAATGACCTTTAAAACAATAATGATGAAAAACTACTGGCATCGCTTACTTGCAATTCTGCTCTTATGTATTTTCAATGTAACCGCTTATGGCCAGACATCACATAATTCCAAAGATGTCACTGCCGGATTCTCAGAAATACGCCTTAACAGGTATGTTGATTTTTTGAACAGAGAAATAAATGAAGGTCGGTTACCGGGGGCTGTTTCTTTTATTTATCGGAACGGACAAGTAGTGCATAAAGCGGCTTTGGGGTATAGTAGTTTAGAGGCAAAAAAATCAATGCAAACCGATGACATATTTCATATTATGTCCATGACCAAACCAATTGTCTCCGCTGCATTTTTAATGTTATATGAAGAAGGTCATTTCTTACTAACTGATCCTGTTTCAAAATATCTACCAAAATTTAAAGATATTCGGGTATCTACCGATGTTAATGAAGGTAAAGATGGTCCTACGGAACCCTTAAAGTCTGAAATCACAATACATCAACTTCTGACCCATACGGCTGGTTTTTCGCATGGCCTTGGGGGTACTACTCTGGACAATGAAATTGCACAGGCCTTGTATTTTGAACCTCAGGCATCTCTTGAAAGTAGAGTTAATACCCTGGTTAGTTTACCCCTCATAGGACAACCCGGAGAGCAATGGTATTATAGTGCTTCCCCTGATGTTCTGGCTCTTTTAATTGAACATTTTTCAGGAATAACTACTTCTGAGTTTTTGCAAATAAGACTATTTGATCCGTTAGAAATGAACGATACAGGCTATAATATCCCTACAAATGATCAGGACAGATGGGTTCCCGTGCATAACATCGACGAGGAAGGCAAATTGGTGAATTCCGAAAAACAACTCCCCACTAAGGGGAATATGGTCTATGGGGGAACTCATGGCCTTTTTTCGACGGTAGATGACTATATGAAATTTTGTCAAATGATTCTCAATGGTGGCAGCGCTAACGGTAAACGTTTTTTAAGCCCCAAGACCATAGAATTAATGACAATGAATCAAGTCGGTAAATTATTTGATGAAAGTTCACCCGGACAGGGATTTGGTCTTGGTTTTGGTATAACAACAGATGTGGCCAAAAGTAAAGTTCTTGGTTCAGAAGGTCAATATTATTGGAGCGGAGCCTATTGTACCTACTTTTTTATTGACCCCAAAGAAGATCTTGTTGCTATCTTACTAACACAGGTTCAACCATACAGCAATTACTACAGCATCAAGTTGAGGCAATTTGTTTATCAGGCCTTGGTAGATAAAAACTAAAAAAAGACAACTAACTCTATTTACTCCATTTATGAAATCTTTTATCACCGCACTATGCATTTTACAAATTGGAATTTTCTATTCACAGGAAATTATTGAGCTACCTTACGAACCAAATGTATCAGTTGAGTGGATAGGTGCTGAAAAGGAATATTTTTCAGATATCTGGAAGACCCAGGTTGTAACCAATGTTTCCAAACCAAGCATGCAGGTATTTAGACCTGAAGCAGCTATAGCCAATGGGACATCGGTTATTATTGCTCCTGGAGGTGGGCTATACGCCTTAAGTATTAATAGTGAAGGTAATGAAGTGGCTGAATGGTTAAACCAAAAAGGAATAACGGCTTTTGTTTTAAAATATAGATTAGTTCCCACGGGAGAAGACGGTGTAAAGGAAGTGATGCAGGTAGGGGAAAGAATTATTGAAAATGTAGCTCCGGTATTGCCTTTGTCCGTTGAGGACGGATTGACAGCGGTTTCTTATGTTAGAAAGAATGCCGAATCCCTGGGTGTTGATCCAAAAAAAATCGGGTTTATGGGGTTTTCAGCAGGAGGGGCTGTAACTATGGGGGTAAGCTATAATTATTCGGCAGAAAACAGACCGGATTTCCTGGTTCCTGTATATCCCTGGACTACCGCAATGCCTGTTTCAGAGTGCCCTGATGATGCTCCACCCATGTTGATTATCTGCGCTACTGATGATCCATTGGGTTTGGCAGGCGGAAGTATTGAACTTTATTCTTCTTATTTAAATTCCGGGAAGACCGTAGGCCTGCATATGTATGCCAAAGGAGGGCATGGTTTTGGTATGAAAAAGCAACAATTACCTTCAGACAATTGGATCTCGAGATTTTACGATTGGGCAGTAGCCGAAGGACTAACAATTTCCCAAAATATGGAATAAGCTTAACTAATGGTAGATAAAAATGGAATTGATTAATGATTCATTAAACTGGTGTAAAGGTGAAGTTTTTGAAGGCAAGATGAGCCTATTATTTGGGAGTTGTATACTATTAATAAGCCTCGCCTATTTTAAATGGGGTAGTACCCCAGGAGCTCGGGCCATGTTTGTACCGCTACTTATAGTCGCTATACTAACCATTAGCATTGGAATCTATCTAATAAATACTAATCAAAAACGAATCCCTCAGTACGAAATACAATTTAAAGAAAATCAACAAAAATTTATGAAGCAGGAAAAAAAACGTACTGAAGATTTTATAAAGTGGTACCCAATAACCCAAAAAATAGTTTTTGGAGTTATGATTTTAGGAATGCTATGTTTAGTTTTATCACATGCGCCTGCTGTCCGGGCAATTGGTATTGCCTTAATGCTTTTTTCATTTTATGTATTTGTTTTGGATCACTTTTCTGAGGAAAGGGCCCATTCCTATTATCTAAAAATTGTTGAACATTTATCCAATTAAAAGTATCTTGCTTTCTTTTAAACTATGCGATTTCATTTTATTGTATTCTTTTTGTTAACAAATCTGACTGCGATTTCACAGGATCCCTCCCGCTTTCATGAAGAGGTGCTGGGTATTCAGAAGAAGTATGATACGATCTGGGATAGCAACAAGGAGACTGTGGTTTTTACAGGCAGCTCAAGCATTAGGTTTTGGAACAATCTCGAGGAACTTTTCCCCGATCAACAGATAATTAATTCCGGATTTGGAGGTTCACAAGCCTCTGATTTATTAGCTTATACCAATGAATTGATCACACAATACAATCCTTATAAAGTTTTTATCTATGAGGGCGATAATGACATTAATGACAAGAAAAAGCCCAAGGAAATCATTTCTGTGACGAAACAGATAATATCCAAAATCAGGAAAACCAAACCTAGCACGCAGATTGTGATTATTTCTGCTAAACCCAGCTTAGCCCGCTGGAATTTAAAAGGTAAGTATAAAAGACTCAATCGAAAGTTTAAAAAGTTATGTGACAATGAAACCAATCTCGATTACGCCTATATATGGGATATCATGCTGGAAGGAAAGAAATTGAAGCAGGATATTTTTATCGAGGACGGCCTTCATCTTAACTCAAAAGGCTACGAGTTATGGTATCGGGTAATTAAGAAATTTGTTCAATAAAAATTGAAATAATGATAAAATCAACACTTTTAAAATCTCTGGTTCTCCTTTCAGTTATTGTATTATTTATACAGTGTCAGGATAAAAAAATGAAAGAAATAAACTTTCCGCCAACGGACCTAAGTACCGAAAATCTCATTCCAAAACCCCTTAAGATAGTTCCTACTCATAGTGCCTTTGGCTTAGATCATACTACAGCAATCTTCACATCACAATCCGACAAAAGTTTTGAAGAGGTAGGTTTATTTCTGGCCGAAAAGATAAAATCAAAAACAAATTTAAGGCTGGCAGTAAATCAAACAGATGCAGGAAAGGTAAACCGAATGATCTATATTAATCAATCGGATAGCGATGCACTAGGGGGACGAGAGGCCTATGAATTATATATTTCCAAAGACTCTATCATACTAAATTCCAAAACTGCCGAAGGAGCATTTCGTGGTGTACAGACCATTAGACAGCTCATTCCGGAAACCAGTAACGATTCCCTGGCAGAATTACCCCTATGGCCCATACCAAGCGGTAAAATTTCAGATAAACCTAATTTTGAATACCGGGGTTCTATGTTAGATGTTGCCCGGCATTTTTTCAGTGTTGAAGATGTTAAAAAATATATTGATATCCTCGCTTATTATAAAATAAATGTACTACATCTGCATCTGACAGACGACCAGGGCTGGCGGATAGAAATCAATTCATGGCCAAAGCTGACAGAAGTTGGAGGCAGCACAGAAGTTGGAGGGGAAGCTGGCGGTTTCTATACACAGGAGGATTATAAAGACATTGTTTCCTATGCACAACAAAGATATATGATGATAGTCCCGGAAATTGATATGCCGGGACATACGAACGCAGCTTCAGTTTCCTATCCCATCCTAAATGGAAATGGTAAAACTCCCAAATTGTATGAGGGAACCTCCGTAGGATTTAGCACTTTCGATGCGAGGAAGGATACGGTCTATGCTTTTATTGATGATGTGGTTCGGGAGGTCTCCGCGATAACACCTGGCCCTTATTTCCATATTGGTGGAGATGAAAGCCATGTAACCAAAAAGAATGATTATAAATTTTTTGTCAATAGAGTAGAAAAGATCGTTCAGAAATATGGAAAACAAATGATTGGGTGGGATGAAGTTGCAACCGCAGATATAGATAGTACTTCCATAGCTCAATTTTGGGCCAGTACAGAAAATGCCAAAGCAGCGGTTGAAAAAGGCATGAAAGTTATTCTTTCACCTGCCTCCAAGGCATATTTAGATATGCAATACGACACTCTTTCCAAATACGGCCTCCATTGGGCGGCATATATTCCTGTAGATACGGCATATATATGGACTCCCGAAGGTTATGCAGGTATTCCAAATGAGAATATTCTAGGTGTGGAAGCACCCCTTTGGTCAGAAACAATTAGCAATATTGATGAATTGGAATATTTGGCATTTCCGAGAGTAATAGGTTATTCCGAATTAAGCTGGAGTACTGAAGAAAATAGAAATTGGGACAACTTCAAAGTTCGCCTTGCAAACCAGGCGCCCTATATGGACAGAATGGACGTGAAGTTTTATAGATCCAACTTAATTGATTGGAAGGAAAGTAAGTTTACATATAAATCCATCAAGAAAGATTAGTTGTAAAAATCTATTCTTCCTTTTCTTCTTTCACTTTTTTATCCGAATCTTCTTCTGGTAAAGTAAAATCTGTGATTCCATGATCTATCAAAATGTTATACCACTGTATAATTTTTTTGATATCACTTACATATACCCGGTCTTCATCATAATTAGGCAATACTTCAAAAAAATACTCCTCAAGAACTAATTTGTCATCTTTATGCTTAACAGAGGTTTTACCTCCATCTTCCTTGATTTGTATTTTATGAAATACTTCTCTGAGAGGAAGTTCCTCCTCCAAGGTATAAATAGCAATTTCGGATAGTACACTTACATTGCTGCTCATACTCACCGTTACTTTTTTATTATCCAACAACGATTCAGCAACAAGACCTGTCCTGGTTTGGGTAAGCATTTTGTAAAGGCCGGGTTTACCGCCAATTGATAGTATTTTATCTAAATTCATAAATTTCTTAATAAAATAAAATGATCACTTTATAAATATATTTTGCCTTTTTAACGCGCTTTTCTTAAGTCCGGAAATCGCATTTTATAATCCACATTGATTTTACCTTTTGAAATATTGGTTAGCTTCCCCTTAAGCAACCTTTTTTTCAAGCTGGAGAGTTTGTCCGTAAATAGTATTCCTTCAATATGGTCATACTCATGCTGTATTACTCTTGCCAGAAGTCCATCATAAGATGCTTTGTTTGCATTGAAGTTTTCATCCAAATAGCTGATTTCAATCGTATCTTTGCGGCTAACATCCTCTCGAATATCAGGTATACTGAGACAACCTTCATTAAAGGCCCAGTTTGTTCCTGTTTCTTCCTCAATTACAGGATTAATAAATACTTTTTTAAAGTTTTTTAGTTTCTCCTGTTCTTCTTCAGTCAATTCTTCGTCGTCGGCAAAAGGAGCTGTATCCACAATAAAAAGTCTAATAGGAAGTCCAATCTGCGGTGCGGCCAATCCAACACCGTTTGCGTTATACATGGTTTCCCACATGTTGGCAATTAATTCCTTTAATTGGGGGAAGTCTTTGTCTATTGGTTTCCCTTTTTTTCTTAAAACCGGGTCCCCGTATGCTACTATAGATAAGGTCATTCTATTTAATTCTGTTTAAATATGATTGTAAAATTAGGGTGGCACTTATTTCATCTATCAATTCTTTTTTCTGACGTCTCTTTTTCTTTACTCCAGTCTCGATCATTGTTTGAAAAGCTACTTTTGAAGTAAATCGCTCATCCTGTCGCTCAATATGAATTGATGGGAAGGATGCTTTAAGTTTGTCCAAAAAAACTTGAATTAGCACTTCTGATTCTGAGGGAATATTGTTTAATTGTTTGGGTTCCCCCACAACCATGCAGGAAACTTTCTCATTAGCGACATATTCCTTTAGATAAGGTAGTAGGTCCTTGGTTTTAACGGTAGTCAATCCAGAGGCAATGAGCTGCAACTCGTCTGTTATCGCTATTCCCGTTCGCTCTTTACCATAATCCAGTGCAATAATTCTAGCCAAATCAATTTTTTTGCAAAAATAGGGCATATATTGTTATGCCTGTAAAAATTAAAGATTTATTAACCGTTACCTGCTATATTTGCGCAAATTATTATGAAATATGAATACACTCCGCTCTACTATCGAAAATGCCTGGGAAAATCGGGAATTATTAAAAGAACCTAAAACACAAGAAGCAATACGGGAAGTTATTCAATTAATTGATGATGGAACATTGAGATGCGCGGAACCAATAGGCAGAGATTGGAAGATTAATGAATGGGTGAAAAAGGCAGTTGTACTCTACTTCCCCATTCAAAAGATGGAGACTTTGGAAGCGGGGATATTTGAATATCACGACAAGATTCCTCTTAAAAGAGGTTATGAAGAAAAAGGAATTAGGGTTGTTCCACATGCTGTGGCAAGACATGGAGCATACATTTCAAAAGGAACCATACTCATGCCAAGTTATGTTAATATCGGAGCCTATGTTGATGAAGGAACGATGGTTGATACCTGGGCCACTGTAGGTAGCTGCGCACAAATTGGAAAAAATGTTCATTTAAGTGGTGGCGTTGGCATCGGAGGGGTTTTAGAACCGTTACAGGCGGCTCCTGTCATAATTGAGGATAATGCCTTTATTGGTAGCCGAAGTATAGTAGTGGAAGGGGTAAGAGTTGAAAAGGAGGCTGTTTTAGGAGCAAATGTTGTTCTAACCGCTTCAACAAAAATTATAGATGTAACAGGAACTGCCCCTATAGAAAGAAAAGGATTGGTGCCGGCCAGATCCGTAGTAATTCCTGGTAGTTATACTAAGAAATTTCCTGCCGGAGAATTTCAGGTATCCTGTGCCTTAATTATTGGTGTTCGAAAAGAAAGCACTAACAAAAAAACTTCCCTTAATGAAGCTCTAAGGGAGTATAATGTAGCCGTTTAATGATTTAAGATTTATCTTCATAGATAATATTTTCTCTCATTTATAGTTATAACTTTGTTAACTATTTAGAAATAATGCCTACATATCATTTTTAAGATGAGGAGTTCCAGACCAAAAATTACCGCTTTAATTATTACTTTCAACGAAATTGGATACATAGAAAATTGTATCGAATCCATAAGATTTGCAGATGAAATAATTGTGGTTGATTCTTTTAGTACAGATGGAACATATGAATATTTGGTAAACCTGGAAAATGTTAAGGTAATTCAACATCCGTTTGACAACTTCACCCTACAAAAATCATTTGCTTTAAACCAGGCAACAAATGATTGGGTTCTTTTTTTGGATGCAGATGAAGTTGTTTCCAAGACCCTTAAAAAAGAAATTTTAAAAACAGTTAACTCTAATCCTGAGCATTCAGCTTATTGGTTTTACAGAAAGTTTATGTTCCAGAATAAATCCTTATCATTTAGTGGCTGGCAAACAGATAAGAATTACAGGCTTTTTAGAAAGAGTAAAGCCAAATTTTCTGAAGAGAGATTAGTTCATGAAACTCTAAATGTAGATGGGACTTCTGGCTTTTTAAAGGAGAAACTTATTCATTTCTGCTACAAAAATTTCGAAGAATATAAAGAGAAAATATTAAGCTATGGGCGTCTAAAGGCCAAAGAATCATTTTTCAAAGAAAAGAAATTTAATTACTTCTATATGATTTTTAAACCAGCGTGGAAATTTTTTCATCGATATATTTTACGTTTTGGAATTTTAGATGGCAAAAAAGGAATAATTATCTGTTATCTTGATTCACTTGGTGTTCTTGAGCGTTATAGAGAATTAAAGCGTTTAGAGCTACAGAATAACCTTGAGTATTATTTGGCCATGCCTGATAAGGCTTAAGTACATTTGTTCTCTTCTGCTTCTTTTAATACTAGCATATTCCGGGATGGAATAATAAGACACGGAAAACAATAAGCCAAAAACCCTTGCAGCTTTTTTCAAGTTTTAAAATACTTTCGCGTTATAACCCTTTAAAAGCATTCTCACTAAGTTTCAATTGCATTAATTTAGAAAGCATCTTGGATATGGCATGCAAAAAACTACATTTGCACTAAGAGCGAAAACAATCAATTATAGATGAGTTCGGTAAGTGTAATAGTCAGTACCAACAACCAAACTAAATTGTTGGAGAAGGTCCTTTGGGGTTTCAATTGTCAAACTTTCATGGATTTCGATTTAATCATTGCCGATGCCGGATCAGGAATCCCTGCAAAAGAATTGATTGGTAGACTAAAACCCAGAGTTTCGTTTGCGATAAATCATATTTGTCAGGAGGATGGTAACCTTCAGGAAAACAGCCTATTAAATAAGGCCGTTTTAGCATCCAATGCTGACTATATCATAATAACGGAAGGTGACTGCCTGCCCAGAGAGGATTTTGTGCAAGTCCACTATTTAAATAAGGAACCGGAGACATTCATTTCCGCAGTCTCATATATACTGCCGTTTAATATAGCTAAGACCATAACACTAAAAGATATTGAAGAACAAAATTGCTTCAAAATCAGCTGGCTTAAAGATCAAGGCATAGAAAAAACAAATAAGCCCAAAACGCAGACTTCAGGAGGAATTTTTGGAAACACATTGAATACTTCATCTTCCAAAGAATACAGTTGGAACAGGAAGAATTCCTCGGGATGGAAAACAGACTTTCTAAAAGTTAATAATTTATACCAAGGAATAGGTGATGAAAATAAATACGAGGAACTTGGAGAACGTTTGTACAATTATGGAATTAAGTGCAAGCAACTGCGATATAGCGCAGTCTGTATAGAATTAGCCCATCAAATTAATTCCCATAAACCTCAGGATACCGGGAAAGGTGAGGACAAAATGAAGTTTCTCGTTATTCAACAGAAAATGATCGGAGATGTATTGGCCAGCACCCTTATTTGCCGTGCCATAAAACACTTTTTCCCTGAAAGCAAGGTGTATTATATAGCTAACGAAAATACGCTGCAAGTACTATATAACAATCCACACATAGATCAAATCATCGTTTTTAAACAAGAATATAGCGATGACAAAATGGCCCTTTATTCGTTTTTAAGATCTATTCGAGCCCGGTCTTTCGATGTTGTTATAGATGCTTATGGAAAATTGGAGAGTAACCTTACTTCATTTTTTGCAAGGGCTAAACGCAAAATAGCCCATTACAGGTGGTATACTTCCTGGATATATACTGACACCCTAGTGGAAAGCGACATACCTCAAAGTAAAAATTCACTGGCCAATAAAATCAGATTGCAATTACTAAATCCAATAGTTACTGAATTGCATGATTATTCTGTATCACCAAAATTATATCTCAGCAAGGAAGAAATTGTTCGGGCTAAACAAAAAGTGAGCAAATTAGAAAGAACTCCTGAACAGAAACTAATCATGATAAGTATTTTAGGAAGTAGTGCCCTAAAAACCTATCCTTCGGAATATATGGCCAAAGTTGTTGACAAAATTTGCGCAAACATTGAAGGTATTGTACTTTTTAATTATTTGCCAAATCAAATTCATGAAGCCAGGGCCATTTATGAACAGTGCAATGCAGTTTCTAAATCATTGATTAATTTTGATTTTTACGCAAATTCCCTGAGAGAATATATTCTGATACTTTCACAGTGTGATGCCCTTATAGGCAATGAAGGAGGGGCAGCCAACATGGCCAAAGCCCTCAGAATACCCACATTTTGTATTTTCAGTCCTTTTATTGTTAAAGAGGCATGGCATGATAGTTCTTCCGAGCAGAATATTGCTATCCATTTAAATGACTATCATCCGGAGTTATTCGTAAATATGAACAAAAAGAAAATCAAAAAGGTAATACGTTCGCTCTATGCTTATTTTAAACCTATTCTTTTTGAAGAAGAATTACATATTTTTCTAAATAAGTATTGTAAAAGGGCTGTAAAAGATAATTCATTGGATGAGAAGTACTAAACTTGATTTAGCCGTAATCATAATAAATTTTAATTCTTCGGAGTTTACCCAAAAGTGTATTCAAAGTGTTTTGGAAAACACCACAAGCCAGATAACTTACGAAATCATTGTTGTAGATAATGCTTCAAAAAAAGAAGATTATAAGGCTTTAAAAAATTATATCAACCATTTAAATAATTCAAAAATATCCCTCTACAAAAGCAGAATAAACACCGGTTTTGGTGGAGGCAACATGCATGGGGTTCAATTTGCGAATGCCAATTACTACTTATTTTTAAACAATGATACTTTGTTATTAAATGATCCCATAAAAACCTGCTTTGATTTTATGGAAAAAACTGAAGATGCAGCTTTATGTGGAGGGCAAATTTATAATGAACACCAAAAAAAGGAAGTTAGTTTTGATCATTTTACCTCCTTCGGCCGTGAAGTTTTTGGTAAAAAGATATTGGAATTAGTATTTCCGCGAACTAAACCTAACAGGCGAAAATTGTATAAAAAGCCAATCCCCGTTGACTATGTAAATGGCAGCTTTATGTTTTTCAGGGCTGAGGATTTTGATTCAGTAGGTGGATTTGACACTAATATTTTTCTTTATTTTGAAGAGAGTGATATTTGCTATCGATTAAAAAAGAGTAAGAAGAAGACCTATTTTGTTCCCTCAGCCTCCTATCTTCATTATCAAGGTAAGAGTGTTGAAAAAACCGCATGGGATATTAAAACGAAAATTGAACTCAAAACTTCCATGTTCTATGTTATTCGAAAGAATTATGGGTATTTTCATTATCAAATGCTAAGAATATTTTTTATCATTCGCTATGGATTGGTTTCTATTATAAAACCTAAATATTTTCGACTATTCCAACGCATTTTAATCGGACTTCCCCTGGGGAAGTCGTTGAAGCATGAACAAAATATTCAAGCATAAAATCAAAGTCATTAAACGTAATTTAATTCTCAGTAATTCCATTTAACGATCTATTCCATGTCCAAAAAAGAAATCGATAACGCTATTGCCATTCTTAATGAAGGAGGCCTTATACTTTATCCGACAGATACGGTTTGGGGAATTGGCTGTGATGCAACCAATAAGGAAGCTGTAGATCAGATATTCAGACTAAAAAAGAGATCTGATAAAAAGACCATGATTTGTCTTGTTTCTAACCAGTTTATGTTAGAACAGTATGTAAAACAAGTCCCCGAGGCTGCCTACGATATTATGGATATAGCTGAAAAACCGATAACCATTATTTATGACGATCCAAAGGGTGTTGCAGAAAACCTCATTGCCGATGATAACACTTTGGCCATTAGGGTAGCATCAGATAAGTTTTGTAAAAGACTAATACAAAAATTCAAAAGGCCAATCGTTTCTACATCTGCAAATATTGCCGGTGAACCCACTCCCGGAAATTTTTCAGAAATAAGTAATTTGATTTTAAAAGGTGTAGACTATGTGGTAAATTTGGAGAAAAATTCAACTATTAAATCACCTTCTTCTATTATTAAATTGGGTAATAATGGCACTGTAAAAATTATCCGTAAGTAAAAAAACAGAAATTCCAGACATTCTTGTTGGGGAGTTATACCAGGCTTGACAATTCAATGCGGAAGTAATTAAAATTATGACCCTAATAAATTACAAAGACAATTTAAAAGACCCCATCTTCTTAACTATTGCTGAAGCGGCAAAGGAACTTTCCGTTGATAGCTATCTAATTGGTGGATATGTCAGAGATCTTTTACTGGGAAAGGGTAAATCTAAGGATATTGATATTGTTGCCGTTGGTAGTGGGATTAAGCTCGCTAAAAAAGTTGCTTCAAAACTAAGTGGAAACCCAAAAGTTTCAGTTTTTAAGAACTTCGGTACAGCAATGTTAAAACACCACCACTTGGAAATAGAATTTGTGGGTGCCAGAACGGAAAGTTATTTGAAAGATAGCCGAAAACCCATTGTAGAAGATGGAAGCCTATTAGACGACCAAAAGAGGCGGGATTTTACTATCAATACTTTGGCCATATCCCTCAATGAATTGGATTTTGGTGACTTAATAGATCCGCTTAATGGAGTTAATGATCTTCAAAACAAACTAATAAGAACTCCTCTGGATCCATCGATTACCTATTCTGATGACCCTTTAAGAATGATGAGAGCTATTCGTTTCGCTACTCAATTGGGTTTCGATATTGAATTAAAATCGCTTCAGGCGATTATAGAAAATAAGGAACGAATAAAAATTATTTCTGAAGAAAGGATAATTGATGAATTGAATAAAATTTTGGCATGTGATCAGCCGTCCATTGGTCTTAAACTTTTATATAATACTGAATTATTGCCCTATATCCTGCCGGAATTGATTGCTTTGGAAGGAATTGAAGAAGTTGAAGGCCAGCGCCATAAAGATAATTTTTGGCACACCCTCGAAGTTGTCGATAATATTTCGAAAACTACTGATAATCTATGGTTGCGTTGGGCAGCACTGCTCCATGATATTGGCAAGGCCCCTACCAAAAGATTTGACAAAAAGATTGGATGGACGTTCCATGCGCATGAATTTGTTGGTTCTAAAATGGTGTTTAAATTATTTAAAAGATTACGTATGCCGCTGAACGACAAAATGAAATTTGTTCAGAAAATGGTTCGTATGAGCTCCAGGCCAATAATTCTTTCACAGGATCATGTGACAGATGCCGCTGTGAGAAGGTTGGTATTTGATGCAGGTGATCATGTAGATGATCTAATGACATTATGTGAAGCAGATATAACGACCAAGAATCCTAAGAAACAAAAAAAATACAAGAACAATTTTAAAATTGTAAGACAAAAAATAATTGAGGTTGAAGAACGTGATCACCTTAGAAATTTTCAACCACCCATAAGTGGGGAGGAAATTATGAAAACCTTTGATCTAAAGCCCTCTAAGGAAATTGGCATCATAAAAGATGCAATTAAAGAGGCGATTCTGGAAGGTGAAATTCCAAATGAATTCGGTCCGGCCTATGAATTTATGATAAAAAAAGGTGAAGAATTAGGGCTTCACAAAAAGCAGGAATAAGGAATTTGTGTTGTCTTAATTATAGTAATTTTGCTAGTTAAATAGAGCTCGTATGCAGAAGAATTTTAGAAAAATCGCCAAAATTTCTTTGGTTTTGGTTTATTTGGTGATTATTGCCGGAGCCGTTGTGCGAATGACAGGAAGTGGTATGGGCTGTCCTGATTGGCCTAAATGCTTCGGGTATTATATACCTCCTACTGAAGCATCTGAACTTGAATGGAAACCGAACCACGATTATAACAAAGGACAAGTAATTATTCTGAATGAAACCCTGCAAGTTGCAAAAGAAGATTTAAAGACTTCAGATGTTTTTGACACCACTAATTGGGAAACATATACCAAACACGATTATGCAGAGTTTAATCCATGGCATACCTGGATCGAATTTATAAATCGCCTTTTGGGCGCCCTGGCAGGTTTGGTCATCTTAGTGCTTGCAATCTCTTCAATAGGATATTGGAAAAAGAATAAAGGTATAACCGCAATATCATGGCTGTTGGTTTTATCCATGGGCTTTCAAGGTTGGTTAGGTGCTACCGTGGTTTATTCGGTTCTGGAACCGGTAAAAATTACCATACATATGGTTATGGCCCTATTTATTGTAGCATTATTGGTATATCTTCTCTTCATTACAGATACCCGTCCTCTGCAAAGGACATATGACAAAAATGTAGCAATAGGTTTTTGGGTGGCATTAGCTATTACTTTGTTTCAAATC
This sequence comes from uncultured Eudoraea sp., assembly GCF_947258925.1. GTDB lineage: Bacteria > Bacteroidota > Bacteroidia > Flavobacteriales > Flavobacteriaceae > Eudoraea. The sequence continues at coordinate 121,683 of NZ_CAMYKG010000004.1, read as the reverse complement.
GTTATGGGAACGCAAGTCAGGCAGTTTGTGGACCACCAGATAGATTTATTTGGTGAAAATGACAAATCTATGTGGCTTCAAGATCCCTCAATTCAATTTTACGTTCATCGCTCCTTTTCAATTTTGGTTGTACTGGTAAATGTATCCCTTGCATATTACATCACTCAAAAGAAATTGGACTTTTCTAAATTTAAATGGGTTTTAGGTATTCTATTCCTTGAAGTAGTCTCCGGGGTTGTGATGTATTATTTTGATTTTCCATTTGCAAGTCAACCGCTTCATTTAATATTGGCGGCCCTGCTCTTTGGCATTCAATTCTATTTGGTTTTGGAAGCCACAAAAGTTATAAGAAGTCATAAAACTTCTTAACTTTGCCCCCACCAATAATTGAAAATTAATGATTTATAAAATCAGGATAATCCTGGATACACCGGAAGACATCTTCAGGGATCTGGAAATAGAACACCATGCTACTTTAGAAGATTTTCATAACGCTATAACCCAAGCCTTTGGTTTTTTAGGTAATGAAATGGCTTCTTTCTACCTATGTGATGAGCAATGGAACCAGGACGAAGAAATTCCTCTTTTCGATACAAGTGAAAACGGTGCTGATGTGCGTTTGATGAGCGAAACTACCTTGGAAGAAGTGTTAACCGAAGAGTCGCCCAGGCTTATCTACGTTTATGATTTTTTAAGCATGTGGACCTTTTTTATTGAATTAGCAGATATTGTTAAAAAAGAAGATGGAATGTCTTATCCAAATGTATTATTCAGCTTTGGTGAATTACCTGATGCTCCGCCGGAAAAGAAATTTGAGTCTGATACATCATTTAATTTTGATGAACCCCTGGATAATTACGACGATTTGGATTTTGACGAAAATTGGAATTAACTTGGCCGTTGCAGGTACTCGATTACCAATATCCGTAAATTCCTTATTTAACTATCCTAAAGATTACCTCTGAACCTATTTTATAAAACATAAATAAAATCCCCAATAATTAATATGATAAATCTATATCCCTGTCAAATTCAATGTATTTCACTTCACCGTGTAGGCAACAAAAGCAAAGCGGAACCTGTGTTCCTATCCCAGGCGCCCTATAGCCCGGATGATGAAACTACCGGTTTATTAAAAGAGTACTTTTTTAAACCTTTCCGGGAAAAAGAAGAAAATTATTATCAATTGGCTCACGAAATTGATCTTGAATTCAATGAAGTTTACAAACTGGTCACTGAAATTTTTGAAGAGCCGGAAAAGGCTCATCAAGTCTCAATAAATCTGACTAAACATCTCTATGAGCAATCCAACCATCCCCATATTAAAAGCGGTGAAGTTTATATTACACATTTGACCGATATACTTCTGGATAATAAAAAAACAGATGCTATCGGGATCTTTAAGAGTGAAATAAAACAGGATTTTCTTCAATTTTCCGAAAACGACAACAATCTTAATCTTCTTGTTCAAGAAGGAATTAATCTGAATAGGCTGGACAAAGGTTGCCTAATATTCAATGTGGACAAATCAGAAGGTTATAAAGTTTTATCCATTGACAGTAATAGATATGATGCTAAATACTGGTTAGAGAATTTTCTGGGCGTGAATGTATTGGCCGATGACAATTTTTATACAAAGAACTATCTGAAATTTTGTCAAAATTTTGCTAAAGACGTCGTACTTCCTGCAGAAGATAAAAAACAGGAAGTCATGTTTATGAACAGGGCTGTGAACCATTTTGCAAAAAATGATTCTTTTGAAGAAACTAATTTTCTGAATGAAGTACTGGAAAACCCTGATCTTATTCCGGAATTTAAACACTATAAAACAGAGAAAGGCCCAAAGTATAGCATCGAAGATGTATCAACCTTCGATATTGCCAACAAAGCAGTGTCCGAGACGCGCAAAAAAATAAAAAATGTAATACAATTAGATACCAATATACAGATCAAAATGGATTTTATTAACCCTGAATCTGCAGAGAGATTTGTAGAAAAAGGATGGGATGAAGAAAGACAGATGTATTATTACCTGGTCTATTTTAACAAAGAACAAAAAACCTGAGTTTTAAGGCAGTTTAATTTTCTTTTCAATGATTTGCTTCATGCTGACATCCTCATAATTACGCTTCACAAAATCAAGCGCTAGATCCAATAATTCACCCATGGTTGTGCACTTCTTGAAATTAACATCCAGGGTTAGTTCATAGATCTGCTTGCTCAATGTATCAATATTTTCGGGAAGTGAAATGTCATCAGATTTACAAATATTCACCAGTTCGTTAATTCGGTCACCAGAACTAATAATCCGCTTTGCTACTATAGATCGCTCCTCAATCTTATACTGATCTACAGAATCTCTTTGAAGCTTGTTTTGTACCATTTGAACCATAATGTAGTTCTCCTTGAAAAATTGAGGCCGGTACACCTTGAGTTTACCTTCAAAGCTTTGTTGATCAAAATCTATAGCCCTGATTTTATAGACCACGTGGTCAAAATCATGCATTGGAACAATCACATAATTATATGATCGCATGTCGCCTAAAAGCCTGATCATACATCTTTCATTAAATTTTACGAATTCCTTAGCCAATTGTGCTTTTTCAGATTCTGTACAATTGGGAAGCATATCTTTAATAAAAACATCTCCCGGTATACCTGCAATATGCTCCTCTATAAGTGTATCCTGATGAACCAAAAAGTTTAAGTTATAAGGAGATAACATATGTTCTAATTCCAAACCATAAATTCGTGAAGCATCTGTTTTTTTAATGTAGAAATATAAAAAGTTATCATTGAGAATATTCCTCACCTTAATCCGGAAAGGCCTGGAATTACCAAAAGTGCAAAAATCTACGGCATCAATATTTAAATATTGGAAGATTCGATCACTACCGTCAGAATGCAAAATAGAATATACCTGTTTCAGGCTCTGATCAATTTCAAGTCTTTCAGAATCGGAGTAATACACTCTTACCCATAGCGTATCCTCCCCGTCGTCATCATATACTACAACCGAACCAGCAAAACGCAACAGGTCTTCATAAAAAATTGGTATTTCAATTTTCCGATTATACCGGTCCAAATAAGCGTCCAACTTTGGACTTACGGGATAGGCTGGTTTTTTCTTCGACATTAATCGCTCTCCGGACATAACTAATTTTATTAATTCATTGCTTTTGTAACAAAATAACGATTTAATCGTCAAGTATACTAGATGCAACCCAAAAACTCCATTCTAATTTGGAAACAATTTTAACAGTAAACAATCTTACAAAGAAATTCGGATACCTTACTGCAGTTAAGGATTTATCATTTTCAATTGAAAAAGGCAATGTTTATGGAATACTTGGGCCCAATGGAAGTGGAAAATCTACAACGCTTGGGATAGTATTAAACGTAGTGAATGCGACTAATGGGAGTTTTTCCTGGTTTGATGGTACTATCTCTACCCATGATGCCCTGAAAAAAGTTGGAGCAATAATTGAGCGTCCTAATTTCTACCCCTATATGACTGCCATACAGAATTTGAATTTGGTCTGTAAAATTAAAGAAGTACCGGAAGACTCCATAAAGGATAAATTAGAACTAGTGGGATTGTGGGAAAGGAGGAACAGCAAGTTCAGAACGTATTCACTCGGAATGAAACAACGCCTTGCTATTGCTTCTGCCTTATTAAATGATCCTGAAATTCTAATTTTAGATGAACCAACCAATGGTTTGGATCCTCAGGGAATACATCAAATTAGGGAAATTATAAAGAAAATAGCTTCGCAGGGAACTACTATACTTCTTGCTTCGCATTTATTGGATGAAGTAGAAAAAGTATGCAGTCATGTGGTTATTTTAAGAAAAGGAGCGAAACTATATTCCGGCCGTGTTGACGGTATGCTGGCTAGTTTTGGATTTTTTGAATTAAAGTCAGATAATAATGAGGAATTGATAAACTTCTTAAAGGAGCATCCAAATTTTGATGAAATTAAGACAGAAAACGGAATTATTACTGCTTTTCTGAAGAAGGAGATGAACGCAAGTGAACTGAATAACATACTCTACAAAAAGGGGATTGTACTCTCTCATCTGGTTAAAAGAAGAGAAAGTCTGGAAGAACAATTCCTTACCCTGACTGAACATCAAACGGTTTAACTTTCCAAACAAAAATAATAATGAAAAGGTTATTGCAGATAGAATTTATAAAGCTTTGGAACAACAGATCAAGTAAGATTCTGATTATCTCCTATTTCGTACTTCTCACTTCAATAGCATTGGTTGCAGCCATTAAATTTGACATAGGGCCGGTAAAATTTCATTTAGCAGAACAGGGGATTTTTAATTTTCCTTATATCTGGCATTTCAACACATTTATAACCGCTTTTTTTAAACTATTCCTTGCTATAGTGATTGTCTCCATGATGGCCAATGAATACAGTAATAAAACGATAAAACAGAATTTGATCGATGGCCTTTCTAAAAAGGAATTTATCTTGTCGAAATTCCTTACCGTCATTTCATTTGCCTTAATTTCCACAGTCTTCGTCTTTGTAGTATCAATGATCCTGGGACTTATTTATTCCGATTATAATGAAATCTCCATTATTTTTTCTGATATGGAATTTCTGTTGGCTTTTTTCGTTAAACTCGTTGGATTTTTTTCATTCTGTTTGTTCCTGGGAATGCTTGTGAAGCGATCAGCCTTTGCACTGGGTTTCCTGGTTCTATGGCAGGTTTTCGAGGGATTTGTGAGAGGGATGATTCGCTGGAAATTGTTTGATGGTGAAACTACCGATGCTATCATGGGCTTTTTCCCTTTGAATTCAATGTTTAATCTGATTAAAGAACCATTTTCCAGGCTCAGCGCTGTTCAGACAGTTGCCGATCAAATAGGAGAAGAAATTTCGCTTGATTACCATGTTCATTTTCATGAAGTACTCATCGTCATTGGTTGGACTGCTATTTTTATCTATTTATCGTACGCTTTGCTTAAAAAGAGAGATTTGTAGTATCTTGTGGTGTTTGGAAGAACACTATGAAAAAGATCAGGACACTATTGCTCTTTCTGATACTTTGCCCCTTTCTAGTCTTAGGCCAGGGCGAAGCTTCCAATTGGTATTTCGGTGATAAGGCCGGTTTGCGGTTCAATAATGATGGTAGTGTTACATCCCTTACAAATGGTAAAATAAATACTTTTGAAGGTTGTGCCGCAATATCTGATACTTTTGGTAATCTTCTTTTTTATACTGATGGAATCACTGTTTACGACCAAACAAATGAAATAATGCAAAATGGACAGGGCTTGTATGGCGACTCTTCAAGCACACAGTCCGCATTAATCGTTCCTAAACCCCAGGATCCCAATCTGTACTATATTTTTACTGTTGACACTACCATTTCTGAAACAGATCCCGATTATGGGCTGAATTATTCTGTTGTAGATATATCAATGAATAATGGGAGGGGCGCTGTAATTCAGAAAAATATAAATTTATTAAGAGACTGTTCTGAAAAAATATCGGCAGTTCTTAAAGACTGCTCAGATAATTCAATATGGGTTCTTACACTGGCATCGGCAAATGGAGGAGTTGGAAATTTAAATACCTTCTATAGCTATGAAATCAACAGTACAGGTGTAGTAAACACTCCTGTCAAAACTACATTCAATGATTTATTTGTCAATGACCCCAGAGGCTATTTAAAACTATCAGCAGATGGAACTAAAATAGCAAGTGCCAATGTGATTAACGGACTCTTTATTTATGATTTCGATGCCACTACGGGTGTGCTTAGTAATCAGCAAAGAATTACAATAAATACACCTTATCAATTCGCATACGGAATTGAATTTTCTCCAAACAGCAATTATCTATATGTGCATTCCTCAAATAACATTTTGGATAATTCTGCTCAATTATCCCAACTACTGCAATACGACCTCACGGAAACTGATATTTCGGCTTCTGAAGTAGTTTTAGATTCCAGGGAGATATTCAGGGGTGCCCTTCAAATGGCTAATAATGGAAAAATATATAGAACCATCGCGGCAAATTATTTTCAGGGTTCTCCATATTTAGGAGCCATTAATTTTCCGGATGAAAAAGGAGCTGCCTCCGAATATGAACACAATGCTATAGAATTAGATGGGAATGCCACTCAGGGCCTGCCTCCTTTTATTCAGTCGTTTTTCGGTAAAACACAACTGGTACTGAACTCCGATGGAACCAGGAGTAGTACCCTTGCGAAATGCACAGGAGATTCGTTTAGACTGGAAGCTGAGGAAATACCGGGAGCAACTTATTCCTGGTTTAAAGATGGCTTACCAATAACGGTAACAACCGGTTATTTTTATGAATCAACCAATGCTGACCCGGACGATTCAGGACGATATAGCCTGGAAATTACTACACCCAATCCTTCCGCATGTCCTATCCTGGGCGAAGCATTGGTGAATATACTTCCTGTTCCCGACCCACTACTATCCCTGGAACTATGCGATTTTGATGTTATCAACTCAAATGATGGTATTACTACTATTAATTTGGAAACTATAAACGATGATCCGGAAATAACATTTTATTTCTATGAAAGTGTCTCGAACCGTGATAACGACATTAGAATTTCTAATGTTTCTGAGTATCGGAACACTTCCGCTTTTAACCAGATGCTATATTACAGAGCTGAAAATATATTGGGATGCACCTATTTTGGGGAACTTCAGCTACAAATTTCCCCGGTAACTATTGCAACAAGTCCTTATGGACCTTTTTACGGCTGCGATGAGATTGCCGGCGATGATATCCTTTTGAGCAGCTTTAACCTTGAAACCATCGCTGAAAACTATACGACCAACGAAATTAGGTTTTATGAAACGTTGGAAGATCTATTTTTAGAGCAAAAGGAATTAGCAAATCCTTACGTCTCTGAAAGTTCTGTAATATATAGCCGGATAGAGAATTCCGGAGAATGTCCTGCTGTGGATATTATAGAATTAGTAGTTACGGAATCTCCTGTTTTAGCGTTGGAAGAAAGCTATATCCTATGTGAAGGAACTGAGCTTCCCATCAAAGGTCCTGAAGGTTTTAATTCCTACAGATGGTACCAACAATTGAATAACCGTGAAGAGTTGGTTACAGAAGGTCAAACGGCAATTTTTACTGAAGGAGGTGACTATGTCCTGGAAACTACTTTTCTATATAATATCGATGGTAAGGAAGTCCGCTGTGAAAATAGTGTAGATTTTACCGTTATCCTTTCGAGTAAACCAATTATCAGAAATATTGATATTGTTGATTTTTCAACTAACAATTCTATTGAAATTGATGTCGCGGGAGCAGGCTTGTATGAATACTCTATTGATGGTACTTCCTTCCAGACCGAGAATACTTTTTCCAACATTGAACCAGGTTTTGTAACCCTGACTGTACGAGACACAAATGGTTGTGGGGAGACAGAACAAGAAGTATCGGTTATGGGCTATCCCAAATTTTTTACACCGAATGGCGATGGTATAAATGACCGCTGGCAAATTACAGGGTTAAATGAACAGTTTCAGCCTAAAGCTTTGATCGCAATTTTTGATCGTTATGGGAAAATTGTAGCTCAAATTGATGCCGGAGATGAAGGATGGAATGGAACCTCGAGCAGTAATATCCTCCCGGCATCTGATTATTGGTTTAAATTAATATTGCAAGATGGCAGGGAAATTCGAGGGCATTTCGCCTTAAAAAGATAAGCTTGTTCACAAAATAAAAGGTTTTGATATTGGATATTGAAAAATATAAATGAAGTTAATTAAAAGCAACATATTATTCCTGATAGTTCTGGGGCTTTCATTTAATACCTGGGCACAGACCTGTAATTCCCCGGTATTGACTTCTCCTGTTGATGGTGCAGTAAATGTACCTGTGAATTCAACCATTACCTGGGATGCTGTGGTTGGTGTGCCTGGTTATGTTATTTCTATCGGTACTACCCCCGGGGGAGTAGATATTGTAAATCAGGTTAATTTGGGAAATTCCCTTTCTTACACTCCTCCTTTCGGTTTACCTGAAAATACTCAGATTTATGTAAGCATAACACTTTTCTTTTTTGATGCCGATATTCCTGATGTTGTATGTCCAGGTGAATCCTTTACAACAGAAGATGTTACCAGTCCACCGGCATGCACGACGGTTACCAATCCTGCTGATGGTGCAACCAATGTAAATATCGCTGCCAATATTGTATGGAACTATTCTCCCACTGCTACAGGTTATAGAATTTCCCTTAGTACAGTACCAGGTGCAGGTAATATTGTAAATAATGAAGACATAGGTAATGTCCTGTTTTACAACCCAACGATGGATTTTTCACCCAGCACTGAGATATTTGTTCAAATCACGCCTTATAATGAAAATGGTGATCTGTCACCTTGTCCGGAACAAAGTTTTACAACCGGGACAATAGCCACGGCACCGGGTTGTACAAGCCTTACTAATCCTTTGGATGGAGCCATAAATGTACCCCTTACACCTTTAATAGAATGGACTGACATACCTGATGCTGTGGGATATAGAGTAACTATTGGCAGTTCTCCCTTTACGGCAGAAGTTCTGGACAACGTTATTTTTACTACAAATTCTACATTTGTAATCGACTTTGAGCCAAACTTAACTTTTTTTATTACCATAATTCCATTTAATGCCGCGGGGGATGCCATTGGTTGCACCCAGGAGTCTTTCTCCACCATAATCGGATGCGGCCCCTATTTTGATTCAGTAACAGGGGAACTTGTCATAATAAATCCGGATATATCCTTCCCAGACACAATTTCTTTTTGTCAGAATGAAATACCATTTACAGTTTCATCGACAGATATGGCGGAAGGTTTTAGATGGTATAAACGTGACGAATTTGGAAATGAAACCCTAATCTCCGGAGGTACACAGGTATCCCTCTCAGAAGCAGGAGAATACAGGTATGAAGCATATAATACAGTAATGCAGGCCAGTGGCACTATAGAATGCCCCTCATCACAAGTCTTCAATGTGATATCATCGGAAATAGCAACTATCAATTCAGTTTTGATAACAGAACAGCCAACAGGAATTGACATTACCGTGGATGCAAGCGGAATTGGTAATTACGAATATGCTTTAAATAACATAGATGGACCTTACCAGGATAGTAATGTTTTTAACAATATCCCCGCAGGTTCGTATACGGTTTTTGTCAGAGATAAAAATGGATGTGGAATAGCACAGGAAAGTGTGGAACAGGATTTAACTTTGGAAGGCTTCCCCAAATTCTTTACTCCAAACGGCGATGGGATTAATGATTTTTGGCAGTTCATTCCAACCCCTTTAAGCGGTGAAATAAACATAGACGTCATATATATATTTGACCGATATGGAAATTTATTGGCGCAAATAGAACCTTCTGCTAATGGTTGGGATGGCAGTTTTAATGGCAGGCCCCTACCCTCTTCTGATTATTGGTTCAGGGCAATTTCAGAAAGTAATGGTCAAATACAAGGTCATTTTGCATTAAAAAGATAATAAGAATTGAGCAGCCTCATGGGCTTATAAAATGAAAAAGTCAATACTTATCATAATATTTATATTTAAGGCAGTTACGGCCATTGGTCAGGAATGTCCCAGGCTTACCAGTCCCGCTGATGGTTCTTTGGGAGTCCTTGTAAATACTACTATTAACTGGCCCCCTGTCCCGGGTATAATTGGATATTTGGTGTCTCTTGGGACCACACCTGGCGGCGGTGATATTCTGAACAGGCGTTCCGCCGGCCTTACCAATAGTTACACCCCTGAAGTGGGTCTCCCGGAAAACACCACCATCTATGTTACAATAAGTTTGTTTTTGTCTAATGGGCAGCTTATAATTTGTACAAGTGAGTCCTTTACAACTGAAGATGTTACCACCGCACCACCATGTACTTCATTGACAGAACCACTGAATAACGACGGGAATGTTTCAGTAAAAACAGAACTCAACTGGGGCTATGCGCCTACTGCTACCGGATATAGAATATCTGTTGGCACCATGCCGGGAGCCACCGATTTAATTGATAATTTGGATGTTGGAAATGTATTGAGCTATAATCCTTCGGATGATTTACCGCAGGATACACCTGTTTATGTTACCGTAATTCCATATAATGAAAATGGGGATGCCGGATTATGTAATGAAGAAAGCTTTACGACCGGAAATGCCGTTATAGATTGCAATGCCTTTTTTGATCCGGTAAGCGGTGAAATTATCTCAAGAAAACCTGAAACCAATTTACCCGGTCAGATTGGCTTATGCAAGAATGAGTTACCAACTCTATATAGCAGTATTGATTCGGCAGAGGGCTTTAGATGGTACAAGGTAAATGATGACGGAACTGAGACTTTACTATCATCAACAGCAACAGTCTCTTTGTCTGAAGTAGGCCCTTATCGCTACGAGGCCTATAATTTTGTTGAACAGGGTGGGGAAACCTTTGAATGTGCAGTATCCCAGGAGTTCAACGTAGTATTATCAGAAATAGCACAGATTACCTCCGTTTCCGTCGAACGCCAAATCGATGGTAAAAGAATACAGGTGGAAGTTAGCGGGCTTGGTGATTATGAATATGCGCTGGACGAAATTGATGGGCCATATCAGGACATGCCAATATTTAACAGGGTTTCGGAAGGTACCCATATCATATATGTCAGGGATAAGAATGGATGTGGAATCGCCCAACGTTTGGTTGAAAGGGAATTGACAGTTGATGACTTTCCTAAGTTCTTCACCCCCAATGGTGACGGGATTAACGATTTTTGGCAATACATTGCCCCGCGTGAAAGAAATGAAATTCAACTGACTTATATTCAGGTTTTCGACAGGTATGGCAACTTTTTAACTCAGATTATGCCAAATTCAAAAGGATGGGATGGTACGTTCAATGGCCAACCACTTCCTTCTTCAAGTTATTGGTTTAGAGCAAAGGATAATTTAAATAATGAAGTCCAGGGATTTTTTGCCTTGAAGAGATAAACCATATTTAACAATTGTCCTGCTAAGAAAACTATCGACCCTTTTGTAACTTTACCAAATGAAATTTAAGGTAGTATCAGAATTTGATCCAACAGGAGACCAACCCGAAGCCATAAGCCAGTTAACGGAAGGCATAGAAACCGGGGAACGCTATCAGACATTATTAGGTGTTACCGGATCCGGTAAAACATTTACGGTGGCTAATGTCATTCAAAGTGTTCAACGTCCTACTCTTGTTCTTGCCCACAATAAAACATTAGCAGCCCAGTTATATTCAGAATTCAAGCAGTTTTTTCCGGAAAATGCTGTTGAATATTTTGTCTCTTACTACGATTACTATCAGCCGGAGGCTTATATCCCAACTTCCGGATTATACATAGAAAAAGATCTCTCTATTAATGAGGACATTGAAAAACTGCGCTTAAGTGCCACTTCGTCCCTGTTGTCGGGAAGAAGAGACGTTATTGTCGTGGCATCAGTTTCCTGTTTATATGGCATTGGCAATCCGGCAGAATTTCAAAAAAACGTAATCTCAATTGAGAAAGATCAAATTATTTCTCGTACTAAATTCCTTCATCAACTTGTACAAAGTCTTTATTCAAGGACAACGGCCGATTTTAGAAATGGAAATTTCAGAGTAAAGGGTGATGTGGTAGATGTATTTCCAAGTTACGCTGATCATGCTTTCAGGATTCATTTTTTTGGAGATGAGATAGAAGAAATTGAAGCTTTTGATCCCTATAAAAATAAAGTGCTGGAGATCTATGAAAACCTCAACATTTATCCTGCAAACATGTTTGTTACCTCTCCGGATATCCTGCAGGATGCTATTCATCAGATTCAGGGAGATTTGGTCAACCAGGTGGATTATTTCAGAAGTGTTGCCAAACCACTTGAAGCGAAACGGCTGGAAGAACGTACCAATTTTGATTTAGAAATGATCCGTGAATTAGGTTATTGTTCCGGCATCGAAAATTATTCAAGATATCTGGATGGTCGTGAACCCGGAACCAGGCCATTCTGTCTGCTGGACTATTTTCCGAATGACTATTTAATGGTTGTTGATGAAAGTCATGTTACTATTCCACAGGTCCACGCTATGTACGGAGGTGACAGGTCTCGAAAAGAAAATCTGGTTGAATATGGATTTCGCCTACCGGCAGCAATGGATAACCGGCCTTTGAAATTTGAAGAATTTGAAGCACTTCAAAACCAGGTAATCTATGTTAGCGCTACCCCGGCAGATTATGAATTGCAACTTAGCCAGGGGGTATTTGTAGAGCAGGTCATTCGTCCGACAGGTTTATTGGATCCGGAAATAGATGTTCGTCCAAGTTTAAATCAAATCGACGATTTGGTTGAAGAAATTCAGCAAAGGGTGGAACTGGACGAGCGGACACTGGTAACAACACTTACAAAAAGAATGGCTGAAGAACTTGCCAAATATCTAGCCCGAATTAATATAAGATGCAGATATATACATAGTGATGTAGACACTTTGGAAAGGGTTGAAATCATGCAGGATTTGCGAAAAGGTGTGTTTGATGTCCTTATTGGTGTTAATTTGTTAAGAGAAGGACTCGACCTGCCTGAGGTATCTCTGGTAGCTATATTGGATGCAGACAAAGAAGGTTTCCTGAGGAGCAACCGTTCATTAACACAAACGGTGGGCAGGGCAGCCCGCCATTTAAACGGGAAAGCCATTATGTATGCCGACAAGGTTACGGCAAGTATGCAAAAAACAATTGACGAGACTAACTATAGAAGGGAAAAGCAAACAAACTACAATTTAAAAAATAATATAACCCCCAGAGCACTAAATAAGAATTTGGACAGCGCCCTTGCTAAGAATTCTGTTTCAACATATCATTTTGAAAAAGAGGAAATTAGAGCAGAGGAACCCGACTTGCAATACATTACAAAAGAGCAAAAGGAAAAATTGATACGTGATAAGAGAAAAGCTATGGAAAAAGCAGCAAAAGAATTAGATTTTATGCAAGCTGCTAAATTCAGGGATGAAATAAAAATGCTTCAAAACCTGACATAAAAAAAGAGCGCCCTGAATAAACAAGACGCTCTTCCTAACTAACCAACTAAACAAACAAACCAACATGAAAGCCCGTTAGGAGGGCTCCTCATACTTTATGAATCCTTATTTCCCAATTTCAATCAATCTCTTGGGCTTGGGAAGTGACTCTTCTTTCTTAGGTAAAGTGAATTTTAAAATTCCATTATCATATGAAGCTTTAATTCCTTCTTCATCAATAGTTTCAGGAAGAGTGAAAGCCCTTTTAAAGGATGTATAAGAAAATTCCTTACGGGAATAACCATCTTCTGTGGCTTCTTCTTCTTTTTTGATTTCACTGGAAATTGTCAAAACCTGTTCATCAATTTCAATGTTAAAATCTTCTTTTTTTCTCCCGGGAACTGATAACTCCAGTTCAAAACTTGTTTCGTTTTCAAGAATGTTTACAGGAGGAAATGTCCCACGATAATTTTCCAGACCCCCAAACCAATCAGGTTTAAAAATTTCATTCATCAGGTCAGGAAATACTAAATTGTTTCTTCTGATTATACTCATTCTTTTATATTTTTTAATTAAGACTATTTATTTGATTAGTAATAGACAAATGATATACCAAGTTTATTTAACTGCCGTTTTGACTTGCTTTAAGTAGTTATTGATGCCATTATGGCGTAATTATAAGATTTTAGGGTATTCGATAGCGCTTCAATAATCGTAAATCTTATTGGAAACAAGGTATTATATAATCAGGAAAGTAGTATTGAGCAGAGGTAAATGCTCAAATCTAATTGTAATGTGCTTTAAAAATATTGATAAGTACTTCGGGTGGAATTATTTTGTCCGGATAATCATGCATAACAGTAAGTACCTGTTCTATTGCAGAAGGAGGTAAGCCCATACCCAGGCCTATATTGTGTAATTTACCTATTTCAACAAGATGTTGTTCCTGGTCTACATTCATTAGTAATACCAATCTGTGAAATTGCAGAATACGATCAGCTTGTGTTTTAGGAACGATGATTTTTGCCTGATTTTCGACAAGCGAATCAAATGTTTCCTTGGCAATATCCAAGCCATCAGCTACGCTTAAAAGAAAATTATATTCAATATCTTTTAAAGCGTGATCAGCTTTTGCAAAGGCAATCATTTCGGATAAAATACTAAGCTTCTCTTTATAGGTACTCATCACCTTGATTATTAAACCACTCTTGAACAGGTCATAAGTATAACATTAAAATGACCAATTTCGTATAAATAATGTACCCTTAAATCCAAAAATTTAGATTGCATGGTAATTTATAATACCTTGCATAAAATAGCGGTTATGACGAATAACGACATATTAAAAAAACTTCGGGTAGCACTAATGCTTCGTGATGATGAAATTGTTGAAATTCTTGAATTAGTTGATTTCAGAATTTCCAAAAGTGAGATAGGTGCATTTTGCCGTAAAGAGGGACATCCCAAATATCGTGAATGCGGGGATCAGGTATTGAGGAATTTTCTTAATGGGTTGGTAATTCATTTGAGAGGAACAAAGGAAAATCCAAAAAACCCAAAGGAAGTTTTGAATAAACCTAAAGCGCAGAAAAGCATTCCTGAAAGAAAGTTTGACAAACCAAAGAAAAAGCCAGATTTAGGTTATGTCAAATACAAAAACAAAAAAAAGTCCTGAATTTCATCAGGACTTTCCTATAACACAACAGGGTTTTATGCTGTAATCCTAACAGGCAACTTATACATTTTGCCTTGTTTAACTTCCTTTAGTTCAACTTTTTTGTAATTCAGTTTACTTTTGACAAATAATTCTAAATCTTTATCATTCGTGTCTACTGAAATCACCACAATTTCACCTTCACTATTCACTGTAAAAAGAACCTGGCCGGTTAAATCGTAATTGTCAACTGCCAAATTATTTTCATTCAATAGTTCCCAAATTTGTGTGGAAAGATTTTTTTGGGGATCTGTGTTGTCAGAGGTACTTGCTAAAAGATTTCCGGAAACAAGTAGAGCTGCAGCTACCAGGACTAAACTGATTTTTTTCATGACTTTGATTGTTTAATGATTGATGAATAAATTAATTATATACTAAAAGAGACGGTTATTAATTGGAATTGTTACAGTAGAATTAATTTTTAACATAAATTTAAAAAATAGTGTTTTGATATTTTCCTGAATAAACACCAACCAAACGGATGACCATTAAGAGACCTTTTAGCTATAATGAGCGGCTGATTCAAATCCCCAAATGATGAGTTGTAAAACATAAAAAGGGCAACGTTTAACACGTTACCCTTATCACAATTTGGAAAATTTATGCAACCTATTTCTAAGCTAAAACTTCTTTTACTTTATCTGCTGCCTCCTGGAATTGAACAGCAGAGTGTACGGCAAGTCCGGAATTATCAATAATCTCTTTGGCCAATTCGGCATTTGTACCTTGCAGACGGACAATTATAGGTACTTTTATTGCATCCCCCATATTTTTATACGCATCAACCACGCCCTGAGCTACCCGGTCACATCTTACGATACCGCCAAAGATATTTATCAGAATAGCTTTAACCGCACTATCCTTTAAAATAATTCGAAACGCTTCTTCCACCCTTTTGGCATCTGCCGTTCCTCCTACATCCAGAAAATTAGCCGGCTCGCCTCCTGCCATTTTAATAAGATCCATTGTGGCCATGGCTAATCCTGCACCATTCACCATGCAGCCCACATTACCATCCAGATCAACATAATTCAGCCCAACAGCACGTGCCTCAACCTCAATAGGACTTTCTTCACGTAAATCACGCATTTCGGCGTACTGCTTCCTCCTGTACAATGAGTTATCATCAATGGAAACTTTGGCATCTACCGCCATTATTAAATTGTCTGAAGTCTTTAATACAGGGTTTATTTCGAACAAATTTGAATCACTCTGATCATATGCTTTATATAGGGACGTGACAAATTTTGTCATCTCTTTAAAAGCCGTTCCGGACAATCCCAGATTAAAGGCTATTTTTCTCGCCTGGAATGGTAATAATCCAACTGCGGGATCAATTTCTTCAGTAAAAATCAAGTGTGGTGTTTTATCCGCTACTTCTTCAATATCCATACCTCCTTCGGTAGAATACATAATCATATTTCTGCCACTGGCTCTATTTAATAAAACTGACATATAAAATTCGCTGGTTTCGCTCTCTCCGGGATAATAGACATCTTCTGCGATGAGTACCTGATGTACTTTTTTACCTTCGGCAGAAGTTTGAGGAGTTATTAGGTTCATTCCAATAATCTTCCCTGAAATTTCTTCAACTTCCTTTAAACTTTTAGCCAGCTTTACACCTCCTCCTTTGCCTCTTCCTCCTGCATGAACCTGGGCCTTAATCACAAACCATTCGGTTCCCGTCTCAACCATAAGTTGCTTTGCAACATCTACAGCTTCCTTTGGGTTATGAGCGACAAGTCCTCGTTGAATTCGCACTCCAAAACTTGCTAAAATTTCTTTTCCTTGGTATTCGTGAAGATTCATATGATATGTGTTGAACGTTAGGGAGCAAAAATAGGAAACCGACCGCATTTACCCTAATAAAACCATAATTAGGCAAAATCTTTTTAAGGAACTTCAAAAAGCCGGGATAATTGGGTAAGTAATTGATCTGATTTGATGATTTTAAGGCTGTATCCTTAGATTTTAAATTTTTTAAAATCCAATGGATCAAAATTCTTAAAATGACCATTCAACTCAATAAGTACCTTGGTACGGTTTACTTCATTCAGAACCCTTATTGTAGTTGCCAAGTGATTCATTATAAATTGTAATCGCTCCTTTTCACTGGCTATCTTCAAGAGTTCATATTCCTGTTCAAATGACAGGCCCATTTTATGAGCCAGGGTATAGCTATTAAACATTTCTATTTCAATCGGTGCAAAAGGAACATCCATCAAATGATAAAGCTCTTTTAATTTTTGATATACCTTTTGTTTGGCGTCTAATTCACTGTCTTTTATATTCTCAATAAACCGTACTTCACCACCGGCATACAACCTATCATTCATTGTACTATTAAAAGAAATTACTTTAAATGCCTGCCTTGCCACACAATTGATATCCATTGCACCACCTTTGTAGGTATTCACGACTTCTATTAACTGTACCTCTGTCCCATATTCTATATTTTCATCAATATAAACTGGTATACCAAAAGTAATAGCTTCTTTGCGACAGTCATTGATTAGTTGTTTATAACGATCCTCAAAAATGTGTAAAGGCACTTTTTCACCGGGAAAGAAAACGGATTGTAAAGGAAAAAAAGGTAGTTTCATTTTAAATATTTTTCTAAAAATACGAAGGGAAATACATTGTCACAAATAGCATATACCTTATAATTGTTTTATTTATAACATTTTGTTTTATTTATAATTTTTCTTAATTTAATTTTGTGCAATAAGGACAAGTATTTTAGTTTTGCCTTAAAGCGACACAATTATGAAGCATTCTGATCTATTGAACATTGCTGAAGAATTTGGAGATCCCATTTATGTCTACGATTCGGAAAAAATAATATCTCAATTTAAAAGGCTCACCAATGCCTTTAAAAAGGTTAGAAAGTTAAAGCTAAATTACGCCGCAAAAGCGCTTTCCAATCTTACTATCTTAAGGTTGATGAATAGCCTGGGAAGTGGTTTGGACACGGTATCCATACAGGAGGTTAAACTTGGATTACTCGCTGGTTTTAAGCCCGAGGCAATAATCTATACACCCAATGGAGTTTCATTGGAAGAAATTGAAGAAGCAGCCGCCTTAGGAGTACGCATAAATATTGACAACCTGTCTATCCTGGAACAATTTGGTAACAAACACCCTGATATTCCGGTATGCATAAGAATAAATCCCCATGTAATGGCCGGAGGGAATTCTAATATCTCCGTAGGCCACATTGACTCAAAATTTGGTATTAGCATCCATCAAATTCCTCACCTACTCCGCATTGTCGACCTAACCAAGATGAGGATCAATGGCATACATATGCATACAGGGAGTGATATCCTTGATATTGATGTGTTTCTATATGCCTCTGAAATTCTTTTTGAAACTGCCAAAAACTTTAAAAATCTGGACTTTATTGATTTTGGGAGTGGGTTTAAAGTTCCTTATAAAGCAGGAGATATTGAAACCAATATTGAGGAGTTAGGGGAAAAATTAAGTGGACGGTTCAATGAATTTTGTGAGGAATATGGTAAAGAACTTACACTGGCGTTTGAACCTGGTAAGTTCCTTGTAAGTGAGGCGGGGTATTTTCTTGCCAGGGTAAATGTTGTTAAACAAACCACTTCTACTGTTTTTGCAAGCGTGGACTCTGGTTTTAATCACTTCATTCGTCCAATGTTATATGGAGCTTCTCATGAGATCATCAATATTTCCAATCCCAAAGGAAAGGAGCGCTATTATTCAGTGGTTGGGTATATCTGCGAAACCGATACGTTTGGCAATAACCGGAGGATTAATGAAATTACAGAAGGCGATATCCTCTGTTTCAAAAATTCAGGTGCGTATTGCTTTACCATGGCAAGCAATTACAATTCCCGATACAGGCCTGCAGAAGTATTATGGCATGAAGGTAAAGCCCTATTAATACGTCAACGAGAATCTTTTGATGATCTTATTAGAAACCAAATTGAAGTCAAAGATCTGTTTGAGAGGAAGAGTGAAAAAGCACCAGTGAAATAAAGAACCTAAATTTTCGTTAGTTTTGGTATAGTATTTGGACTATTAAATCAAATCAATTTTTATGAAAATTTGCCCCCTATCAATTAATAAGTGCTTTCTTTTTGTCACACTGTGCTTCTTGACTTTTACAGCAAACGCCCAGGAAGTTAAATGGCTAAGCTGGAATGAAGCTGCCGCTCTGGCTGCTTCAGACAAGAATCCTAAGAAAATATTCATTGATGTTTATACCGATTGGTGCGGTTGGTGTAAAAAAATGGATAAAGACACTTTTCAAAATGCCCAAGTTGCAGAATACATGTCCAATAACTTCTATATGGTAAAACTGGACGGAGAAGGAAAAGAGTCTATAGATTTTAAGGGTAAAACCTACAAATATGTCCCTTCAGGGAAAAGAGGTTACCACGAATTGGCTGCAGCATTACTGCAAGGAAGGCTGAGCTATCCAACTGTGGTTTTTTTAGATGAGCAGCTTAATATGTTATCTCCTGTACCAGGGTATCAAAAACCAGATCCATTCTTAAATATTGCGCGATATTTTGGGGATAATATCTATCTGGAAAAAGACTGGAAAACCTATAGTGGTGAGGTAAAATAGTTTAACGACTGTAATTGGGAGATTCTTTTGTAATTGTCACGTCATGCGGATGACCCTCATTAATTCCGCTTGCGGTAATCTTTACAAATCTGCCATTCTCTTTTAAAGTTGCAATATCTTTGGAGCCGCAATAACCCATCCCTGCCCTGAGGCCACCGACAAATTGATGGATACTTTCATATAGTTCTCCTTTATAAGGAACACGTCCCACGATGCCTTCAGGTACTAATTTATTGATATCATCTTCCACATCCTGGAAATAACGATCTTTGCTTCCCTCTTTCATAGCCTCAACAGAACCCATACCGCGGTAAGATTTAAATTTTCGACCTTCATAGATTATGGTCTCTCCCGGTGATTCTTTGGTTCCTGCTAATAGAGATCCCAGCATAACACAATCAGCACCAGCAGCTATTGCCTTCGGGATATCTCCGGTATAACGTATTCCTCCATCTGCAATTACAGGAACACCACTTCCTTTAATAGCAGCAGCAACTTCCAATACGGCTGAAAATTGCGGAAACCCGACACCGGCCACCACTCTGGTCGTGCAAATTGATCCTGGCCCTATCCCTACTTTGACGGCATCAGCCCCGGCCTTAACCAAATATTTGGCAGCATCAGCCGTGGCAATATTACCTACAATCACATCTAGCTCCGGAAAATGCTTTTTGACATCCTTAAGTATACTAACTACACCTTTGGTATGCCCATGGGCAGTATCTATTATTACTGCATCTACACCTGCTGTTACCAAAGCTTCCGTTCTTTTTAAGGCATCCGGCGTTACCCCTATTGCTGCAGCTACCCTTAACCTTCCATATTTATCCTTATTGGCTATTGGTTTTTGTGTCAGTTTTGTGATATCACGGAAGGTAATAAGTCCAACCAGTTTATTTGAATCATCAACCACCGGTAGTTTTTCAATCTTATTCGCCTGGAGGATATCCTCTGCCTGTTCCAATGAAGTGCCTTCAGCTACTGTAACCAAACCAGATTTGGTCATAACTTCGGCGATAGGACGGCTATTATTCTTTTCAAATCTCAGGTCCCTGTTGGTGACAATCCCAATAAGCTTCTGATCTTTATCAACCACTGGAATACCACCTATACTATGTTCGCGCATGCTCGCTTTGGCGTCTCCCACCAATGCATCGAGATGAAGCGTAACCGGGTCTAAAATCATTCCGCTTTCCGCCCTTTTCACCTTTCGAACTTTCATGGCTTGTTGTTCGATTGTCATATTCTTATGCAGCACCCCAATACCTCCTTCGCGAGCCATGGCAATAGCCATTTGTGATTCTGTTACTGTATCCATAGCTGCTGAAACAATAGGAATATTAATGGTAATATTCTTAGTAAACTTTGTCTGAATATTTACTTCCCTGGGTAATATTTCTGAAAAGGCAGGGACGAGGAGTACATCATCATAGGTGAGACCTTCTCCAAGAATTTTATTAAGGTGAGCTTCCATGGCAATTAAGGATTAATTGCGAGCAAATATACACTTTTTTATGGTACGCTTCTTTTACCATTTTCCATTTAATAATGGATTAAGTTTTTTTTAGTAATCCTAAGTACCTGAAAACCAAAATAGAACTTATTTTTATTTTTATTTATTCTAAATAAGCTTTGGAGATCCAAAAAAACAGTTATAAATTCGCTCTTTAAATAGGATCTATTTATAATTAGTCTAAATAAATGAAAACCATATTTGCCTTTATCTGTTTAAGTTTAATTATCACATTAACTTACGGTCAATCTACCCCTCCATATACACAACAAAAGGATTCCAACCTGGTAAAATTAGATGAAGTTGTCATTTCTGCCAATGCCATTTTGGGAAGTAAGTTTCAGGCCAAAAACAGGACGGGATCTGCCTATTTCGTTGCGCAGCCCGAATTGCTTAAATTTAACTATACTGATATTAACCGTGTACTGCGTTCCGTGCCCGGAGTAACCCTTGTTGAGGAAGATGGTTTTGGTTTGCGGCCCAATATAAGCCTAAGAGGTACCTCTCCCGAAAGAAGTGCTAAAATAACCTTGATGGAGGACGGCGTACTTATTGCGCCCGCACCCTATAGCGCACCTGCAGCATATTACTTTCCCTCAGTTGCAAGAATGCAGTCAGTAGAAATCCTAAAAGGTAGCAGTCAGGTACAATATGGACCTTTTACGACAGGGGGCGCCATAAATATGATCTCTTCTGAAATTCCTGAAACTTTTAGTGCTTCGCTTCTGGCCAGTTATGGAAGCTATAATAGTGGCGAATTACGCGCGAAGCTTGGAGGCTCGAAAGAAAGATTTGGTTATCATATAGAATACCTGAATTTTAATTCTGATGGATTTAAGGAACTGGATAACGGGGGCAACACAGGCTTCGACAAAAATGATTTGGTCGCTAAATTCAGGATTAATTCAGCTTCCAAGGCAAAAGTTCGGCAAGTCCTGGATCTTAAATTTCAATATTCGGATGAAGATTCGAATGAAACATATGTAGGCCTGACAGATCAAGATTTCGAGATTACACCATTCAGAAGATATGCCGGTTCTCAAATCGATGAAATGGTAAATGATCATATACAAGCTGCAGCCACATATATTCTGGATTTTAGTGATTATTTTCATATTACTACAACAGCCTACTACAATGGCTTTAGTAGAAATTGGTATAAATTAGATGCCGTGACTTTAAATGGGGAACGAAGAGGTATTGCAAGCATTCTGGAAGATCCCCTAGGCAACGAAGCCTATTACAATGTTATCTCAGGGAATCAAAATGAAGAGGGTGACGCTTTGTCTGTAAAAGCCAATAACAGAAAATATGTCTCCAAGGGAATACAAACCAAATTCGATTATCATTGGAATGGGAAAAACACGTTTCACGACCTGGAAATTGGGGCGCGTTTTCATTTTGATAAAGAGGACAGGTTTCAGTGGGTAGATGATTATGGGATTAATAATGGGGTAATGTTTTTGACTACGGCCGGGATCCCGGGCACCAATGCCAATCGTATTAGTGATGCCAATGCCTTTTCTACATATGCTTTGTATAAATTGAAATATAAAGATTTAACACTTACACCGGGGTTACGGTATGAAAATATGACTTTGGGAAGAATAGACTATGGCAAAAACGATGTCTTAAGGACAGGTAATGAAGACCTAAAAACACGTGAGAATTCTGTAGATGTCTGGATTCCCGGGCTGGGCTTTAACTATAACTTCAATCAAATTTCGGTCTTCGGTGGAGTTCATAAAGGCTTTTCACCCCCTACCAGTGCCGAAGGAGAGAAACCGGAGGAAAGCGTGAATTATGAATTGGGTTCGAGATTTACTTATGGAAATTTTTCAGGAGAAGTAGTTGGATTTTTTAATGACTACAGCAACCTGTTGGGAAGTGATTTGGCAGCTACAGGAGGAACTGGCAGTTTGGATCAGTTTAATGCCGGTGAAGTAAATGTAGCAGGAGTTGAAGTCCTTTTAAATTATAATCTCCTTACCAATAATGATAAATTAAAACTTCCCATAACTTTTGCTTATACATTTACCCATACTGAATTTAAAAGCAGTTTTGATAGTCCCAACGATATTTGGGGTGAAGTGAATGCAGGTGATGAATTGCCTTATATTCCCAAAAATCAATTTAATGCTATAATTTCACTAGAGCATAAAGCTTTTCAGTTAAATCTCAGTGGAAGATATAATGGCGGCTTTAGAACTAAGGCCAGTAAAGGTTCTATTCCGGCAAACGAACTGGTTCCATCAAGCTTTGTAGTAGATTTCTCCGGAAAATATATAATCAATAAGCACTTTAGTGTAAACGGAAGGATCATCAATCTCTTTGATGAAACTTATGCCGTGTCCAGAGTACCTGCCGGACTTCGCCCCGGACATCCTTTTGGGGCCTACATCGGAATCTCACTGGTATACTAATTGACCTCTGAAAATTTTAAAAGACGCCAGCGGACTACTGGTAATCCGCAAATAGTTCCCTGGCTTTATTGTAAGCAGCTTCAAATGGCATCCATTGGACCCCGGTATATGACTTATGGGTAGTGAAAAATGAAAGCATTTTTTCCGTAGGCATATTCCCGGTTAATTCATCTTTTGCCATGGGACAGCCACCAAAGCCTTGCACTGCGCCATCAAATCTGCGACATCCTCCATTATAGGCGGCTTCTAGTTTTTCATGCCACTTTGAAGGAGTGGTATGCAGGTGAGCCCCAAATTCTACTTCAGGGTATATGGGGATTAAATGGGAAAATAAGTAATTAATGTCTTCAGGAGTAGAGGTTCCAACCGTATCAGACAGGGATAATATCCGGGCTCCCATATTCGCCAATTTTTCGGCCCACTCTCCAACAATTTCAACACTCCATGGATCACCATAAGGATTTCCAAACCCCATAGAGAGATAAGTTACCACTTCTTTATTGGTTGCGTCCGCTATTTCAAGGATTTCATCCAATACATCAATAGACTGTGCAATTGTCTTATGCGTATTTCTCATCTGGAAATTCTCAGAAATAGAAAAAGGATAACCCAAATAGTTAATTTCGGGATGTTCAATTGCCTGATTAGCTCCTCGAACATTAGCGACGATAGCTAACAATTTGCTCTTCGAAGTTGACAAATCTAACTTTGACAACACTTCTGCAGTATCTGCCATTTGTGGTATGGCCCTTGGTGAAACAAAACTGCCAAAATCTATGGTATCAAAACCGCACCCCAGCAATGATTGGATGTACGATACTTTCCTCTCCGTGGGAATAAAACTTTTAATGCCCTGCATTGCATCTCTGGGGCATTCAATAATCTTTACTTTTTCAGGCATTTGGCAAATCTAGTCTTCACCAAAATTAATACTATTTATTCGATATTAATAAGTAGATCCCTATACCGCAAAATACAACGATTTGCAACCACTTTAGAAATATCTCAATTCCTGAATGTTTTTTGATTTCACTTGCAATAGATCCGGAAAGTACCGCTATTGATGAAAACACCAGGATTGTAACAATCATAAATAAAATACCAAGAACAAAAAATTGAACTACTGTACTCAAATCTTTACTAAAAAGAAATCCCGGAAAAAAAGCAAGAAAAAAAACAGTGACCTTTGGGTTAAGTACGTTCATTATAAAACCTTGCCTGAAGAGTTGGCTTAAAGACTTTTTAGGAACCTTTGTATTGGTCAAAGTTATATGCCTTTTGTCCTTATATACTTTATAAGCCAAATAAAACAAATAGAGTGCCCCAAAAACCTTAATAATTAAAAAGACTTGATCGTTTTCCTTAATTAATGCGGATACCCCAAATGCCAGTAAAGCGGTATGAATTATGCAACCTGTCACAAGACCTGCAGTTGTTGAAAGCCCGTATTTGATACCGTTGGATATACTTTGCGTTAAAACAAATATATTATCAGGTCCAGGGGATATAGCGAGCGCTGCGGTTGCCAAAATGAATCCCGAAAGTATTTCGTAGTTTATGTCGATTATTTAGTTGTATTTTGGTCTAAAATACAAAAGTTAGCCGCTTTTCTTTATCTTTCAAAAATTTAATTCATGAAAACTAAATTACTGTTGATGTTAGTGGTACTAGGCCTGGCATCAATTAGCTTTGCTATTTTAAAAATGGAGAAAAAACCAAATCAGAGCAAAACTGAACTGCATAGTCCGAAGGACAGTGTTTTAAGACATGTGGTTCTTTTTAAGTTTAAAGAAGATGCGACTACAGAACAATTAAAATCTTTTGAAAAGGCCTTTGGTGATTTACCAGGGAAAATACCTGAAATTTTAGATTTTGAGTGGGGTTTAAACAACAGCCCGGAAGGATTGGATAAAGGTTTTACCCATTGCTTTTTTGTGAGCTTTAAAAATGAAGAAGATCGCGCCATGTATTTGCCACATCCAGACCACAAGGCGTTTGTTAGTCTTATTGGGCCTTCAGTAGATGATGTCCTGGTAATCGATTATTGGACCAATTAAAAATTGGGATATTATTTTAATATTGATGCATCAAAGATCGTATTTAACTGAATCTTGTTGTTAGTGCCTAAGATTGATCCAAAATGGCCTTGTTTATCCTTTTTACCAAAGCAGGTCCTTCATAGACAAACCCGGTCCATAACTGAATTAAATCTGCCCCTGCATCTAATTTTTCCAATGCGTCTTCAGCAGAATGAATACCCCCCACTCCGATTATTGGAAATGCCTTACCACTCTTTTCAGATAAGAACCTAATTACTTCTGTACTTCTTCTTGTCAGAGGTTTTCCGCTTAAACCACCTTTTTCCTCAACAAGAAAGTCGTCTGATTTAAGGTTTTCCCTGGCAATTGTAGTATTCGTGGCAATAACCCCATCAATTTGAGATTCCTTAATAATTTGAATGATATCCATTAGTTGAGCATCCGTAAGGTCAGGTGCTATTTTCAAAAGAATGGGTTTTTCCGCAAGTTGCTTATTTTGTGCATATTTATGGTTCTCCATCTTTAAGGCCTTTAAAAGTTTTGTAAGAGGTTCTTTATCCTGTAGTTCCCTTAGGCCCGGGGTATTTGGAGAGCTTACATTTACTACGAAATAATCCACATGATCAAAAAGAGCCTCAAAGCATATCAAATAATCCTTTGTAGCAAGTTCATTCGGCGTATTTTTATTTTTTCCAATATTCCCGCCTATAATAACTTTGTGCTTTTTCTTTAAATTCTCAACAGCAGCTAGCACCCCTTTATTATTAAATCCCATCCTGTTTATTATGGCCTGATCTGCCTTTAATCTGAAGAGTCTCTTTTTTGGATTCCCGGCTTGTGGTTTAGGTGTTAATGTTCCAATTTCTATAAATCCAAATCCAAAATTGGAGAGTTCATTATACAATCTCGCATCTTTATCAAATCCTGCAGCAAGACCAACAGGATTTTTAAATTT
The DNA here is from genome assembly GCF_947258925.1 of uncultured Eudoraea sp. Classification (GTDB taxonomy): domain Bacteria; phylum Bacteroidota; class Bacteroidia; order Flavobacteriales; family Flavobacteriaceae; genus Eudoraea. Next base: position 95,397 of record NZ_CAMYKG010000004.1, on the reverse strand, counting down.
TATCCCAAAAACCTCTCTTTCCAGGCGTTGATCTTCAATAAAATAAATAGATTGGAAGAATCCGGCTAATCCTATTCCTGAAACGAACTTTATAAGTTTAAATGAAATGTGGTGTACTTTTTCGGGGTCTAATAGGAATAACAAGGGTCTGATCAGGAGCTTATACATAGTCAAAAAACTTTGCTCAAAAATACAAACTTCGTCAAGTTTTAAAGCCTATAAATAATTAATTTGCCAAACTCGTGATGTTAAAATCACTCGGGTGTTTTAATTTCCTCGGAACTGATACCAGCAAGTGGTTTACGCGCGGCCTCTTCGCACAAACTAATATATCTGCGGTATTGATTTTCATTAAGAATTCCCAGGAGTTTTTGGTCGCATTTTTTTGAATTAGAAATCATCTGATCACGCAGTGGTTTAAATTTTTGTGCTAAGCTTTGTATTTCTTCGGGATTACTCTGTGGATGCTTTTCCAAAAGATTGTCAATTTGTTCCCGGATGCCTTCATTGGACATTTTTAAGTCCTGAATCCAGGTTTCCATTTGCACCAACTGTTTGTCATTAAGTTGAAATACTTTTATTATGGTTTCTGTGTCCTTACCTCCAATACCTAAAGTACAATCCATCAATTGGGCAAAAGATGATAGAGTAAAAAAGAAAAGCAGGATACTGTGGGTATATATCAACTTCATGGCAGCAAATCCTTAAGGGAATTATCAATTAAACTTCTATATAAACAGTATTTTTGATTAAAAATTATACTTCTTTCAACTTTATCAAAATAAAAAAAGCTACCAAAGATGGTAGCTTTTCAATTTATTCCGGTAAATGGATTATTTTAAGATAAAATTGACTCTTGCAAACAAAAATCTTCCTCCAATACCAAATTGTTGCGCTCTCCGAGACCAATCAAATCGACCACTGCTCCTGTTATTTCCGCCATCTGCTAAAACTTCAGCTGCTCTGTCCGGATAGGTATCAAATAAGTTGTTTGCTCCAACTGTAAATGTAAGTGAGGGCGTCGCTTTGTAACTCACAGAAAGATCCGTTACGAATTTGGTGCCAAAAACCTGTTGCCTGTCAATATTTGTAGTTGCTTCTGTAACTTTTCCAAAATATACCCCTCTTAAAAAGAATATCCATTTGTCTGAAGACAGGTTAAAAGTTAAATTCACTTTTGTTCTGGGCACTGCTTCTTCCAGATAAATCCTGCTATCTTCAGGGAAGTAGGTATCTACAAGACCGGCGTCCTCAAGAACCTGTGACGCCTTTATATCACCTACCTGTTGAGTTTTGGAGAAGGTAGCTGCTAAAACCGAATTAAGCATCCATCCATCCCAGACATTAGCTCTTTGGGTCAATACTAAATCTATACCCCTGGATTCTGTGTCAATTGCATTGGCAAAAAATGAAGCTGCCGAAGCATTTGCCTGTCTAAGAAGATCATCCAATTCTGATCCTGTACCCGGACCTACGAACTGTCCTGTATACACCACCCTGTCATTTATTCTAACAAAATACCCATCGCCCGTAATGGTAAGGTTGGCTGCAGGTATTTGAGCTGTTAAACCTAAACTAACACTGCTCGATGTTTCTTCTTTTAAACTTGGTATTCCAAGAAGATTGGCAGCCCTACTGTCATTGGAAAAAGTACCCACCTCTTGTGGGTTTCCATTCTGATCAAAAATGGTAGAAGTAGAATTAAAATATATTTGATGAAGAGATGGCGCTCTAAATCCAGTATTTACAGCACCCCTAAGATTAATTTCATCAGTAATTTTAACCCTTGAAGAGAGTTTGAAGTTAATAGTAGATCCAAAATCACTGTAATTTTCAAAGCGGGCGGCTAGATTAACAAGAACATTTTCAGAAAAATCGGCTTCCAAATCCAGATATCCAGCTATGCTGCTACGGCCCCTGGATAATTCATTATTAGGACTAAAACCAGGAAACACCTGTGAACCTCCCGGCCTGGCACTTCCAAAGAAATCCTCCGACGGCTGTTGTGTAGCAAGTGTAATGACTTCTCCGGCTGCGGTATATTGCGCATAAGATGATTCCTGTCCGGCAACAATTTCATAGGTCTCCAATCGGTATTCTCCACCAAAAGCAACATTAAAACCACTAAAGATATCATCATAAAACTGAGTTATATCGAGGTTGGTCGTATTTTGTGCGAAGGAAAATCCACCCGCATCAAAAGTAGTGGGTGATGCACTTTGGAGAGAAGCATTAAAGGTATTTCCTATAGTATAAAGAAATGCATTCTTTCCATAGGTATTACTGAAATCTACACTCCAGTCCCCTATTTTTCCTTTTATACCAACTGCTATAGATTGATCTTTAATATTAGAATTTATTTCCGGTAGAAATCCGTTGAGATATGCTGGTGTAAAGGTTCTACTCTGATTAGGAAGCCTGTAAAATCCAGCGGAATTTCCTGTTCTAGAGCTTATTCCGGCAAAAGAATAAAGTTCTGTTCCGAAGTCGTCTAAGGGAAGTGCAAAATTAGCAAAAAATCGACCCCCTCTTAGGGCAGACTGCCCTACTCTCATATTAAAATCACTTCTTACCAAACCTCTTGCCGTTAATTCAGACTCTGTATTATCAACTGAGAGTATTGGTTGTAATTCTGCTTTAGTAGTTGCTGTACCTGTATCAATCCCTGCGGCATTTGCATAAAAAAGTACATCAGTTACATCATCATCTAATAAGGCTGTTAAATCGTAACCATCGTTGTTTGCAAATCGCTCTACAGTATTGTATTGATTAAATACATCCCCTTCCCATTCTTTCATCCGGCTATAGTCCTGACGAACATCGAAATCTCCTGAAAAATTAATATATCCTCCTCTTTCACCCAAAGAAATCCCATAACTCCCGGCTATATTAGTAGCTTCGCCATCTGAGCCACCCGTTTGCCCATTGGCATTCTTTGAAAAGTTCGCACCAGTAGTTACAGTGAGATTTAATTCCCCTGAACCCTTATTAAGTATAATATTGATTACTCCTGCAATTGCATCCGACCCATATTGTGCCGCTGCTCCATCCCTTAGTACTTCAACACGTTGTATAGAAGCTGCAGGAATAGCATTTAAATCTGTCCCTACACTTCCCCTACCAAATGTACCATTTACATTTATGAGTGAAGATGTATGTCTTCTTTTACCATTTATTAAAACCAATACCTGATCTGGTCCCAAACCCCTTAAAGAGGCAGGGTCTATATGGTCTGTACCATCCGAAATGGTTTGGGTATTGGAAGTAAATGAAGGCGCCACGTAATTTAAAATCTGATTCAAATTTACCTGTGGACCAACACTGGCTAATTCCTTAACATCAATGACATCTACAGGAACCGTGCTCTCTGTTGCAACCCTGTTGGGGTTACGTGAACCAGTTATAATTACCTCACTCAATTCCAATCCAGATACCAGGGTAACATTCAAAATAGTACTATTTGCCAAAACTTCTAAAGGCTCATACCCAATAAAAGACACAATTAGCCTGTCTCCCAGGATAGCATCTATAGTAAATTTGCCATCAAAGTCTGTAGTTGTGCCTATGCTAGTGCCCTTTTTTACAACTGAAGCTCCAACAAGGGGTATCCCCTGATCGTCTGTAACTGTTCCACTTATCTGCCCGTTTGCAATGCCAATAGCACCGAAAACCAGGACCAAAATAACCAAGTAATGTTGATTCATAACTTATCTAATTTGAGTTAATATTTCTATAAGGTAGTTAAAACTTACCCTAAACCTCCCATTTTGTTGGTTTATCTTCATTTGGTTCTTGATCTTTACAGACATTTATTATCCAGTTTCAGGCTTTAAAGTAATATTGTAATTTTGACACAAACTAAGTGCTATGCAAAAAATAATTGACCGTTTTATTAGCTATGTTGCCATAGACACCCAAAGTGATCCAAACTCTAAAAGTACGCCCAGTACTGAAAAGCAATGGGTACTGGCAAACAAACTAGTGGAGGAATTAAAAGAAATAGGCATGGTAGATGTATCTATTGACAAAAATAGTTACATCATGGCTACACTACCATCAAATATGGATAAAGAAGTCCCAACGATTGGTTTTATTTCTCACTTTGATACCACGCCCGATTTTTCAGGAACCGATGTCAAACCCCGAATAATTGAGAATTATGATGGTAAAAGCATCATACTGAATAAAGAAAACAATATTGTCCTATCACCGGATTATTTTGATGACTTAGTTCAATACAAAGGTCAAACCCTAATAGTAACTGACGGGACTACACTCCTTGGGGCAGATGATAAGGCCGGGATAGCTGAAATTATTACGGCCATGGAATATCTGGTCAATCACCCGGAAATAAAGCACGGTACAATTAGAGTCGGTTTTACACCTGATGAAGAAATTGGCAGGGGAGCCCATAAATTTGATGTTTCTAAATTTAACGCGGATTGGGCCTACACCATAGACGGAAGCCAGATAGGAGAATTGGAGTACGAGAATTTCAATGCCGCCGTAGCCAAAGTAACGGCAATTGGCAAAAGTGTACATCCCGGATATGCAAAGGGAAAGATGGTGAACGCAATAAGCCTGATCAACGAAGTAATTACACAATTACCAAAAGATGAAGTCCCCGAATGTACTGAAGACAGGGAAGGCTTTTTTCATGTAAATCACCTTCAGGGTGAAATAGAAAAAGCTGAACTTGAACTCATAATCCGAGATCACGACAAGGCTCTTTTCGAAGGCAGAAAGAAGCTGCTAAACGACATAGTAGAAAACCTAAATAAAAAACATGGTAATTTCTTATCCGTAGAAATTAACGATCAATACTTTAATATGAGAGAACAAATAGAACCTGTTTTTCATGTTGTTGAAATTGCCAAGGAAGCCATGGAAGTATTGGATATTAAACCAATTATAAAACCAATTAGGGGAGGTACAGATGGTTCCCAATTAAGTTTTATGGGACTCCCCTGCCCTAATATTTTTGCAGGCGGACATAATTTTCATGGTAAATATGAGTATGTTCCTGTTGAAAGTATGGAAAAAGCAGTAGAAGTAATCGTAAAAATTTGCGAAATTGTAGCTCGTAACTAAAAAGATATATGCCTGATCAGGAAGAAATTGAAGCTTATTTTTCAAAAGATCAAAAGTTCAGGGAGGGAATTATCCAGCTTAGAAAAATTGCCCTTAGTACCCAACTCGTAGAAACTCTAAAATGGGGTTCTCCTGTGTATACGATTAATAACAAAAATGTTCTGGGAATAATGGCTTTTAAAAATCATTTTGGGTTATGGTTCTTTAATGGGGTATTTTTAAGTGATCCCAAAGGTGTTCTGGAAAATGCGCAGCAAGGCAAAACCAAAGCCATGCGTCATTGGAAATTTAAGTCAGTAGATGCAATTGACAAAGCGACTGTTCTGGCCTATATTCAGGAAGCTATAGAAAATCAAAAGAAAGGAATGGCAATAAAGCCATCCCGAAAGAAAGAAACCATCATGCCCAAACTATTGAAGGATTGTTTACTGGCAGATAAGGACCTGGACAAAAATTTTACGGCGCTTACCTCATATAAACAAGGTGAATATTGCGAATATATTTCAGAGGCCAAGCAGCAAAAGACCAAGGAATCAAGATTACAGAAGATCATTCCCATGATTTCTGCGGGTTTGGGGCTAAATGATAAATATAGATAACCAGGTGATTTTCTATCCCCCGAATTGTTGTCCAATATTTAAAAATCGCAACCTATCCTTTAATTATCTTCATCCTTTGGGTAATTCCCAGCCATTATGATATGATGCCATCATTATCTTATTAGCTTCATCATCGGTAAATTGAGCTCTATTTTCATCCCAATATATTCGGTTTCCGGATTTGTAGGCTACATTTCCCATATGTGAAACCATGGCAGCATCATAACCTACCTTAATAGGTGCATTCAGGTTTTTGGGGTCACCTGCTTTTACAGCCTCAATAAAATTCTTGGTATGAAGATCCAATCCACTGCCTTGATTTTGTTGTAATGGAAGAGCCTCCATACGCGGAATACCTTCTTTGCCCCAACCTTGAAACTCCTTTTCAGGGATTACTTCCCAACCTTGCCTATCCAAAACTAGAGTACCATTATTACCAATAAAAGCGATCCCGTGATTTCTGCCGTAATTACCTCCGTCAATTCCGGTTGCATGCTCCCATAATATAGAAAAATCATCATATTCAAAAACAGCTTGTAATGAGTCTGGTGTTTCTGAAGCATCATCCGGGTATGCAAATTTACCGCCAAGGGCCATTACAGATTTGGGCGTACCCGCTTTCATTCCATATAAGGCATAGTCAATAAGGTGAACGCCCCAATCCGTCATAAGACCTCCAGCATAATCCCAAAACCATCGGAAATTGAAATGAAATCTGTTTTGGTTAAATGAACGCTCAGGTGCAGGCCCCAACCACATTTTATAGTCAACCCCTGAAGGGGCATTCTCATCAGCCAGAATAGGTACGGGTTTCATCCATCCCTGATATGCCCAAGCTTTTGCCAATCTGATTTCACCCAATTGACCTGAATGGACAAAATTAATAGCATCTACAAAGTGAGGCTGGCTTCTTTGCCATTGTCCAATTTGTACAATCCTATTACTCTTCTGAACAAGGTTGAGCATAATCTCACATTCCTGCATGGAGTTAGCAATAGGCTTTTCGCAATACACGTCTTTACCGGCGCTTAAAGCATCTGTCAATTGCAGACAATGCCAGTGATCCGGGGTTCCGATAACCACAAAATCAATATCCTTATTGTCTAACAATTTCCGATAATCTGTGTACCAATCGGGTTTCTTGACACCCGCTTTTTCGAGCTCGGATGTGCGCCTGGAAAGTACATTTTCATCGATATCACAAAGTGCAATAATATTGACTTCGTTAATTTTTAAAAGCGAAAGCAGGTTACTGAATCCCATGCCATTACAGCCAATGAGTCCCATATTAATCCGATCATTAGGGCCAACTTTCTTGCGCATTGAAGCAAGTAATTCTATTGGAAACAAAAAGGAAGCGCTGGATCCCAGCAGGAATAATGAACTATTTTTAATAAACTTTCTTCGGTTAGTACTCATATGATAGTATTCTTGTTTGCTTCAAGATACATAATTTCCGAAAATTATCAGGTCAAAAAAAAACACCGGGTAAAACCGGTGTTTCTGTAGTAAGTATCCTAATTCTTATTTTTCTTTAGGTGCGGCATTTAGTTTGCTGCTCATTTCCATGGAAATTGCAGACCTGTCAAATTTTAATCTTCCTGCCATCGTCTCTATAATGCATGAAAAATCCTTATCGTTTAAATCCACAACTTTACCATGCAGGCCACTTTTTGTAACAATTTTATCACCTTTCTTTAAGGCCTGTGCAAATTTCTTTTCATCCTTTTGACGTTTCATCTGCGGGCGTATCATAAAAAAATATGCTACGGCAAAAATGAGAATCATTGGAAGAAATTGTCCTATATCACCCATAATTTATTGTTGAGTATTGCTCTTCTTATTTTACAGGTCCTGCTTGGGTAGGTCCTGCGTCTTTTGGGTTAACAAATGCCTTGATTCTCAATATTTCCTGTCCTTTTTCGGTATTCGCAGTCAACGTAATCGTCTTTGTTACCTGATTTTGACCTGAACCATTAAACTTGACAAGAAGTTCCCCATCCTCACCAGGAGCAATAGGATCTTTTGGTGGATTAGGCACTGTACACCCACAACTACTAGTTGCATTTGTAATGATTAATGGTGCATTACCTGTATTTGTAAAAGTAAAAATAGTTTCCTGCGGAGTACCTTGAGTAATAGTCCCGAAATCATGTTCCGTTTTTTCAAAATACATTACAGGCAGGTTTTTCGCCTGCAAGTCTCTTTCTGCCGCTACTTCTACATTTTCGGTGCTTACTTTGTTCGAAGCTTTCTCCTTACATGAGCCAAATGATAACGCCCCTATTAAACCAAGGGCAATAAATAGTCTATTCATTTTAAATAAATTTAAGATTCGCCTGCAAAATTAAGGAATATTTATTTATAATAATCCTCTTCCTGTTTTTTTAAGTTTACCGCTTGCCCTATATTCCTTTACCAATTTATCTAAAATACCATTAATGAAAATGCTACTCTTTGGCGTAGAATATTCTTTGGCAATTTCGAGATACTCATTAATAGTAACCCGTTCCGGAATAGAGGGGAAATTAGTAAGTTCACAAATAGCCATTTTTAAGAGAATAGCGTCTATGTCTGCAATTCTGTCCTTATCCCAATTAGGTGTTTTTACCTGAATTTCTTCTTCAAATTTTGTGTTGTTTAAAAGTGTTTTTGTCAACAATTGCTCTGCAAAAACCATATCATCCGAATCTTTTAACAGCTTTGGCAGAAAGAAGGATTGACCGGATTCGGCATTGACTTTCCTCAATTGTTTTAAAACAAAGGTATTTACCAGTGGAATGTCGTCTACCCATGTTAATTTATCATCTTCAAAGTATTCGTAAATCCTTTCATTCGGGGCAATTACTTCCTTAAAAAGATGTACAATAAGATTTTTATCTTCAGTATAATTACTATTGTCAAGAAGCATGTACTCCTCGTAGATTTCGTTTTTTTTAATTTCACGAAACACGATTTTAACGTAATCCTGATGAAGGTCCCAATTCTTTAATTTCCTTTTAACCAGTTCATCGTGCAACAACGTATTAGTGCTAATTTTATTAAGCAAGGCATTGTTCAGAAACTTATCGGGATTTGGAAATTTCTGGACATCTTCATTTAAATACTTCTTGGAAGAAAGTTTGATGAAATTAGCTTCCATCTTATGAAGTTCAGCCAGAAGGCTTAATACAAGCAGGTAAAGATTATAGGTATTGTCAATGCTTGTACGGAGAAATTTTTTTTGTTTTTCTAATGATTCATCGTGTGATAAGGTTAAGGCATAAATACACTGCATCACTTTTACCCGGATTTGCCTTCTTGTAAGCATTTTAAAGAACCTTCTTTTATATTGTTAGAACAAAACGCAGCAAAAATACTAATCTATTTTAATTCCCATCCTAATTATCGTTTATTCTTATAAGTTTTATAACATTTGGTTTGGGACCAATCCGCTATATTTGTCCTTCGGTTATAACCCAACTGTATTACCAGCCATTTTAATGAAAGAGCTCAGGCATTTAGATAAATACTTCAAAAAATATTGGTTTAAAATACTTGTAGGAATTATTATCACCATTATTGCACGGATATTTCAATTGGTAATGCCTTCTTATGTAAAGAAATCCATTGAAGTTGTTGAAAATTATGTAGCCCTGGAGATTGCAGAACCTCAGGCAAGGGATCTTCTTTTACAGTATATCCTCATCATTGTTGGGGCGGCCTTATTATCTGGATTCTTTACTTTTTTGATGCGGCAGACAATTATAAATGTTTCCAGATACATTGAATACGACCTTAAAAACGAAGTTTTTGATCATTACCAGCTTTTGAGTCTGAATTTCTACAAAAGTAATCGTACCGGTGACCTCATGAACAGGATAAGTGAAGATGTTGGGCAAGTGAGGCTTTACACAGGGCCCGCTATAATGTATGGAATTCAGACACTAACCCTATTTGTTTGTTTGATTCCTTTAATGTTTATTAAAGCGCCAACTATTGCCTTTTATTCATTATTACCGCTGCCTATACTTTCCGTATTGATTTACCAGATTAGTAAAATTATTCATAAACGAAGCACCAGGGTACAGGAATACCTCTCCTCGTTATCTACTTTTGCCCAAGAGTCTTTTTCAGGAGTATCTGTTATAAAAGCTTATGGACTGGAGCCACAGGTAAATGCCGAAATGACTTTGCTGGCCAATGAAGGAAAGGAAAAAAGTATGGACCTGGCTAAGGTAAACGCCTGGTTTTTTCCTTTGATGATTTTGTTAATTGGAATCAGTAACATTTTTGTGATTTATGTAGGTGGGAAACAATATATCAATGGTGAAATTTCGTCAATCGGTACTATAGCAGAATTCATCTTGTATGTAAATATGCTTACCTGGCCGGTTGCCATCGTTGGATGGCTCACTTCTATTGTACAGCGGGCCGAGGCATCTCAAAAACGGATAAATGAATTTTTGAAAGAACAACCGGAAATAAAGAACGAAATCGAAGACGAAACTCCGATAGAAGGTGCTATTGAATTTAAAAATGTCACATTTACCTATGATGACACAAATATTACAGCACTTAAGGATATCTCGTTTAGCATAAATAAAGGCGAAACCGTTGCATTTATTGGAAAAACAGGTTCGGGGAAATCAACGATCCTGGATCTGGTGGCGAGGCTCTATGATACTTCATCAGGTGATATATTCATCGATGGCGTACCAATTAAAAAATTAAACTTACACAGCTTAAGAGCTTCTGTTGGTGCAGTTCCCCAGGACGCATTCCTGTTTTCCGATACTATAAAGAATAATATAAAATTTGGCAAGGAAGACGCGACAGAAGATGAAATCCTTGACGTAGCACGCAAGGCCGCGGTACATGAAAACATCATGGGATTTACAAAAAAATATGATACAATACTTGGTGAACGTGGAATTACTCTAAGTGGCGGTCAAAAACAGCGTGTCTCAATAGCTCGTGCATTGTTAAAAGAACCAAGTATCTATCTGTTTGACGACTGTTTGTCTGCAGTGGATACTGAAACTGAAGAGCAAATATTATTTAATCTTAAAGAAGCCGCTCAATCAAGGACTACTCTTATTGTTAGTCACCGTGTTTCTTCCGCCAAAAATGCAGATAAGATAATCGTACTTGAAGACGGAAAAGTACTCGAGGAAGGCACTCATAACAAATTATTGGAAAAAGATGGCTATTACAAGGAGCTATATATCAATCAACTATCGGAGAAAGAAAACTAGAAAAATGTTGCTGGATAAGCTTTTTTTTTACATTTTTGAAGATATTTTAAGCACAAATACTAACTAGATATTTAACAAATGAGCGATAAAGATTTAATGGATCAGGAAGAAATTTTTTCAAAAGTATTAAGAGCTGGGAGAAGGACATATTTTTTTGACGTTAGAAGTACAAAGGCCGGAGATTATTATCTGACAATTACCGAGAGTAAAAAATTTACCCATGACGATGGTTCCTTCCACTATAAAAAGCATAAGATTTACCTATATAAAGAGGATTTTCAGTCCTTTAGAGAGATTATGGAAGAAATGATGGATTATATAATTGCCGAGAAAGGGCAGGAAGTCATTTCGGAAAGGCATCAAAAGGATTTCAAAAAAGAAGAGCCAAGTCAAAATGGTGAGGTTTCTTCCAAAGACAAATTTACCGATTTGAATTTTGATGATATCTAAACACAAACTTAAAATAACATTCAAACGATCTTTGTTTTCAAAGGTCGTTTTTTATTTTTATACCCTAACGAACTAAACCCATAGCTAAAATGAGAAATACCCTCACCGCATTTCTTCTGATCTTCTCTTTTATCGGCACTGCGCAGAACGCAATTGATCTAAACTATTATTTACCTCAGAATGTTACCTATGACGAAAAGATACCAAGGCCAGCCGATATCATAGGGCATGAAGTAGGTGAATGGCATGTAACACATGATAAGTTGGTATTTTATATGCAGACTCTGGCAGAGAAAAGTAATCGTATAAGTATTGAAAACCGGGGATCCACCTTTGAAGGGAGACCAATCTTATTACTTACTATTACGTCACCTAAAAACCATGCTAATCTGGAACAGATAAGGAAAGAGCATATTGCACTTACTGAAAATGGAAATACAACAGCTGCTATTGAAAATATGCCTGTAATAGTATATCAGGGATTCTCCATTCACGGTAACGAACCCAGTGGAGCAAATGCAGGATTGGCTTATGCATACTACCTGGCGGCAGCACAGGGCTCTGAGATTGATACCTTACTCGAAGATTTGGTCATTCTTCTGGATCCGTCATTTAATCCGGACGGACTCCAGCGCTTTGCTTATTGGGCCAATACCAATAAAAGTATTAACCTCAATGCAGACTCCAATGAAAGAGAGTATCATGAGGTTTGGCCGGGTGGCCGAACTAATCATTATTGGTTTGATATGAATCGGGATTGGCTTCCGGTACAATTGCCTGAAAGTCGGGCCAGAATAAAAACATTTCATCAATGGCTCCCTAATATCCTGACAGATCACCATGAAATGAGTACTAATTCTACATTCTTTTTTCAACCGGGAGAGCCTACAAGGGTACATCCCTTAACTCCAAATAAAAACCAGGAATTGACTGCTGAAATTGGGACTTACCACGCCAAAGCCTTAGATAAAATTGGTTCCCTCTATTATTCAGAAGAAAGATATGATGACTACTACTATGGCAAGGGATCAACCTTTCCTGATGTCAATGGCGGTATTGGAATCTTATTCGAACAGGCCAGTTCCAGAGGTCATGTCCAGGACACAGAAAATGGAATACTTACTTTTCCGTTTACAATTAAAAATCAATTTACAACCGCATTATCTACCATAGAGGCTGCACAGAAAATGCGTGTAAAAATACTTTCTTATCAGCAAGAATTTTATGTCAATATGCGAAGCGAGGCAGCAAAAAGCAAAACGAAGTCAATCATTTTTGGGGAAAGCAAAGATGCGGCCCGAGCCTGGCACCTGGCTGAAATACTTGACAGGCATAATATTAATTTCCACGAACTACAAACTGATGTAACTATTGGCGGTAAATCATTTAAAAAAGAACATAGCTATGTGGTTCCTATGAATCAGAAAAATCATCGACTAATAAAAGCTATTTTTGAGAAACGGACCACATTTAAAGATAGTTTGTTTTATGATATATCGGCATGGACCTTTCCACTTGCATTTAATGTTGACTATGCTGAATCAGAATCTCTGAAAAATACCGGACCTCAAATCAATGAGCTTAAACCTCTGACGGGCTCGGTAAGTGGTCAAAGTAACTATGCTTACTTGTTTGAATGGCATGAATACTACGCCCCTAGAGCATTGAATCGAATTTTATCCAAAGGACTTAGGGCTAAAGTTGCCAAAGACCGCTTTAAGTTGGAAAACAATTCCTATGATTATGGTACCATAATGATTCCAGTACAAAACCAATCTTTAAACAGTGATGAATTATACAACTATTTAAAAGCGCTGGCTAAAGACAGTAATATTAAAATATCAGGAGTTAGTACCGGACTAGCACAGGGGATTGATCTTGGAAGTAATGATTTTGATCCTATTAAAAAACAAAAAGTAGCTGTAGTAGTTGGTAGTGGTATTCGTTCTTATGATGCCGGTGAGATTTGGCATTTATTTGACACACGCTATAATATGAAGCTTTCTAAACTGGATACTGAATATCTTAATACTGTTGATTTGAGTTCATATACAGATATTATAATCCCGAGGTCATCAGGCAATAATTTAAATGACAAAATGATGGCCAAAAAGTTAAATGAATGGGTGAAAGACGGAGGAACACTCATTGGGTATGGAAATATAGCTAATTGGTTTAGTGAGCATGAACTAATGGACTTGAATTTTAGAAAAGACACCCTGGAAGCCAGGGATATATCTTTCGGACAGAAAGCCGATTATTTAGGAGCACAAGTTACCGGTGGAGCCATCTTCGAAGCTAATCAAGATCGCTCCCATCCTATTAATTTTGGATATAAAAACAATAAGATCTCATTGTTTAGGAATTCGAATGTTTATATAGAACCAGATAAGGATAGTTATAATAACCCAATTCTTTACACCAATCAGCCTCTTCAAAGTGGTTACATTTCGGAAGAAAATCTTGAACTGATAAAAGGAAGTGTTCCATTTAAGGTAGAAAAACTTGGTAAGGGACGTGTGATACTGTTTACAGATAATACCAACTTCAGAGCATTTTGGTACGGGACAAATAAATTACTGATGAACGCTATCTTTTTTGGAAAAATAATGTAATAAGTTCTAATTTTTTATAAATTGAAAAAATGGCCAGAACAGCAAGTAATATGATGCCTTTGGGTACAGTTGCACCCAATTTTATACTGCCGGATACCATTACCGGCAAAACAATGACCCTTAATCAAATAAAAGGTGAGAAAGGCACAGTAATCATGTTTATATGCAATCACTGCCCTTTTGTTAAACATGTAAATCCGGTAATAGCGGAATTAGCAGATAAATACCAATCAAAAGGGATCGCTTTCGTAGGAATCTCCAGCAATGATGTGGAAAATTATCCGCAAGATGCGCCTCATCTCATGAAACAAACGGCAATTTCAGAAAAATATAGTTTTCCATATTTGTATGATGAATCGCAGGAAGTGGCCAGGGCATATGAAGCTGCTTGTACGCCCGATTTCTATCTTTTTGACGAGAAGCTGAGTCTTATTTACAGAGGGCAATTAGATGATTCCAGACCTGGTAATGAAATTCCTCCTACGGGTATTGACTTAAGTAATGCGCTTGAAGCACTACTAAATAACACACCTTTAAATCAGGTACAAAAACCAAGTATAGGTTGTAATATTAAATGGAAATAAATATTAGACCTGTTACCCCGGCAACCTGTCCTTTGTATTGTAATCTGGGAATAAAAGCATACAAAGAGCATTATTTGCATTTATGGAAAAACAGTGATCCTTCACCCTATATTCAAAAGAGCTTTACTATGGATATGGTGAACTCTGAATTGAAAGATAGTTCATCCTATCTATTTCTTATATATTCGGGCGATAAGGCTGTTGGAATTCTAAAAATAATTAAAGACGCCTCAATTGCTCCCTATAGCTCTAAGCAAGCCATTTTTTTGGAAAAAATATACCTCTTAAATGAATATTCAGGCAAAGGGCTGGGAGGCCATGTACTGAGTTGGGTTGAAACCTATAGCCTTAATTCAAATAAAAAAATTCTATGGCTGGAAACGATGCAGAAAGGACAAGCTTTGAATTTTTATCTTAAAAATGACTTTAAAATACTACGAGCAAAGAATCATCCCATGAAGGAAGTTTTGTTAGATCATAAACCAATGTATGTACTTTTTAAAAAACTAAAGAACACTTGATCCTAGTCATTCTTAATTGACATACACTAATCTTAGAAAGTCAAATCCAGTTATTTTTTTCCAATGCGTTTTTAATATGCCTGTAATGATGATTGCCATGCCATGCATAGCGACCTATATTTTCCTCTAATGAGGTAATTTCCTTGTTGTCCGGATGAAAAAACCCTCGTTTCAAATCCGCATCAGTTAGTCCTTTGAGTAGATATACCAATTTGGCATGCACCGCTTTGAGATGATTTATTGAAAGATCAATAGGTGCTGTACGGGTATCAAAAAGTTCTGCCCATTCCTTTTCAAAATAAGGTTTTATGATTGGAGACTGTTCTGTTAACCCCCACTTAAATCGAATATAACTATTGTGGTGACTATCCGCTACATGGTGAACTACCTGTCTGATTGTCCAACCTCCCTTTCTATAGGGTGTATCCAATTGAGAAGGAGATAATCCCTTTACTAAAGATTCCAATTTATTTGGGAAATACTCTAAGACAGCAATCCAATCGGCAACTTGTTCTCTTGAAATTGTCGCAGGAACTTCAAACTTTCCAATTGGATATTTTAATTCTTCAAGTTTAGCTTTTTCCATGCTTCAAAAATAGTGATTTTGATTTCCCTATATTAAAACCAACCAATGGCCTATCATCTTATCTATTATATTGGGATTCTAAATTTGCGTAAATTTTAATAGTAAATTAACCCGGAACTGTCAGCAATAATATAATTATCCAGTAAATTTATGGACTTTTAAATTCTAAACTCAAATTATTTATTATGGCAACAATTCGATTGGGTGACATTGCCCCTGATTTTACAGCTGAAAGCTCTTTAGGCATGATTAATTTATATGATTATTTAGGTGACGGATGGGGGATTCTATTTTCACATCCGGCCGATTTTACGCCTGTATGTACTACAGAATTAGGAACAGCTTCTAAATTTAAAGCAGAATTTGACAAACGAAATGTAAAGATGCTGGCCCTAAGCGTTGATGGCAAAGATTCCCACAATGAATGGATTAAAGATATAAATGAGACTCAAAGTACTATTGTAAACTTTCCCATAATCGCAGATGAAGACAAAAAAGTATCTTCATTATATGATATGATACACCCAAATGCCGACAACAATCTTACAGTACGCTCGGTATATATTATTGCGCCAGACCGCACTGTAAAACTCATTATAACCTATCCTGCTTCTACTGGTCGTAATTTTCACGAATTATTGAGAGTCATTGATTCTCTTCAATTAACTGCCTATCACAAAGTGGCAACCCCGGCCAATTGGAACCATGGTGAAGATGTTGTCGTAAGTCCTTCCATTCCTACGGAAGAGGCAAGGAGTATGTTTGCAAAAGGTGTTGAAGAAATCAAACCGTACTTGCGCTTGACTCCTGATCCAACAGCATAGTTAAACAGTACCAATAATTTAAGCCTCCTTTAATCAGGAGGCTTAATTTTTACAAACGAACTTTTTAGACTATTAGACCCCTTAATTAAACATGTGCAACATTATGTAAAAAAAAAGAAAAGTGATAAAATCTGATAGAAAAAATTGTTTTGTTTATTCTTTTACCCAGGCTTGTTTAATTTTAATCTTATCACTTTACATATTATAGTCCCCTGCTGTTGACCAAACCTTGAAGGTCGATTTCTAAGTTTCATTGGTAGGGTTTATTTCCTCACAGATGTTATATTAACAAGAAGTTTCGCCAAATAACAATTATAACCAATTGCTATGACCTATTTTTATATCATATTATTTTTTTTGCTGGCAATCAATATTGTTCTTATTGTGTTTAGTGCCAACAAGACTAAATAAAAAACTTCTCCCAAAAATTTGAAAGAAGTTTTATCATACTTATATAAACATCAAGGTAGTTACCTCCTATTTGTTTAGATTTTAAGAATTGTTCTACTTAACATCTACTAGTTCAACATCAAATACCAGCGTGGCATTTGGAGGTATCACACCACCGGCTCCTGCACTGCCATAACCAAGTTCAGATGGAATAACAAATCGTGCTTTATCACCTACACTTAACATACCAATTCCTTCGTCCCATCCAGGTATAACCTGTCCTACTCCCAGTTGAAAATCTATGGGTTGATTACGCTTGTACGATGAATCAAAAACCTGTCCGTTAGGCAATGAACCTTCATAATGCACGGATACGGTATTACCTTTCCCGGCTTTATGACCATCACCTTTTTTAAGGATTTTATAGCGAAGACCTGTGTTAGTTTTATCAAAGCCGGAGGAAATCTTATCCAATTCGGCTTCTGCCTTTTTCTTTTCTTCCTGAAGTCTTAATTCACGGGAACTCTCAAAAGTTTTAAAAGCTTCAAGTGCATTCCAGGATTCTGCTTCTGTTCCAACGCGAACGATAGAAACTTTCTCAATTGAATCCCCCTGTGCGATTGAATCCACAACACTTTGTCCTTCCACGACATTTCCAAAAACGGTATGTTTATTATCCAACCACGGGGTAGCCACATGTGTAATAAAGAATTGACTTCCATTTGTTCCTGGTCCTGCATTTGCCATAGAAAGCACACCGGGTCCTGAATGCTTAAGGTCAGCGTGGAATTCATCATCAAATTTATAACCGGGATCACCTGTTCCGGTTCCCTGAGGACAACCACCTTGAATCATAAAATCAGGTATTACCCTGTGAAAGCTAAGACCATCATAATATGGAATGTCTTTAGGCTTGGCAGTATTCTCAAGTTTACCTTCAGCCAATGCCACAAAATTACCAACCGTTCCCGGTGTTTTCTCATAGGTTAGCTCTAATAGTATTTCTCCTTTAGTAGTATTGATTTTTGCGTAAATACCGTCTTGCATATCTCTTTTTTTTAATAAGCTGCAAAGGTAAGAAATTTAAGTTGACAGCCATCTATTTTATACTTCATATACCAAGGTATTTGACAGTCGTTTAAAACAGGAATGGCAATTTAATTCTCTTCTTGTGCAGAACCAGCGCTTGTACCATATTTATCAAATAGGTACACCAGGCTAGCCATGGTGGCGGCACCTAGTTCCAGTTCACGTTTGTTTACATGTTCAAATACATCATTTTCAGAATGGTGATGTTCAAAATACCGCTGAGAGTCTGGTCGTAAACCGGCAAGTACGATCCGGTCATTTTTTAAAGGGCCAATATCGGCCCCTGATGAACCTTTTACAAACGAATGAACTAAATATGGCTCGAAAAGAGGTTTCCAGGTAGCAACTTTGTTGAAATCAGCCTGTGAACAATCAAAGGAAAACCCCCTGGGAGTAAAACCTCCGGAATCACTTTCCAATGCAAATACATGGTTCTCTTTTTTATTTTCGGCAATCTCGGCATACGTTTTTCCGCCCCTTAAGCCATTTTCCTCGTTCATAAAGAGTACCACACGGAGTGTTCTCTTGGGTTTGTAGCCGATCTTTTTGAGTAGCCTAAGCACTTCCATACTCTGAACACAGCCAGCTCCATCATCGTGAGATCCATCACCGAGATCCCAAGAGTCCAGATGTCCTCCAACTAAGATAATTTCGTCGGGATAAAGACTGCCTTTAATCTCTCCTATTACATTATAAGATTGAACATCTTGCAATTGCCGGCAGTTTTGTTTAAAATAAAACTTAATTTCCCGATCAAGTTTTAAGGTTGTGCTTAATAATTCAGCCCCGTTCGTACTAATAGCTGCAGCCGGAATTCGTTTATCTAATGGAGTTTCCCCATAATTCATGGCCCCTGTATGAGGAAAATCGTCCAATCGAAGGTTCATAGACCTCACTATTACGCCTACAGCGCCATATTTTGCGGCTTGAGCAGCACCCGAAGACCTTTGATCTACCGCACCGGAGTAGGACTCAAAAGTTCTGATATTGGCGGGCTCCATAGGCCGATTATAAAAGACTATTTTACCTTCAATTTCACTGCGTCCAAGTCTGTCCAATTCTTCAAAACTGCGCACCTCAACAATATTCGCCTTAAGTCCCCCTAAGGGAGTAGCAACGGACCCTCCCAATGCACAAATGGGTACATTGCTGGTGATACCCGGTTTACTTTCTATATAGGCAAAGGCAGGAGCTCCTCTAACCCATTTTGGCACCATTACAGGTTGCAACCAAACGCGATCTAACCCAAGGGAATCCAATTTCTTTTTGGTATATTCTACAGCCTGTTCAGCCTGAACGGAGCCAGATAGTCGTCCCCCGATCTGATTGGACAAGTAATTCAACCAACTATAGGCCTCGCCCTGGCTAAGGGAAGTGTCATATATTGCTTTGAGTTGTGCTTTATCTTCCGTCTGGGACCAGGAAGGTCCGGCCAAAAGAAGTAGTAGTAGGCATAAATATTTCATTGTTCTTTTTCCAATTGGGATTTATAGATTTCAATATTAGCCTTTATTTTATCATCAAGCTCTGGTTCCTCTATATCTTTGTATTTTTTTAACGATTCTAACAAAATAGTAGCAACGATTAATCTGGCTGCATTTTTATTATCAGAAGGAATTACAAACCAGGGTGCCGAAGGCTTGGAGGTCCTATTAATTGCTTCCTCATAACATTGTTGGTAATTATCCCATAACGCACGTTCCTTCAGATCCCCGGGTGAGAATTTCCAGTTCTTTTTCTGCAATCTTAATCTCCTTAACAACCGATACCTTTGTTCTTCTTTTGATATGTTTAAAAAGAACTTGAAAATTAGAGTTCCATTTTCTGCGATATGTCGCTCAAAATTGTTGATCTGTTCATAACGTTTGTCCCAGAAATCCTTATCAATATCTGCTACCGATAATACATTAGGGATATTCTCATTTAATATGTATTCAGGGTGGACCTTCGTTACCAATACATTTTCATAATGCGTTCTGTTAAATACACCAAATTTTCCTTTCGGTGGAAGAGCAATATAATGCCTCCAGATATAGTCATGATCCAGTTCCAGTTCCGTAGGTACTTTAAAACTATGTACCTGAACCCCTCTCACATTGCATTCCTTGAATATTTCACGAATAAGGCTGTCCTTACCTGAAGTATCCATTCCCTGAAAGCAAATGAGGACGGCATATCTTCCATGTGCGTATAGTGTATCCTGAAATTCTCCTAATTCTTCTCTTAATTTTTCGAGACTTTTTTTGAGTTCCTTGTCCGTACTATTAAGATCTTCGGAAGTATTTAGATCCGGGAGTTTAACATCAGAAGTTACTTGGTACGTTGCAATATCTATTTCCTTCATCTGTCCAATATATAATATTTTTGATCCCTATTTTAAAGGTAAATTCAAAAATAACCTTTTATCTACAATAAATTACCGTTGGTCCTTTAAACGGGAAAGTTAGGGTGCTTAATCGAATAAATAGGGCCTCGGGTTCCTTTCTCATTATTTTTACAAAGCCTAAATTTTACTAAATCAATACTTTAAGCTATGAAGGTCTTCAGAACCATGCTGATGTTACTTCTATTTTTCTCACTGTCTTCTTTTGATACTAGCAAAGCATGTGATTATGCAGGTTCTAATATTGGATATATAAAATCACAGACTGAGCGAGCTTTGGAAGCTGTGGATATCAATACTTCGCGTTTCTTTGCATATAAAGCTTTAAATGCCATCGAAAAATCGAAAGATCAAATTGAAGCCTGCGGTTGCAGTTATGCTAAAGAAAGCATTTACGAAGGTCTAGATAACCTGAAGAAGGCCACCAGAATTTCTTCTCTAAATGGAGCCAGAATCCTTCTAAAGCGTGCATTAGATAATTCTCTTGGAAGTCTGGAATCATTAAAGGAGCATGACGAGCACCATGGGAGCCTTTATGCAAATAATATCCTGGTAATGAATACAAAAACATCCGAAAAAGAAAAATTAGGGATGGTAATGCCAATAGGCAAAGAATTAGAACGAAAAATTGATCAGTCTCTCATAAATTATCAAAATTCTCTGAATGACGTGGTGAAAAGCGTAGAATGCAAAGAAGCCTATGAGTTTGCAAGTAAGATATATGATCATTGTGAACAGCAGCTTTTAAAGCCGGAACTAACAGAAGCCAAGAAATATTACAATTTAAGAACTAAAGAGATTACGGCCCTCGCCCTTGAACAATTAAAGGAATGCAACAATTAGATAATAGGTGTTCAAATAACCTATGTTTAATTTAACTTAATGACCGCAAAGCTATTTACTTGCAAATAGGGTTACATCTTTTTCTGATATCTCCGAACCACCTAGGATAGTAAGACGTTCCACAACATTTCTTAATTCACGGATATTTCCTGTCCAATCGTAACTTTTTAAAAGTTCCATCGCTTTTTTGGAAAACTTTTTGGTTACAACCCCTTGTTCAGAAGCGATTTTTGAAGCAAAATGTTCTATTAATAATGGAATATCCTCCCTCCTGCTATTCAAAGATGGTACATTTATAAGGATCACGGCCAAACGATGATAAAGATCTTCCCTGAATCTTCCTTCAGCGATCTCGTGTTGAAGATCCTTGTTGGTAGCTGCTATAACACGTACATCAACTTTGATATCCTTGTCGGTACCAACCCGCGATATTTTATTCTCCTGTAAAGCCCTGAGTACTTTCGCCTGAGCCGATAGACTCATATCACCAATTTCATCTAAAAAGATAGTACCTTTATTTGCTGCCTCGAACTTTCCTGCTCTATCCCTCACTGCCGAAGTAAAAGCCCCTTTGACATGTCCAAATAATTCACTTTCTATCAATTCAGAGGGGATTGCAGCACAATTTACCTCAATAAAAGGACCACCACTTCGCTCACTTTTTTCGTGCAGCCAATGAGCAACCAGTTCCTTTCCGGTACCATTGGATCCTGTTATTAAAACCCTTGCATCTGTTGGAGCAACTTTTTCTATAATATCCTTAATTGCTATTATCTCCTTACTCTCCCCTACCATTTGATAGTCTTTTCCTACCCGTTTTTTGAGAATCTTGTTTTCTCTGACAAGTTCTTTCCTATCGAGTGCATTTCTCACTGTTGTGAGCAGTCGGTTTAAATCAGGTGGTTTTGAGATATAATCAAATGCTCCTAATCTCATGGTATTCACCGCAGTATCCAAATCACCATGCCCCGAAATCATAATAAATGGTATCTCCGGACGTATTTTTTTCGCAGCTTGCAGAACTTCAACCCCATCCATTTTAGGCATTTTTATATCGCAAAGGGCAAGGTCATAATCTGCTTTTTTTATCTTTTCAAGACCAACGGAACCATCTTCTGCCTCCTCCACTTCATAGGTCTCGCTTTCTTCAGATAAAATCTTAACCAATACCCTTCGAATAGCTGCTTCATCTTCTATTACCAATATTTTTGACATGTCTTTATAATTAAAAAATTGAAATCTTAAATCCTGCTTTCCAGTATATACCTCCTGCTTTTTTGTCATTCAAGGTATAAACTTTTTTTCTATTGTCATTCCTTAACAGACCCCGCTGGTTAAGTGTAACCCCTGCAGTGGCATAGAATGACGAACGTTTCGTAATATTATATTGGTAACTGAAAGCCCCTACTATAGCCGATAGAGAAACAGAGGATCCAATTTCTCCATCCGGCAATAGGATGTCGTTTTGTACATTTACAAAATACCCGTCCAAAAATAATGCCATTCGTAAAGAGTGATTATCATTAATGTGATATCTTAAATCTGTTCTGGGTATTCCCAAAGAATAAGACCAAGACCTATGAAATCGTTTGTGATAATTAATGAGTGGTAATGGAAAAGGAAGGCCAGTTGTACTATTGTAGGTAAGACCTAATACTAACCTAAAGGGTTTATCAATATCTTTCTTCTCTTTCCACATAGTTGCAGTAAGATTTAATAGAAAATCATCTCCGCTCAGGCCATTTACTAAATTAGATGCAATTCTCGGAGTGGCAATACCTACGAAACGCCAGTCTTCATTTACTTTAAAAATATAGCCCAGATTAAGATCGATAATATATAGTGTACTCAGCTCACTGGCATCAAATGGATATTCCTTAGTAATTTCAAAATCAATTAGATTAAACTCACCGCCCAATACAAGATACTTGTCTAATCCAACTTTGACAGGAACATTCAGCAGTAATCGGTAACGTGAGGCATTGGTGCCTGAATCTCCTTTAGGCAGAGAAGTGTATTCGACCCTAAAAATATCTGTGCTTTGGGCAATACAAATACTATTTACCAAGAGCAGGAACCAGAATAGTCCGAATCTCTTTACCATTTTGTCATTCTAGCCCTACTAAATAAACTCATATTCTTGTATAAGTGGATGTTAGTTATTTATATGAATATCTCTCTGCGGGAAAGGGATTTGAATATTCTCCTCCCTGAATTTAGAAACAATTGTATAACGTATTCTGCTTCTAATTCTTAATGCTTTAAAACTGTCAGTAATATAAAAATGTAGTGAAAATAATAAGGCAGAATCTCCAAAATCATCAAAAAGAACAAATGGTTCCGGATTTTTTAAAACATCTTTCTCCTCTATCAAACAGGAAAGCAATATAGCCGTTACCAATTGTATATCACTTCCGTAAGACACACCCACCTTAATCTCTTCCCTGGTAACATTACTATTTTGGGTATAGTTGTATACAATATCACTCATGAACTTATGGTTGGGTATAATTATCACCCTATCATCTCTAGTAATTGCTCTTGTCGTTCTAAGTTTTATTTCAAGCACTTTACCAACCTTTCCTTCACTTTCCACGATATCACCCACCTGAACTGATTTATCCGTAATAATAAAAATTCCCCCTATAATGTCCTGAAACAAGCCTTGTAATGCCAGGCCTAATCCCACAAATAAAGCTGCAGATGCTGTAATAAGCAGGGTGATGTCTACCCCTCCTGCCCTCAAAGTAAATAGGATAACCAGGAGATAAACCAGGTATTTGATAAACTTAAAGATGCTATTAAACTTCAACTTATCGTCGCCATCCATTTTTTTCGTATAAAACCTTTTTACTGATTTTAACGCAAAATTGGTGAGAATGAAAGCTGTAATTAACAGGAGTAATAGTCCAATTGTTATATTAATTGAATTCTGCCCTTCACCCAAATGAAGCCCTATATTTAAGAACTCATTCATGGTCTCCCAGACATCTTCATTTATGAAATTCGTAATCTCTTCTGTTTCCTGATCTTGCATGATTAGTATTTTAACCATTTATAGAGCTCCTTATAGGTAGGCTTTTTACCATACATTAGAATTCCTACTCTGTAGATTTTTGCAGCAAGCCAAACAATAGCTATAAAAGTTATGATTAATGACAAAATGGATACCAGTAATTGCCATAGTGGAACTCCACCTTCACCAATCCCACCCGGCAAACGCATTAGCATTACAATTGGAGAGGTTAGCGGAAATAATGAGAAAGCGACGGCAATTGGGCCATGCGGGTTACTAAAGACAGAAAAAAATCCGACATATATGGCCAGCATTAAAGGTAATATTATCGGAAAAATAAATTGTTGGGTATCAGTTTCATTATCCACTGCGGCCCCAATAGCGGCGTAAATAGAACTATAAATCAGGTAACCCAGAATAAAATACACCAGAAAAAAGGAGATAAGCATAAACCAGGGTATTTGTATAAGCTCAAGGGCATATAATTGCATCGTATCTGCTGGTCCCGGAATAGGAGAAATCGTATTCATAGGATTAGGACCCATAGCTGCCTGACCACTTAGCCCCGTAAGGTCTACCCCAAAAATTAAGAACACCGCCAACAACAGTAAAGAAGCTGAAACAATCCAAATAGAAAACTGTGTAATTCCTGCCAGTGATGTCCCAATAATTTTACCCAGCATTAGTTGAAATGGTTTTACCGAAGAGATGATCACCTCAATTATGCGACTTGTTTTTTCTTCAATAACACTTCGCATAACAAAACCGCCATAAATTATAATAAACATCATTATCAGGTAACCAAAACCTCCGCCAATAAAGGCTTTCATTTCATTGATCCCCTTTAGATTTAACTCCCCTGTAAAAGTTGCGGTATTTATCTCAAATTGGTCATTAATGGTGGCAAATTCCTCGGTAGACACTCCAATATCTATTAATTTACCTTGTCTCAAGCGTTCTTCAAAGATATCTTCTATGGAACGGAGGACCATTGTACTGGGAGGTTCCTTCGAATAAAAGAAAGAATTCTTTGCTACGTCTTCAAGGGTGAGCTCATCAGGAATATGCAACAAACCAAAAATTCCAAGGCTCGAGGTCGAATCTTTAGCAGCCTGTAAGGATAAATCCTTAAATTGAATATAGGATGTTCTTTCAGTAGAATTGAAATCTGTTGAAAAATAATTGCTTTCATTGAGTACTGCAATAATTCTCTTCTGACTATCATTTACTTCCGTGAGATAAGCAATAAGTACGATCATCCCCACCATTAGAATGGGACTGAGAAAAGTCATTATAACAAATGATTTATTTCGCACTTTGGCAAGGTATTCACGCCTTATAATAAGTGACAATTTATTCATGTTCATTTTTTTGTTGTACCGTTTGAATAAAAATATCATTAGCAGAAGGGATGGTTTCCACAAAACTATTTACGCTAGCTTTTGAAGATAATAATGCCAAAAGAGCTCTGGTATCATCTGATGGCAATTGAACTGTAAAGTCTAATTGCTTCCTGTGGCCATCATATTGTGAAGAAGAAACATCAAATTTTTCTGAAATCAGTTTTAAGAAATTCTCACCATTTTCCAATTCCAATCCAACTCTGAACAAGTTGTTTTTATATTGTTTTTTGATGTCTTCAAGTTTTCCATCCAATATCTTTTCAGCATTGTGCAAGAGGGCGATATATTCGCATAGTTCTTCTACCGATTCCATACGGTGCGTAGAAAATATAATCGATGTCCCTTTATCCCTTAATTTTATGATCTCATCCTTTATTATATTGGCATTAATGGGATCGAAACCGCTAAATGGTTCATCAAAAATAAGGAGTTTCGGTTCGTGCAGGACAGTTACAATAAATTGAATTTTCTGTGCCATGCCTTTTGATAATTCCTGAATTTTACGGTTCCACCAATCACTTATCTCCAGCTTATCAAACCAATACTTAAGTTTCTGTTTTGCATCTGTTTTAGTCAAGCCTTTCAGTTGGGCTAGATAAAGTGCCTGCTCCCCCACTTTCATACTTTTGTAAAGCCCTCTTTCTTCGGGAAGATAACCAATAAGCGCTATATGATGGGGCTGTAATAATTCGCCGTCAAAAATAATTTCGCCGGAATCCGGATACGTAATTTGATTTATTATTCTTAGGAGTGTAGTCTTTCCTGCTCCATTGGGACCTAAGAGTCCGTAAATACTATTCCTTGGTATTGCCAGTGAAACGTCATTAAGAGCAATTTGATCTCCAAATTTTTTAGTAACATTACTTGCTACAAGGATATTATTCATTCAGATAATATTTATGCATTTTGTAAAGGGTTTAAAATTCGCTTTGAATTAAGCCGGAATCACTTACCACTAGTATCTCAGTGCATATTATAAGGCTTGGAATACCGTTTCTGTTATAATTACCCTTCAATAGGATTCAAAGATATAGAAATGGATTAAAATGCTTTTGTATTTCAGTGTATTTTGTTGAAATCACAAGTTATTGGGCTACCAGAGTCTTTATTTTTCTGACTAAATTATTTAAAAAAAATTACATCGCCATTCACAATGTGTTATTGTATTCCTCAGAGTATTTATTGAAAATATGGATACCACAATGGAATTATAAAGCCCTGAATTTAAACACCATACCTATAAAAAAGCAAAACCCACCCTTAAAAGATTAAGGATGGGAAAAAAATTGCTATGAAAAAGAAAATTAACATTGGTTTCCCAATATTGCCTCAAATATACGTTTTTTATTTAAAAAGAAAACTTTAATTCGTTAAGAGAACATATCTTTTACTTTTTCAAAAAAGGATTTATCCGAATTTTCAGGCTTGGGCTGAAAATTCTCATTATTTTGCATCTTCTTGAAAAATTCGCGCTGTTCTTTATTTGTTTCCTTCGGTGTCCATACATTCACATGTACCAAAAGGTCTCCTTGGCCATAGCCATTAATACTAGAAATTCCTTTTCCTCTTAATCTTAAAATTTTCCCGGATTGAATACCAGATTCCAGTTTTATGCGAACCTGGCCTGTTACCGTATCTATTTCCTTCGAAGTACCGAGAACAGCATCGGAAATACTTATATAAAGATCATAGTGCAAATTGTCCCCTTCTCTTTTTAAAGTGGGATGTTCTTTGGTTTCAATAGCAACGAGCAAATCACCGGATATTCCATTCCCGGGTGCTTCGTTCCCTTTACCGGAAACTTTTAACTGCATCCCATCTTCTACACCTGGTGGAATTTTTATAGAAACTGTCTCTTCTACTATTTTTAAGCCCTGAGCATCAGCATCTGATGGCCTTTTATCTATTATTTGCCCACTTCCACCACAACTGTTGCAGGTTGTTGCCGTTTGCATCCTGCCTAAAATTGTGTTGGTTATTTTACTAACCTGGCCTGCTCCCTTACACGTTGTACATGTCTTGTAAGTTACTCCGGATGCTTGCTTTTTGCGCTTTACCTTAACCTTTTTCTCTACACCTTGAGCTATCTCTTCCAGATTTAAGCTAACGCGAATTCTCAGATTACTCCCTTTCATTCTTCTCTGGCCGCCACTGAACCCGCCGAATCCGCCAAATCCGCCTCCAAACGCACTTCCAAATATATCCCCGAATTGACTGAAGATATCATCCATATTCATTCCGCCACCACCAAATCCACCTCCTTCGAATGCCGCATGTCCATATTGGTCATACCTGGCTTTCTTATCCGGATCACTTAGAACTTCATATGCCTCGGCCGCTTTTTTAAACATTTCCTCCGCTTCAGCGTCGCCCGGATTTTTATCTGGATGAAACTCAATCGCCTTTTTGCGATAAGCTTTTTTTATCTCAGCTGCAGATGCATTTTTTGTAATACCCAATATTTCGTAGAAATCCTGCTTCATATTTCCTATGTAAATTTAATTCCCAACTACCACTTTTGGGTGTCTGATTATTTTGTCTCCCAGTTTGTAACCTTTTTCGACTACATCTACTATCTTACCTTTAAGTTTTTTGTTCGGGGCCGGTATTTGCGTAACAGCATCATGAACTTCAGGGTCAAAAGAATCTCCCTCTTTAGTGACTATTTCCTGTAATCCCTTATTTTTAAGGGTTTCCTTAAATTTGTTGTTAATTAGGTCCACACCTTTAAACAACTCTTTGTCTGTAGATTTAGAAATCTCTTTTAAAGCACGATCAAAATCATCCATGATAGGCAGCATTGCTGTCATTACCTCTTGTCCAGCCGTTTTAAAGAGATCCATTCGTTCTTTTGAAGTCCGCTTTTTATAATTTTCAAATTCCGCAAAAAGCCTTAAAAATTTGTCTTTTTCCTTCCCAAGTTCATCCTGCAATTGCTCTTCTATAGATTTACTCTCTTCCTGATCTTTATTTATTTCTGATTCTAAATCCAGCTCATTGTTCATTTCCTGTACCTCCTGATCATCGGGAATAATCTCATTTATCTCTTCTGACTTATCTTTTTTATTCATTTGGTGTAGCTTTATATAAATCTCAAATTAAGATGGCAAAAGTACTGCCAATTCTTGAAAAATGTCAAAATGTCACAAAAAAACATCCTATTTTCAGGATGTTTTAAAACAAGTCATCATAATTTTATTAAAATCTACACGTATTCTTTGGCCATTATTCCATTAGATTGGTCATTTTGGCTTTGAACCAAGTATAAATCCTCCAGAGATTTACAAATATTATTAAACTGAAAATTAAAGCCTTGTTTTTCGATTTTCTTACTGCTTACCCTTTGACTGGCAAATAAAAGGTAGGACATTTCACCAAGGATAAGGTTCATGACAAATCTAGGAACGTTTGGCAAAAACAACGGCCTTTCCAATAC
>NZ_CAMYKG010000004.1:0-66319 GCF_947258925.1 uncultured Eudoraea sp. | reverse complement strand
TTTTGAATTAGTTACCGGGTTTGGTGCAACACCATTGTATACTCCGGATAGATTATTTTCTATTGCAAACAGGAACATTCTTGCCAGATCATGGACATGAATCCATGATTGCCATTGCTTACCAGAACCAAATGATGAACCTAAATACATTCGTACAGACTTTGCCATATTGGGTAAAGCACCCCCTTTGGAAGATAGAACAAGACCGATTCTTATTTTAGTGATTGTACAATTAAGTTCCTGAAATTTATCAATTTCTTTTTCCCAAATCTCCGTTACCTCCCCTAAAAAACTTTGATCTATCTTAGTTTCGTTTTCTGTGTAAAAATTTGATAATGAATCTGGATAGATTCCGATAGCCGATGCAGAAATGATACTTATTTTTTCTTTCAGGTTTAGCTTTTCCAATGCACTGTGAAGTGTTCTTAAACTATTGATCCTACTAGAGATAATCTGCTTTTTGTATGTTTTAGTCCATCTTTTGCCAATGCTGGAACCTGCAAGATTAATTATCGCATTTACCCCATCAAAACAATTGGTGTCTATCTTGTTAGCGTTTGGTTCCCAATAAAAACCACGGTAATCACTTGCGTTTTTTATTTTGGCTTTATCCGTAGTAAGGTAATTTACCGACCATCCTTTTTCACGACATAGATCGCTTATTGCTGTACCAATTAATCCAGTAGCCCCGGTAATTAAAATTTTCATTTACTGTTTTTGGGTAAAGATATTGGATTTTAATGCTGACTGCACCAGGTTTAATTTGGATTTAACAGTATTGTTTAGACTTTATATCTAAGAATCTTTTTCCCCGGTCTTCTTAAGAGCTCTTATCATCTCCCTTTTACCAGGTGGCCCAGGTAAGCGTTCAACCAGAAACCCTGCTGCTTGCATTGCTCTTCGAACGCTTCCCTTGGCCGAATATGTGACCAATACCCCATTACTTTTTAAAGCCTTATACATCTTGCTGAATATGTGCTCAGTCCAAAGCTCTGGCTGTACCCTGGCACCAAAAGCATCAAAATAAATAAGGTCATAACAGTTTGTATAACTTATATCCCGGAAGTCTTTTTTTTGTTTTTTGAGAGTGAAATAGGGCGTTAATACTGTTTTTTCTTCCCAGGGACTTTGATGCATCCTGTCAAAAGCCTGTTTAAAATTAGCTACTCCTAAAGTTTCAATATAGTCTAATTGTACTAATTCTTTAACAGTTATTGGATATGCTTCAATGCCCGTATAATCAACTTTTCGCCCGTTTTTTTCACACTCAACCATGGTAATAAGAGCATTTAAACCAGTGCCAAAACCAATTTCCAAAATAGCAACTGCCTTTTTAGTAATGTACGAAAGCCCCGTATCAATAAAGACGTGGTAAGCCTCATTTACAGCTCCATGAATAGAATGGTATTGTTCGTTCCAGTCCTGAATTTGGATAGTTTTAGAACCATCGCCGGTAGTAATAATCTTTCTTATCAACCTATTGCTTTATTAAGACCCCATCAGCCTCAAAACCGTAGGTTTTTTTAATTTCGGTGATCTGATTTATCATTTCTTCAGATTCTCCCGCATCCTCCGCATAATGTTTTTGGTCTTCGATACTCATATAATCGAGAAAAGCGATTCCATTAACTATGACTTCCTTACCCTCTATATCTTTAGGTACAAAAAAACCATAATCTTTAAATTTCACCATGACCTCCTCTCCGTTTTTCAAATTCAGTTTCATCCAGCATCCTTTGGATTTGCATACATCATTTACCGTGGCCTCAAATTTTAAATTCAGGGTATCTGTTGCCAACAAAGACTGGTATTTACCAAACATCTCGTCACTTCCAAGAGCACTTTCACCGTCTATTGCCTTTCCAAAAGAAGCATAATTCCTTTCAACTTCTTGATTTTCGCCGGGATTAGACGGTTTTTTTTGATCCTTACATCCGGTTAAGAGTACTAAAACCACAAGGAAAATGTTAAAACTTTTCATTATTATCAATTTTTATAACTCATCTGCAAAACTGGTGATTTTTCCCTGAAAAAAGAAGTCATTAAAGATGATAATTGTTTAATTTTAGTCTTAGAAAAATCAGACTCTAATGGATACAGTAGTAAAAAACCTCGTTGTTGAGAAAGCTGAATCATCTAAGATTAATCAGGTAAATTTTGAAAATCTTCCTTTTGGCGCATACTTCACAGACCATATGTTTATCTGTGATTATAAGAATGGTGCCTGGGAGACACCTAAGATAATTCCATATCAACCCTTGCAAATGGAACCTTCTGCCAGGGTATTTCATTATGGTCAGGCCGTTTTTGAAGGAATGAAGGCATACAGGGATGATGAGGGGGGAGTTTGGTTGTTCAGACCGGATGAAAACTTCAAACGCATTAACAAATCAAGTGTGCGGCTTGCAATGCCAGAATTTCCTGAGGAGTACTTCTTCGATGGACTTAAGAAACTTTTACAATTGGATGAAAAATGGATTAAACCTGGCGTAGGCAATTCCCTGTATATACGTCCTTTTGTAATTGCTTCACAACCCGGGATAATTGCCTCACCTTCCGAAGAATTTAAATTTATTATTATTTGTTCTCCGGCACAGGCTTATTACGGTGGTGAAGTAAGGGTAAAGATTGCTGAAAAATTTAGTAGGGCAGCGGATGGTGGATTTGGTTTTACCAAAGCCGCCGGAAATTATGCCGGACAATTTTATCCAACCAATCTTGCCAAAGAAGAAGGTTTTCAACAGGTGGTTTGGACAGATGCAAACACCCATGAGTATATTGAAGAGGCAGGTACAATGAATATTTTTATTAGGCTGGAAGACAAACTTATCACCTGTCCAACAGGAGACAGGATATTAGATGGTATAACCAGAAAAAGTATCATAACTATTGCCAAAGACCGGGGAATTGAACTGGAAATAAGACCTATTAAGGTTTCTGAAATTGTAGAAGGGATTAAGAATAATACGCTTAAAGAAATGTTTGGAAGCGGGACTGCTGCTGTAATTAATCCTATTTTAGGCTTTGGCTATAAAGGTGAACGCTATGAATTGCCCAAAATTGAAAATTCATATGCGTCTGTCCTGAAACAGCAATTAATGGATATTCAATACAACAGGATCGAAGATAAATTTGGATGGCGTTACAAGGTAATGTAATGTTGTTCTATAAAACAAAAAAGAAATGGGCGCTAAGATTTAGCGTCCATTTTATTTATCAAGAATAGCTTGAATATTTGGTTTAAAATATTCTGGCCCCTTTAATACTTTTCCATCTTCCCTGTAAATAGGCTTACCGTCTTTTCCTAATTTACTCATATTACTTCGTTGTATTTCTTCGAAAACTTCTTCTATTTTATATTGCATCCCGTGTTCCAGAATAGTCCCGCATAAAATATAAAGCATATCTCCCAGAGCATCGGCTACCTCTGCCAGATCATTGTTTTGTGCTGCTTCAAAGTACTCCTTATTCTCTTCATCCATGAGATTAAATCGTAATTTATTCTTTGCCTCACCCAAGTTCGCCCTCATTGAGTGAGATACTCCAAGTCCAAAAGAATTATGAAATAGTTCAACAGCAGCTATTTTCCTTTTCATGGATTTTTTGTTTTAATTTTGTATAAAAATAAATAATATGTTTAGCACCGGTCAACTAATATTTGCGGTAGTTTTTATTTTGTTATTCACATTAATTCTCATACTTGCCTATAGAAAAGACAAAAAACTTCATATTAAGAATTACAAAGGTGTGAAGTGGGTAGGAATTGTCTTTATACTATTCGTAATAATTCTATTTGTTATTAAAGACATTCTCAAAAATTAACAAATATTATACGAACGCCACAAAAATTACGCATTTGACAACAATCTTTACTTTTCATTCGTTTAATGTAAGAAAATAACTAATTTTGCGTTAACCAATTAATAAGATTCGATTAAATGACCACTTTTTTAACAATTGTTCTTGTTTTAGTTCTTCTGAATGCAGCACTTTTAATATACAGTGTTACCAACGCCGGTAAGCAAGTAAGTAAACTCAGAAAAAATATTTCAGAACAGTCGATTACCAAAATATACCCGCTGGATTTAGATTCGGCTAAGTACAAAAAAGCCATTTAGTTTTATACCTTTAAGGTATGAAACAATTCTTCCTTGTTTTTATTGGAGGTGGCTTTGGTACCATGCTTCGCTTTATTATCAGTAAATCTTTCAACGATTATTTCCACAATTTTTTTCTTGGAACATTCCTTGTAAATATCATTGGGTGCTTCTTGATTGGGTTTATACTAGGAACCTCTGTGAAAGGCGACCTCCTGTCCAAAGATCAAACCTTATTACTATCTACTGGTTTTTGTGGTGGCTTTACCACTTTTTCTGCTTTCGCATTGGAAAACCACGGCTTACTTCAATCCGGACAATTGCTTCACTTTTCCTTTTATACAATAAGTAGCATTGCAGTAGGGGTTCTTGCTGTAGCTGCCGGGCTCTGGCTTGCCAGATTGATGTGACCTCCTTTAGTATATAATTAAGCTTCCTTTTATTGAAGGTATTTTTTAGGCCTGTTCATGGTGATAATGAACAGCTTTTTTTTGCTTTCCTACAACTTTAGTTAAAACGTTCCCACAAAATAATCATAAAAACAAATAAATGCTTTTTTTCTGATATACCCTCAAATTTTAGAGGGTCTTTTTATTATAAATATAAAAATTGCCATACTACCCCCTATTTTTTTAGGGTCTTAACTTATTCTATATATATTTGACGCGATCAACAATAAAATATACAAATGAAAAAAGTTGAAGCTATTATTAGAAAATCCAAATTTGATGACGTGAAAAAAGCACTGCATGAAATTGAGGTAAATTTCTTTAGTTACTGGGATGTAACTGGAGTTGGAAATGAAAAACAAGGACATGTCTATCGTGGTATTTCCTATAGTACTACTGATATACAACGGAGGTACCTGGAAATTGTGATATCTGACGAATTCCTTGAAAGAACGGTTAATACAGTTCTGGAAGCTGCTTACACAGGGAATGTAGGTGATGGAAAAATATTTGTTTCCGATGTACTGCAGGCCTATCGAATAAGAACCAAGGAAAACGGCCAGGCCGGAATCAACTAAAAAGTTACTAACTAATACTTAAAAGAAATGGACGCAGGATTATTTACAGCTAATAACGTTTGGATGATGGTATGTACCGCCCTTGTATTTTTTATGCATACAGGGTTCGCCTTTTTAGAAATTGGCCTCACCAGACAAAAAAACACGATTAATATACTCTTTAAAAACATCTTTATAATTACAGTAGGATTACTGATGTATTATATAGGTGGTTTTAATTTAATGTACCCCGGATTTGAAGAAGGTTCGATGGGTATTTTGGAATTTGCAGGTTTTGGGATTGACGCCCCGGAAAATGGTATGACTCCTGAATATGCAGATGGAGGTTATACCTGGTGGACTGACTTCCTTTTTCAGGGAATGTTTGCGGCCACAGCAGCGACGATAGTTTCAGGTGCTGTTGCGGAACGTATTAAGATAGGTCCTTTTATGATATTTACTATCATATATGTAGGCCTTATATACCCTATCGTAGGTTCCTGGCAATGGGGTGGCGGATTCCTTTCTGCATTAGGCGGAGAAGAAGGAGGCTTTTATGACTTTGCAGGATCAACGCTGGTACATTCAGTTGGTGGTTGGGGTGCATTAATTGCCATTTACCTTCTGGGAGCCAGAATTGGGAAATTTGGCAAAGATGGGCAACCAAAAGCTATCCCGGGCCATAACATTCCCATGGCTACAGCCGGGGTACTCATCCTTTGGTTGGGTTGGTTTGGTTTTAACGGAGGCTCTGTATTATCTGCAGACCCAGCTGCTACATCACTTGTTCTGGTAACAACCTGTCTGGCTGCAGCAGCCGGCGGCGTTGGGTCCATTATCCTATCCACTATTTTGTATAAGAATATGGACCTTACTATGTTCCTGAACGGTATACTGGGAGGCTTGGTCGGGATCACGGCTGGTGCCGATCTGATGTCCCCTAACGAAGCAGTAGTTATAGGCCTTATAGCCGGTGCCATAATTGTTCTGGGGGTAGCCCTAATTGATAGGATTAGATTAGATGACCCTGTTGGGGCAGTCACCGTTCACCTTATATGTGGTATCTGGGGAACTCTTGCCGTAGGTATATTCGGAGACCTGGCCGGAGGACAACAGTTTATCTATCAATTAACAGGAGTTGCTTCAGTTGGTGTATTCTGTTGTATTACAGCCTTCATAATCATTTTTACTCTTAAGAAAACAGTTGGAATACGAGTTCCTAAAGAGGAAGAAATGGATGGTTTGGATTTGGCAGAACACGGAATGGATGCCTATGCCGATTTTAGATTGAATCAACACTAATAACATAAAAATTAACGGAGCGTTTGGCAGAACGCTCCGTTATGTAAAATCTTCAATTAAATCAAATTAACACGTTTAACGAATTCCTTTGTAAGGAATCTTAAAAACATTGAATTATGAAAACATTTACAAACACAAGTTACATAAAAAATCTCTTTTTTTTGGCATTACTATTGCTTGGAACGGCAGCTTTTGCCCAAGAGGAAGAGGAAGAAAAGGAAAAAAAGAAATTTTCCTTTAGTGGGTCAGTTGATGGATATTTCAGGGCTAATTTTAATGGCCTTAACAAAGTAATACCAGACGATACCGGTGGATCTGTTGGACCAACCGCGCCCGGAACTTCTTTTGCCAACAGACCTGGTTTTGCATTGGGTATGGTTAACTTAATAGGAGCTTATGAAGGCGAAAAAGTAGGAGTTGTTGCCGATTTAGTTTTTGGTCCACGTGGTGAAGAAGCCGTTTTCGGATCGCCTTTAGGTTCGGCGAATATTATTAACCAGCTTTATGTTTACTGGAATGTCAGTGAAAAAACCACATTAACCTTCGGGAATTTTAATACATTCCTTGGCTACGAGGTAATTTCCCCGGTTGGAAACTTTAATTATAGTACTTCCTATATGTTTTCTTATGGCCCCTTTTCACACGCAGGTATAAAGGCTGATTTTGATCTTGGGAACGACTGGTCAATAATGGTAGCGGTAATGAATCCAACAGACTTTACTGATATTAACCCATTTAGCGAATATTCCTTTGGAGCCCAGTTAGGGTATGCCGGTCAATTTTTAAACTTTATATATGGGAAACAAGGGTTTAATGAGATCCTGGTTGCGGGGGTTCCAACCGACACTGATATTAAGGGCCTTTTTCAAATTGACTATACCGGTGGTTTTGATATAGGTGATTCCTTTTTTCTTGGTTTAAACGCTACCTACCAGGACACTGACGGGGTTGGTTTTTGGGGTGCAGCAATATATCCCCAGTATACAACTTCCGATACATTTGCTATTGGATTACGGGCAGAATATTTCTCAGAACAGGGGAA
Source organism: uncultured Eudoraea sp. (assembly GCF_947258925.1). Taxonomy (GTDB): domain Bacteria; phylum Bacteroidota; class Bacteroidia; order Flavobacteriales; family Flavobacteriaceae; genus Eudoraea. Next base: position 58,872 of record NZ_CAMYKG010000004.1, on the reverse strand, counting down.
TTTTGGTGCTATTGGCACAGGAGTTGCAGATTCGGATGTATTCGAAATAGCGCTTACAGGAAATATAACCGTTGGTGAATATCTGAAATTTATTCCTGAGTTCAGGTTAGACAGTGCATCAGATGACGCATTCATAAATAATGATTTAGAAGCGTCAAAAAGTTTAGCATCCTTCTTGGTTGCTGCCGTATTTTCCTACTAGATATAAGAAATAGTTTAGTTTGTTTTGTTTAGTTAAATACATGCCGGCCCTGATGGTAACACATCGGGGCCTATTTATTTGAATTTTGCTTAAAGCTTTTCACCCCAGCCATAATTTTAGTATTCAGGAAGTTTCTTTTTGGGACAATAGGACAGGAATATTTCTTATTATACACACAATAAGGATTATAAGCCCTGTTAAAATCCAGTATAATAGAATTACCTTCAGGAATTGCTAAATCCAGATAACGACCACCGGCGTAGGTCTCTTTACCATTGGTATTATCCAAAAAAGGCAAAAAAAGATAATCTTTATATTCTGCAGTATCCATTAATTCCACATTTTGATATACTTCCAGACTGTACGCTTTATCTTTTAAAATAAATTTTACTATCCCGTATACAACCTCCTCAGAAAGGCGATCAGTAGTAGTTGGCATCATAAACGGAAGCGCGTCTGCGGTTCTTTCGAGGGTAGCTATCACCCTGAATGAAGTATCCGGTTCAAAAAAATCTAATCCCTCAAAATCTTTTCGATATCTGTCCGGTAATGGAGAGGTCTCCGGATTTCGGAATTCTTCATTGAGCTTATTTTGAAAGCCCACAATTTCCTTAACAATCTGTGAACCACTTGCTGCACTTTCGGACTTTGTCGTATCATGATATTTACGTTTGTCTGCACATCCCTGAATACCAAAAAACAAACAAATGATAGCAGCCATAATTTTTCTTTTCATAAACCGGTATTTCGTTCAAAAATACAACATCTCCTTTTTTTATATATTTTTACCCGGCAAGATATCAACATGAGCAGATCAATAATTCTAATTTTAGCAGGGAAATTTCCGTAGCAGGGCATGCCATATAACTCTAAATAAATTAAATACCAATTTATAGATTTTAGCCTGGCAAGAATGTCAGGCTTTTTTATGTTTTAGAAAGAATGAAGTCGATTTATAACAGCTATATAAATTCATTTAAAGGATTGTCCAAAGAAGTATGGTGGCTGTCTTTGATTACCTTAATAAACAGGGCCGGTACTATGGTCATCCCATTTTTGTCACTTTATCTTACCCGGGATCTTGGTTTCACCCTGGAAAATGTTGGTATTATCATGAGTTGTTTTGGATTAGGCTCACTTATTGGAGCATGGCTGGGTGGTAAATTAACAGATGTTTTTGGATCATACCCTGTGATGTTGGCAAGTCTAATACTTACAGGAATACTTTTTATTATCCTGCAATATTTCGAATCATTTTGGTCAATTTGTGGTGGTATTTTTGTGTTAATGATCATTGCCGATGCGTTCAGACCTGCCACATTTGTAGCGCTAAGCGCGTATAGCATGCCTGAGAACAAAACAAGATCTGTGACTCTTATTCGCCTTGCAATAAATCTTGGATTTTCTGCGGGACCTGCCTTAGGTGGACTAATAATTGGCACAATAGGGTACCATGGATTATTTTGGGTAGACGGTATTAGTTGTATAGCGGCAGGTTTTTTGCTATTAGTTCTCCTGAATCCCAAAAAGGTAAAAATCCTTGATAGCGTAGAAAACAAAACACCAAAATCTGCATATAAAGATGTCCCGTATTTGTTGTTTATTATTGCAATGGTCCTGTTCGGATTCATATTTGTGCAGTATTTTTCCACAATTCCCATATACTATAATGACATACATAAACTAAATGAAACACAAATAGGTTTACTCCTGGCTGTGAATGGCTTCATAATTTTTGTCTTTGAAATGCCCCTGATAAAATTTATGGAAACCAGGTCCCAGTCCAAAATATCGAATATGATAATTGGTTTAGCGCTTGTTTCTTTAAGTATTCTTATTCTAAATTTTACTTCATGGATTGGGGTACTTGCTATAGGGATGTTATTGATGACACTTGGGGAAATGATCGCATTCCCGTTCTCTAATGCCTTTGCTATGGACAGAGCTAAAAGAGGCAGACAAGGAGAGTATATGGCCCTTTATAGTATAGCCTTTTCCATTTCTCACATTTTCGCCCATAATTCAGGAATGCTATCCATTGTAAAATTCGGCTACCAAACCACCTGGTATTTGGCTTCATTTATTGGCCTACTCGGTATTTTGCTACTTTTGTTGCTGAAAAAATTACTTCTAAACAATTCCCGAAAGTAAAATCTATGAAAAATTTCTTGGTCCTTAGTTTCCTTTTAGGCATGGTTTATGGATGTTCCGAAAAAAAGAGGAATCCAGAGACTACAGCTACTATTCTTAAAAGTAACACTGAATTAAATCCTGATAATTATAATGTTGCCTTTTTAATCATGGATGGAACATATAATACAGAATTTACAGCCCCGTATGACATTTTTCAACATACAAAATACAGAGAAGGCATCAAAGCGATGAATACGTTCACGGTGGCTAATACTTTAGAGCCTATAACAACTTTTGAGGGACTGCGAATTTTACCCGATTTTAATTACTTAAAAGATTCCCTTCCACCAATAAATATACTGGTAATTCCAAGCGCAGAACACCATCTGGACAAAGATTTGAAAGATACGGCCATGCTTAATTTTATAAAAAGAGTAGACAAGAATGCATTATTTATGACTTCTCATTGCGATGGTGCTTTTGTTCTGGCAAAAGCAGGACTACTAGATAATGTAGCCTCTACCACCTTTCCCAGCGACATATCAAAATACAGGCAAATGTTCCCACATTTAAATGTAAAGGACAGTGTACTATTTGTTCATGATGGCAAGTATATCACTTCCGCAGGTGGCGCTAAAAGCTTTGAGGCCGCCCTATATCTATGTGAACATCTTTACGGAAAAGAAATAGCCAAATCGTTGGCTAAAGGTTTGGTCATAGATTGGGAACTTGAATTAGTACCTAAAACTATTCCTCAATAATTGCATCATACCGAGAACCTTTCAGGTACTTATTTACTATGGTATTGAACTCGGGCATTATTCTCAAAAGAGCTGTATGTTCCAAGGAATATAGTGTTGTCTTGTCCTGATATCCATTTTTTAATAATTCCTCGAGATAAAACAAGGCCGTCCCAAAATCCTCATATTTAGAACTATCCGAAATTATTTTTAAATAATACTGATATGCCTTTGGCTCTGTAATTGTTTTCAGCATCCATAGATAACTTAAAACCTCATCATCAGCATCCTGATACTCCTTTTCAATATCTATATTATCTTCAATTAGCGCATTTATATACCCCAACAATCTCTTTCCAACGTGTTTTTCGAAGGGATACAATTTTTTTTCATATTTCTTTAAATCCGTTATTTGATAGTTCCACCAGCCCAGATTATTATAATTTAGAGTTGATAAATCTTCCATTAAATTATAATTATAATCGTCTTTGATGAATGACTCCTGAAAAAGCGTATTACTAAAAAGGCGTTTTTGAGCTCTATACGTTTTATCTTTTTTCAAAGTTTTTACTTTCTCTTTCAGGGAATCAACTCCGACATGAGACCTGTAAACAGAAATCAATTCATTGAGCAGATTAGCAGCAGTGAGCATCTGATTAGAATTTAGCTGCCTTTGATATTCTTCAAAATCATTGCTATAAGAAGTCATTACCAGCGAATCATTTTTCGGGGCATTCCCCTTTGCTATTGCTGCAAGGGTCAAGATTTTTAACCCTTTTTCTATCAACCTAAAATCATTCCAGCGTTCACCTCCATCAAATACTAATAAATTATTAGGAAATTTCATTTTATTTAGCAATTCCCTACCCTGCAACATTTGCGTATAATTGAAATCCTCATTGCCCACAATTCCCACAAAGTGAAATGAGTTTTTTATATCTAACAATTCTACATTAGCCACGAATGATCCGCATGATATTACTCCATCAACCTGTTTTATAAATGAAGGGACTATTGATGCAAATTTAGCCCCGGAGGCAAAGCCTGCTGTATAAACTCTTTCGCTATTAACGGGGAGCATTTTCGCAACTGCCTGAAACATCCTGCTGGCAACCATAATATTCTTGGAAATTGATAGGGAGTCATGAATACTATTTGATGAAGCGAGAAAATATCCCTGCTTTTCCGCGGCCCCTTTAAAAGCATTAATTGCCTGAGAATTTTGCCCATTCATGTCGAAAACAAAAACTATGGGCCAGGTTCCCTTGCCGTCAAACTTTTTTGGAATATATAATTTATAGGTTTCAGGAATAGAATCATTGATGGGAATCGAATCTGTTATAGTACCCTTCTTAAATACCGCTTGCTTTGATTGTGAGATAGCTGAGTAGGAACAACCACAGATTAAAAGAAGAAATAATATTCGCTTCATATTTTTGAATTAATCAAAAACCTAGCCAAAATAAATTTATTGATACCCGAATTTATAGTAATAATTCTTAAAAACATCTTTAAGCTTGATTAGTAGCAACTTAGCTAAAACCATATCGCTATCTTAGTCCATTAGTTAAATTAAGTGATTAAATTGTTTAAGAACAAATATTCAAAAACATTTATTTTCCACTTCAGGATGACCGGCTCTAAATTTCTGATTACCTTATCTACATCTGCATATAAAATTGTAAAAAATATAAGCTGTGGATTCAATTCCTGATGAAAATTTTAAATCTTCAGACGTTTTATTGGTGCCTCAGACACAACATCAGATAAAATAATATGGGTCCGGGTTTCACCATATCTGATAAGTTTATCAATAAATCCTTCAAGATGTGCTTGATCTTTAAGAACTACTTCCATTATTATGTTTTCATTACCTGTGATGCGATAGCAATTGACAACTTCGTCTAGCTTTGGAACCATCTCAAGAAAAGGCTGCAATTTACCCATAAAAGCTTTTAATGTAATAATTGCTTTAAGCTGATAACCTGCCAAACTATATGATACTTTTGCCTTAAAGCCTTCAAGAATTCCAAGATCTTCCATTTTTTTAACGCGCTCAGCTACGGCCGGCGGCGTAAGGCCCACCTGCCTTCCAATTTTCGCCAAAGACAACCTGGAATTTTCCTGAAGGAGTTGAAGGATGCGCCAGTTTAAATCATCTATTTTGTTATTCAAAGTAAAATGTTATTAATAATATTTTTTATAAAGCAAAATTACAAAATTGATTTGTATTTTAAAGATATTATCCAAAATTAGGCCGTAACTTTATGTTTGAATTTTTGCTTAAAGAGAAAATGCCCTACAAGAACTTAAGAACCATACCGGTTTACAGAAAAGCTATAGACCTCTGCACGATGAGCAGGGAAATTGCCTCCTATGTTTCGCAGAACAAGGATTTGCTTCATTTATACAAATCAAATAGCTTAAGGGATCATATTGCCGATTCCTTACTTACCGATGCTATTTTAATTCCTCAGCAGATTGCCAGGGCAGAGTCCTCGGAGTCATATGCAGTTCGTATGAAAAGTGCCTCTTTTATTAATATAATGATAAGGAACATAATGTCTTATTGCAATGGTCTGGAAAATGATGGATTAAAAGAAAGGGAGTACTTAGATCTACTAAGACAGGAAATTCTTGGTTTCAGGAAGTCTTTCAAGAAATGGAGAAAATCTATCGGAATAAATGGCGGCAATTTAAATTGGGGATTTAATGATTACATGGGTTATTAATACCACTTCGATAATTACAATAATTCTTTTTTAATATTTACCTGCAATACCCCGGGAATCATTTACATATTTCTTCTGTATTGTCCCCCCACTTCAAACAAGGCCTGGGTAATTTGGCCGAGGGAACAGTCTTTGGTTACCTCAAGAAGTTTCGCAAAAATATTTTCATTCTTAATAGCAGTTTCCTGAAGTTCTTGTAACTGTTTTTCCGCTCTTGCCTCATTTCTACTATGCAGCCTTTCCAAAGTATTGATCTGATGTTGTTTTTCTTCTTTTGTTGCTCGAATTACCTCAGCCGGACGTATGGTCGGTGATCCTGAGGAACTCAAAAAAGTGTTCACACCTATTATCGGATATTCCCCGGTATGTTTCAGCATCTCATAATGCATACTTTCTTCTTGTATTTTGGATCTTTGATACATGGTTTCCATGGCACCCAAAACACCTCCACGTTCAGTTAGTCTATCAAATTCAAGCAAGACGGCCTCTTCAACAAGATCTGTAAGTTCTTCAATAATGAAAGACCCTTGCAGCGGATTTTCATTTTTGGCAAGACCTAATTCCTTATTAATAATCAATTGAATCGCCATTGCTCTCCTAACAGATTCCTCCGTTGGCGTAGTAATGGCCTCATCGTATGCATTGGTATGCAATGAATTACAATTGTCATAAATAGCATATAATGCCTGTAAGGTTGTTCGGATATCATTAAAATCAATCTCCTGCGCGTGCAAACTTCTGCCGGATGTTTGTATATGATATTTTAACATCTGCGCCCTTGGATCCGCATTGTATTTGTCTTTCATGGCTTTGGCCCAAATACGTCTTGCCACTCTTCCTATTACAGCATATTCAGGATCAATTCCATTGGAAAAGAAAAACGACAAGTTGGGACCAAATTTGTTAATATCCATTCCCCTGCTTAGATAGTATTCTACATAGGTAAACCCATTTGACAGTGTAAATGCCAATTGTGTAATTGGGTTGGCACCTGCTTCCGCAATATGATATCCGGAAATTGATACAGAATAAAAGTTTCTTACCTCATGGTCAATAAAATATTCCTGCACATCACCCATAAGTCGTAAGGCAAATTCTGTGGAAAAAATACATGTATTCTGAGCCTGATCTTCTTTAAGGATATCAGCCTGGACTGTACCCCTGATTTTTTTTAAGGTTTCCTGTTTAATCGAATTATAAATCTCCGGTGCAAGGACTTCGTTACCGGATATACCCAGTAAAAAAAGACCAAGACCGTTATTACCTTCCGGCAAATCACCCTCATATTTAGGTCTGTTTTCTATATCTTTCCCATAATGGGCCTTGATTTTTGCTGCTACCTCTTTTTCAAGGCCGTTTTGATGGATATACTTCTCACAGTTTTGATCAATTGCCGCATTTATAAAATAGCCCAACAGCATAGGAGCAGGACCGTTTATTGTCATGCTTACCGAAGTCATGGGATCGCTCAGGTCAAAACCTGAATACAATTTTTTTGCATCATCCAAACAACAAACAGATACGCCGGCATTACCTATTTTGCCATAAATATCTGGTCTGTGATCCGGATCATTTCCATAGAGCGTAACAGAATCAAATGCGGTGGATAATCTTTTGGCAGGCATATCCAGACTTACATAGTGAAACCTTCTGTTGGTACGTTCCGGTCCGCCTTCACCCGCAAACATACGTGTAGGATCTTCCCCCGTCCTTTTAAACGGGTAAAGTCCGGAAGTATAGGGAAAATCCCCCGGTACATTCTCCTGAAGCCGCCACTGGAGCCGATCACCCCATCCCCGATACCTTGGCAAGACTACTTTGGGAATCGCAAGGCCGGAAAGCGATTTTTCATGGGTGCTGATTGTAATTTCTTTATTCCTTACTTTAAAAACATAGGAAGGGTCTTTGTATTTTTTAATGGTACTGTCCCAATTGAGCAAAATTTCCCAGTTGTAAGGATCCAAATTCATTTTTACCCGGTCAAATTCCAAGAGTAATTGTTGAATTAAATTATCATTGGAGTTTTCCTCAGGCACATGTATACTTGAGGCTTCGATACCTGAGCTATTTAAGACTGGTGGTGTATTAGAAAGACCTGCTATTGTTTTATAAATACCGTATAAATGTTGTGCTACTTCAACCTGGTTGGCAACTTTGACATCATAGGATTTAATACTTTCCGAAATCTCAGAAAGATATCTTGTTCTGGATGGGGGTACCACAAACACTTTTTCATCCATTTCCTGACTAACTACCAAAGTCGATTCGAGATTAGCATTAGCTTTTTGGGTCAATTTTTCCATAACCGCTTTGTATAAACGATTCATTCCAGGATCATTGAATTGAGAAGCTATAGTTCCAAAAACGGGCAAGGTCTCTACATCACTTTCCCATAATCCCTGATTCCGCAAATACTGTTTCCTTACATCCCTAAGTGCGTCTAGTGCACCCCTTTTATCAAACTTATTTATTGCAACCAGATCAGCAAAATCCAGCATATCAATTTTCTCAAGCTGAGTAGCTGCTCCAAATTCTGGTGTCATTACATAAAGGGAAACATCGCTATGCTCAATTATTTCGGTATCTGATTGTCCTATTCCTGAAGTTTCAAGGATAATTAAATCAAAATCGGCAGTTTTTAAAACCTCAACAGCTTCATTTACATATTTAGATAATGCCAAATTGGATTGTCGTGTTGCCAAAGATCGCATATATACCCTATTATCATTTATGGCATTCATGCGGATCCGGTCGCCCAGCAGTGCTCCTCCTGTTTTCCTTTTGGAAGGATCAACGGATATTAATCCAATAGATTTCTCAGGAAAATCCCTTAAAAACCTACGGACAAGTTCGTCAACTAAACTGGATTTACCCGAACCCCCGGTGCCTGTAATTCCAAGCACAGGGACATGATATTTATCCTGTCGAATTCCGCTAAAGAGTTCCTCAAATTCGGACGGTCTGTTTTCAGCAAGACTTATTAACCTGGCAATGGTCTCAGGCTGTTTCTTCTTCAAAGATTCATGCAGGGTCATTCCTTTATTTAGGGCCAAATTTGGAACCGGGAAATCACACAGTTCAACAAGATTGTTTATCATTCCCTGAAGACCCATTTTCCGGCCATCATCCGGAGAATATATCCTTGTAATCCCATAATTCATCAACATATATCTAAAATATTCATTATGACCGCCTTGATACGAAGTCATAGCAATGGCATTAACATCTTCCTGAATAGCGCAATTTACCACCTCATCTACACTTCTGTCATGACCTAAATGAATAACCTCTACTCCTGTCGATTGAATAATACGCCGCATAATATTAATGGCAGCGTCATGACCATCAAACAGTGAAGCCGCCGTAACGACTCTTATTTTATTCTTTGGTTTATAAATTTTATTTTGCTCCATTGATAATTTTTGGACTTCTTTAGGTAAGCAATTTACGGAAAATGCAAAAAAAATCACCTTACAATCAGAATTTTATAAAAATCATTAGTTTCAACAAGCCTCTGTGCCTAATAGTATAATTTTATGGGCTAAAATAGATTATTTTGAGAAACACAATTCTTATTCACTGCCCGGATAAGTCGGGAATAATAAGCGCTATAACTGGTTATATACACGAAAAAGGTGGAAATATTGTTTACCTGGACCAGCATGTCGATGAGGAACTCGGCGTTTTTTTTATGCGCCTGGAAAGTGAGTTTTCAAATAATACCATTGCATTTTCTGAATTCAAAGAAGAGTTTGAGACAAAATTGGCCCTCCCATATGAGATGAAATGGAGTATACATCCTGATAACTTAAAACCTAGAATGGCCATTTTTGTTTCTAAATACAACCACTGCCTGTATGACCTATTAAGCAGATATAAATCCGGTGAACTGGAAGTTGAGATTCCATTCATCTTAAGCAATCATGAAGATGCCAAACATATTTCCGAACAATTTGAAATTCCTTTCTACTATATTCCCGTAACCAAAGAAATGAAAGCGGAAGCAGAGGAGAAGCAATTGGAACTATTAAGAACACATAATACAGATTTTATAGTACTTGCACGCTATATGCAAATATTAAGCAGTAAGATTATAGATCATTTTCAAAATAAAATCATAAACATTCACCATTCTTTTCTTCCTGCGTTTGCGGGAGCCAAACCTTATCATGCGGCATTTGCAAGGGGTGTTAAAATCATTGGAGCAACCAGCCATTATGTAACAGAAGCCTTAGATGCAGGACCCATAATTGAACAAGATGTTACTATGGTATCGCACTCACACAGGGTAAAGGATTTTATCGCTAAAGGACGTGATCTGGAAAAAATTGTACTTTCCAGAGCGGTTCAACTTCATGTGAACAGGAAAACCATGGTCTACAATAATAAAACCGTAATTTTCTCGTAAGCTCAGAGTAAAAGCTCTTTTCACAACACATATTATTTAGTATATTAACGAAATAATATTTTACAAAGAGCAATGCTTATGGTTAAAATAGCGGTTTTAGGACCAATACCAAGAGATACTATCTACACACACCAGGAAGAGGTAATACAAAAATACGGTTGTGTAACACATCCTGTAATCGCTTTGGCCAAGCTATTGGGAGAAGAAGGAAACGTTGTTCCAATTGCCCATGTCCATCAGAAAGATTTTGATCCAATTCTGGAAGTGTTTAAACCATATTCAAATATTGACACTTCCTATATAGGCAGTGAGGAGGATAGAGGCACGGTTATAGAATTGAGGTTTATAGATCAAAATAATCGATTAGAGAAGCAAACATCCTGCATGAGGCCCATCTTACCGAAGGATATTTCAGATTTAGATGATATTGATGCCTATGTTTTTGTTCCCATTACAGACTTCGAGATTTCCCTAAGTACATTAAGTTATATTAAGCAGCATAAAAAAGGGTTGATAATTTTTGATGCACATGGACCTACTACGACCATGAGTATGACAGGAGATCGATACCGGAAGTTCTGGGTAGACATGGATGAATGGCTTCCCAATATTGACATTCTTAAAATGAATCTTGAAGAATCCCAGGCGTGTTGGTTTAAAAGTGAATACGAATACGAGGAAATGACTAGTTATGAAGAAGATAAAACAGATCATTTAGATGCAATGGCCGAGCATGTGTTATCAAAAGGCGTAAAATATTTCTATGTAACATTAGATTCAAGAGGTTGTGTAGTGTATTACCTTAAGGATAATGCTATTGTGAAAACCTTTGTAAAATCTGTTTTAATGAAAGATGTTATTGATACTACCGGATGCGGGGACTCCTTTGCCGGAGGCTTAGCTTACGGGTTTTGTTTTTACAATGACCCTATTAAAGCGGCACAATATGCAAATACGCTTGGTGCCCTGCGAACCCAGGGAAAAACATTTGAAGTTTTCAAAAACAAGAAAGAAACCGAGAAAATAATGTCCAGGTATTATTAATACCCCCTGAGCACCGGATTTATAAAGAACTCCCTTGATTATTGCATTTATCCCTAAAAATCAGCCTCGATTTCATAGAATGATTAAATTATTTCTTAAAATCCTTACAATAAAGAGAAAAAATTAACGTTAAATTTTTAAAGGCAAATAGCTACAAATTCTAAGCTTTTGTAGTTCTGCTCAGTTTCAAGCAGATGCCCTTGAACGAATTATTTGAGTTAGTATTTTTTGAGTTAGTTAGTTTAAACCGGTGGAAGCACCGGTTTTTTTGTTCCAAAATGCCTCAATATCTCTGACTTAATTCACTTTTTTATACAAGCCATCAAAGGCGACATTTACAACGGTGTCCTTATTCAGTACTTCCCATAGTTGACGTACCGTACCGACTTTATTATGGGTCCAGGTAATCTTATTTACATATTTCCCACCGTCTTAGCCAGCAAAAAGATCAGATTTTAGAATCATTTGGTTCCCACTTCTACTCCCATACAATTTTAAATGACCTTCTGAATTATCAATCCAAAGTTGTTCCCATTACCCATTAATTTGCCTTCAGTTTCAGCTTTGACAAATAAACCGAAGACTCAACAATTCTCATAAATTTCTAGACTTTTTATGCTTGTTTTCAACAATTTAGTTAAATATTGGACAAAACACTTGATTTTTAGGTGAATACATATATATTCTGACATCCAAAGCTTCATTTTGGCCGTATATTTGTAAGAACGAAGAAAAAGAATATGACCATGGATAATCAGTATTGTAAAGTTGGAGCGATTACTCCAATAACAAGCGGACAAAAAGCTCTAGCCCAAATAGAGTACCAATATCAGAATTTTTTAAATAAAGCTTCAGATTTTAAAACTACAGACGACAAGCTGGCGGCTTTTTTTGAATTAAAGGCCCGGAAGCTGGAAAAGCTTTTAGAGAGTTTAGTAAAGTAATTAATTCTTCTTTTTTAGTTCCTTTGCCATAGTATCCTGTAATTCCTTTGCCTTTTTGGCAGCTGCAATAGCAAAGTCATGATCCTTTGAGGCATAGATTATCCCCCTGGAAGAATTCACCAATAGCCCTACATTTTCAGTCATTCCATATTTACATACCTCCTGTAGGCTTCCCCCTTGGGCGCCTACCCCCGGAACTAACAGAAAACTATCAGGTATTATTTCCCTGATTTCGGCCAAATAACTTGCCTTAGTAGCCCCAACAACATACATCAGGTTTTGAGAATTCTTATATGAAATAGAGGTTTCCAAAACTTTTTCATATAGAGTCCTTTCTCCAATCTTCTTTGTTTGAAAATCAAAAGCCCCTTCATTTGAGGTCAGGGCGAGGAGAATAGTATGTTTATCCTCAAAAGATAAAAAAGGTTCAACCGAATCTCTCCCCATATAAGGTGCCACGGTAATGGAATCAAAGTCCATATCCTCAAAAAAGGCTTTGGCATAACGGTAGGAGGTGTTTCCTATATCGCCTCGCTTTGCATCTGCAATGGTAAATATTTCAGGGTAAAATTCATTAAGGTATTCAATGGTCCTGCGCAAGGCCTCCCACCCTATTGAACCATACGCCTCATAAAATGCAATATTTGGTTTATAAGCAACACAAAGGTGCTGGGTAGCATCAATAATAGCCTTATTAAAAGAAAAAATGGGTGACTCTTCGTTTAACAGATGGTTCGGTATCCTTTCAAGGTCTGTATCCAAGCCTATACAGAGAAAGGAATTCTTTCGGTAGATTTGCTCAACTAAGTGTTCAATTTTCATGCTAACTCCTAAAAAATCTCCGAAGCTTCTTTTAATTTTTCTGTATTGTCCACCAACATTAACTCATCAATAATCTTTTGAATATCACCATTTATTATATTCTGGAGATCATAAAGAGTTAGGCCTATCCTATGATCGGTAACCCTGCCCTGTGGATAATTATAAGTCCGGATCTTTGCTGAACGATCTCCGCTGCTAACCTGCGAATTTCTTTTTGCAGCGTCCTCTTCCTGTTTCTTGGCAAGTTCCATATCATACAAACGTGATCTCAATACTCTAAAGGCCTTATCCTTGTTTTTATGTTGTGATTTTTCATCCTGGCACTGTGCTACCAGGCCTGTTGGAATATGAGTTAGCCTAACTGCAGAGTACGTAGTATTTACTGACTGGCCCCCGGGACCTGAAGAACAAAAATAATCTATGCGGACATCTTTGGGGTCTATCTGAACATCAAAATCTTCAGCTTCGGGTAAAACCATTACCGTTGCTGCACTGGTATGAACACGTCCTTGCGTCTCTGTCTGAGGAACACGCTGTACCCTGTGTACGCCCGCTTCAAATTTGAGTGTACCATATACATCTTCGCCACTTACTTCAAACTGGATTTCCTTATAACCCCCACTGGTACCCTCACTTAGATCAATAATATTTGTCCGCCAACCTTTAGACTCGCAATATTTCGCATACATTCGGTAGAGGTCCCCGGCAAATATACTCGCCTCATCTCCACCTGTCCCTGCCCGTATTTCCATCACAACGTCTTTGGCATCTTCCGGATCCTTAGGAATTAATAAAAACTTTATTTCCTCTTCCAATAGGGGCAATCCTTCCTTGGCTTCATCCAATTGCATTTTTGCCATTTCAACCATCTCTAAATCACTCCCATCAGCAATGATCTCCTCGGCTTCGTTCATATTGTTCGTAAGCTCAATATATCGATCTCTTTTCTCAATAAGCACCCTTAAATCTTTGTACTCCTTATTAAGTTGTATATAGCGTTTTTGATCAGATATTATATCAGGTTGAATAATAAGATCCGATACCTCATCAAAACGTTGTTTAACTATATTTAATTTATCTAACATGCAATCATCTCTTAGGTATGCGAATTTACAAATTTTTAAAGGTTATTAACCTCTTAAAAACTAATATAGGATGAGTATCGGTAAAATAATAATGAGAATTTTTATTCTTCTGTATCCAGAATTATTCCATTGCTGGTCCACATCTGATTAAAGGCGTCCAGAATTATTACTTCAGTGTCACCAAGTTGGTTTACCAGGAACATCCCTCTTTCCTTACCCAGAACAAATACCGCTGTAGCCAGGGCATCACAAAATTCGGCACTTTGGGCAAGTAAAGTCACCTTGTTGATACCTGTGGCAGGATATCCCGATATTGGATCAATAAACTGCGAATATTTTTTACCATTAAAAGTCAGGTATCTATCCAGATTACTTGTAACAGATACGGATGATTCAATTAAAGGAAGCCATGTAAATATCCTGCCGTTACCTCTTGGGCGATGCACACCTATCAACCATTTCTCACCAGTTGCTTTTGTTCCCCATGTTGTAATATCACCGGAAGCGTTGATCATGCCGGCTGGCACCTGTTTGGAGACCAGTAATTCCTTAACCTTATCCGCGGCATAGCCTTTTCCAATTGCACCAAACCCTATTCGCATACCCTCTTGCTTAAGAAACACAGTATTATCGGCCCTATTTAATACGATTTTGTCATACCCTACTTTTGAAACCGCCTCACTTATCTGTTCGGGGGTTGGGAATGCCGTCATGGAGCCATCATACTTCCAGGTGTCTTCCATAGCGGCTACCGTAATATCAAAAGCACCTTCTGTAATTTCCGAAATCTTTTTAGAACGCTCTATCAGCTTATAAAGTTCATAGCTTACCTTAACGGGTTTCAGGCCCGCATTTCGATTAATTTCTGAAGTTTCTGAATCCTGATCCCAGGAGGAAATCAATTTTTCAATTCGCCTAACTTCTGCAATGGCTTCTTCCAAATTGATATAGCCAATTTCTTCGCTTTGGGCAACAACTGTAAGTTCAAAGGGAGCACCCATTAAACTTACTGATCTTTTTACGGTTACATATTTTTTATTCTGTCCATAGGACATGGCCATGGTAAGAATACCAAAAAGTAATACCACCAAACTCCTCACTTACTTTGATTTTTTTAGTAGTGAAAAAATGGGGTACAGCAATGTTGCGCTCTTATCAACTAAAGAAAGAGCATAGGAAAAAACGAAAAGATCCAGGGCCAAACTTTTCATATTTTAATTAAAAATGCGAATAGCGGTAATTACTCAAAAACACGCAGTAAATCACCGTTTAATTCTGTGTTAAACGTTTTAAGCGGATTGCTTGTAATGGCATTTAATGGTGTACCGTTTTGATCAAATTCTGATCCATGCGTAGAGCAACGAAATATTCCTCCATTATCGTCAATAAATCTTACCTGATCTGTTTGCTGATGACTGCAAATCTGACTGGCAGCTACAAAGTTCCCTTCCAGGTTCTTTACAACGACCACATCATTTTTTAGAATAAAATCACCATTATTCTGCAATCCTAAACCTTCCTGTGAAGTAAGATCAACTGTAAAGTCAACTCCGGTAGGCACCGGTAACACATCCAGGTCTCCATCATCACTTGAACAACCATTAATACATGGGAAGGTTAAAGCAAAAGCGGCACCAGCTCCCAGACTTCTTAAAAATTCTTTTCTCTCCATAACATAACTATTTTTAACTTTTCTTGGGTAAATCCAACTAGAGGATTAGGGTAAAAATCACTAAAGAAAGAACGCTTTAAAACAAGGATTCGTATACCTTAATAGTTAAAGCTACCGTATTGGCTCTTGATTGTTAACTTTTTTTTGGGATTTGCCTCTACATAGCCTATAATTTGGGCTTCTACATCAAATTCTTTAGAAATTTCAATTAGGTCCCGGGCAATGCTTTTATCCACATAAAGCTCCATACGATGTCCACAATTAAAAACCTGATACATTTCTTTCCAATCTGTACCCGATTGCTCCTGTATTAATCTAAACAAGGGAGGTACGGGAAACATGTTGTTTTTGACGATATGCAGGTTTTCCACAAAGTGAAGGATTTTGGTCTGTGCCCCACCGCTGCAATGCACCATCCCATGGATATGTTCGGAATCGTATTTTTGAAGAATTTTTTTTATGATTGGAGCGTAGGTTCTCGTAGGTGACAACACAAGTTTACCGGCATCCAAAGGAGAATCGGGCACGGCATCTGTAAGTTTAGCATTTCCGGAATAGACCAAGGCTTCAGGAACACTTGCATCATAACTCTCAGGATATTTTGCACTCAGGTATTTTGAAAAAACATCGTGCCTTGCTGAGGTAAGTCCGTTACTACCCATCCCACCATTATATTCCTTCTCATATGTCGCCTGTCCGTAAGACGCCAGACCAACAATAACATCTCCCGGGGAAATATTAGAATTATTAATTACACTCGACCTTTTCAACCGGGCAGTCACTGTAGAATCAACGATCACCGTACGCACTAAATCTCCTACGTCTGCAGTTTCTCCACCAGTACTATGAATCGTGATCCCATGATTGGCCAAATCTTCAATCAATTCCTCGGTCCCATTAATTATGGCCGAAATCACCTCTCCCGGAATCAGGTTTTTATTTCTTCCAATCGTAGAAGACAACAGGATATTATCTGTAACACCAACACATAAAAGATCATCCAGGTTCATAATCAGTGCATCTTGTGCAATACCTTTCCAAACAGACAGGTCGCCTGTTTCTTTCCAATACATATACGCAAGTGAGGATTTGGTACCCGCACCATCTGCATGCATTACCAAACAATATTCCTCATCCCCGGTGAGGTAATCCTCTACAATCTTGCAAAAAGCGTTTGGAAATAACCCTTTGTCAATATTTTTTATGGCATTATGAACGTCTTCTTTGGAGGCTGATACTCCTCTTTGGCTATAACGTTTACTGGCAGACGGATCCATTGATTTTGGTTTTCGTAAAAATAGGACAAACCTTAAAAAAAGCCCACAAAATGTGAGCTTTAATTCTATGCTTATTTAATATACAATAGTTCCCTGTATTTAGTAAGGGGCCAGGACTGATCGTCGATTAGTTGCTCAAGCTTATCACAATGATATCGGATTTTATCAAAATAGGGTCGAACATTATCGCAATATGCGAATGCTTTCTTATTGAGATCTTTTAAATTATTAGCGATCTTTCGGGCATTGGTCATATCATCTGTATTCCTTTTTATAACTACCATATGCTCCGAAATCTGTTCAATCAAAGTAAGATGGCCCTCGGATAATTTTTTATGCGCTGCGCCATAAATCTCTTTTAAGCCCAGAACATTTTTAATTATTTTATTTTGATATTCGATTGCCGCAGGAATGATGTTGCTATATACCAAATCATTTAAAACCCTGCCCTCAATTTGGGTTTGCAAAATATAGGTTTCTAATTCAACTTCCTGCCTCGCTTCTACTTCAGTACTATTCATGACCTCCAAGCCCTTAAAAAGTTCCAAACTCTTTTTAGATGTCAGCACCCGGACTGCCGAAGGAGTATCTTTGTTATTACTCAACTTCCTTTTTTTAGCTTCTTTTTCCCATTCTTCACTATAGCCATCCCCATCAAAACGAATTCTTTTGGATGATTTAATATATTCCCTTAATACATTAAAAACTGCCTCATCCTTCTTTAATTTCTTTTTATCAATTAAAGCATCTACTTCCTTTTTAAATTCCTTTAATTGATTAGCGACAATCGTATTCAGAATCATCATGGGCTTTGCAGAATTTGTTTTAGAACCAACAGCACGCATCTCAAACTTATTTCCGGTAAATGCAAATGGTGAAGTCCTGTTTCTATCGGTATTGTCCAATAAAATTTCCGGGATCTTACCTACTACATTGAGCTTTAGTTCAGTTTTTTCCTCAGGTGAAAGTTTTCCCTTGGAAACTCCTTCCAATTCATCCAAAACATGACTTAGTTGTGTGCCAATAAAGATTGAAATAATAGCAGGTGGAGCCTCGTTGGCACCCAATCTATGATCGTTACTGGCAGAAGCAATTGAAGACCTCAAAAGCTCCTCATAGGTGTCCACCGCTTTAATAGTATTTACAAAAAAGGTTAGGAACTGCAGGTTTTTCATTGGTGTAGATCCCGGACTTAACAAATTAACTCCGGTATCCGTTGCCAGCGACCAATTATTATGTTTCCCTGAACCATTGATCCCCGCGAAAGGTTTTTCATGAAATAGAACTTTAAAATTATGCCTGTCTGCTACCTTTTCCATAATATCCATGAGGAGCAAGTTATGGTCAACTGACAGGTTTGCTTCTTCAAAAACGGGAGCCAATTCAAATTGATTGGGCGCAACTTCATTATGTCTGGTTTTTAAAGGGATGCCCAGTTGAATACATTCTTTTTCCAGTTCCCTCATAAAGTTTACTGCCCTGGTGGGAATAACTCCAAAATAATGATCACTTAACTGCTGACCTTTGGCTGCGAGATGTCCAATAAGTGTCCGACCGGTTAAAACTATATCAGGGCGTGAATTTGCCAATGCCTTATCTACCAAAAAAAACTCTTGCTCCCACCCTAAGGTAGCATGGACCTTAGAAACATTTTTATCAAAATATTTGGCCACGGCTGTAGCCGCAATATCCACAGCGTGCAAAGCTCTTAATAGAGGGGCCTTGTTGTCCAGCGCTTCTCCGGTATAGGAGACAAAAATTGTGGGAATGCAAAGCGTTGTACCATAAATAAATGCCGGGGAAGTAGGATCCCAAGCCGTGTAACCCCTTGCTTCAAAGGTATTCCTTATTCCCCCACTAGGAAAACTTGAGGCATCTGGCTCCTGCTGAACAAGTTGGTCGCCACCAAATCTTTCAACCGCCCGTCCGTCCGTCCTAAGGTCAAAAAAAGCGTCATGCTTTTCTGCAGTTGATCCTGTTAAAGGTTGAAACCAGTGTGTATAATGCGTAGCACCCATTGAGATTGCCCATGCTTTCATGGCTTCAGCTACTTGATCTGCTATTTTTCTATCAATTTTGGTACCCGCAAATATTGCTTCATTAACGCTTCTATGCGCATCCTTTGTAAGATATTGCAGCATCCGGTCTTCATTAAAAACATGGGTGCCAAATAGTTCTGATCTTCGGCCTGTTTCTATCACTGAATGCTGTTGGCGCTGCAGGCTTTCGGTAATTGCATTTAATCTTCTTTTGGACATTAATTGAATTTTAAGAGTTTAATTTCAACGATATTAAGCAATTAATAGAAAAACCGCTAAATTATGCAAATATTGCAAAATACCCTCTAATAAACAGGGGTGTTGATAAATATGTCGAATTTTTTGATAAATACCCCCTATTTTTTAATAGATATAATTAAAATAATTTATTTTTGGAAATCGCAAAATTGAAAAATTAACATCGAAGATTATGAGTAAGACAAAATTGGAATACATTTGGTTGGATGGCCACGAACCAACGCAGGAGTTGAGAAGCAAAACTAAAATTGAAGAAGATTTTGGTGGCAAAATAGAGGACTGCCCATTATGGTCTTTTGACGGAAGTTCAACAGAACAGGCAACAGGTGATTCTTCAGATTGTTTGTTGAAACCGGTTGCTATTTATCCGGATCCCGAAAGAGCTAACGGATTTTTAGTAATGGCAGAAGTGCTAAATGCTGATGGAACACCGCATGAATCAAATCATCGTGCTCAAATTGATGATGATGATAATGACTTCTGGTTCGGATTTGAACAGGAATATTTTTTAATGGATACTGAGACGGATTTACCGCTTGGGTTTCCACGTGGCGGGTTTCCAGGGCCTCAAGGTAAGTATTACTGCTCCGTTGGTGGAAGATACACCTGGGGGAGAGACTTTGTAGAAGAGCATATGGACTTATGTCTTGCGGCCGGCATTAATATCGAAGGTATTAATCAGGAGGTGGCGCCCGGACAGTGGGAATTTCAGTGCTTTGCCAAGGGTGCTAAAAAAGCTGGTGATGAGATTTGGATTGCCCGTTATTTATTGAATCGCCTAACTGAGAAATATGGCTACTATATTGAATTACATCCAAAACCGGTTAAGGGCGATTGGAATGGTAGTGGAATGCACGCAAACTTTTCAAATACAACGTTAAGAACATGTGGTTCTAAAGAGATTTATGAACAAATTTGTGAGGCTTTCAGGCCTGTTGCTATTGATCATATAGACGTTTACGGTGCTTTTAATGATGAAAGGCTTACTGGCTTACATGAAACAGCATCCATTAAGGATTTTAGTTATGGTGTTTCAGACCGGGGAGCTTCTATCAGAATCCCGATCATCACCGTTGAAAAGGGATGGAAAGGATGGTTAGAAGACAGGCGCCCTGCTTCTAATGGTGACCCATACAAGATTGCAGGAAGAATTATCAAAACTGTTAAATCAGCAAATATTGAAGCTGTAGCTAACTAGTTCTCCGCATAATTTTTACTGAGCCGCCTTTAATTCCTTAAAGGCGGTTTTTTAATTTATAGGTGTTTTTAGTGGGGTGTTCATCCAAAAATCTGTGAACCCATCCGGTTTTACCAGGGGTTGCCCTTTAAAAATAGGGATATTCTTCCTCATATAAAGACTATCTGCAGGGCCTTTACCGGAAGAATTTACCTGCTGAACAAAGTACTCACGAAATTGATCAAATAGACCATAAGTAGGTCTATCTAAAACATTACCCTCAGTATCCAAAATATTTTTAACTTTTATACTTAACAGGTCAGATATCCCTTCTACAATGCTTGTTGCCATACTAATTTCCTTAAACATTGCGTCTTCCTTCTCCTGAGGTATCCGCGGGTATACCTCAATCTCTTTATCACCTGTTACTATGAGACCTATTGGTACCTTTTTTCCATTATGCTTTATAGTATAATTAGTTATCCTCTGTGTGGATACTGGTTCTGGCTGGCCACTTAACTTAATTACAAAACATCTTTTTTTGAGGTCAACTAAAAACTGTTCTGTCCTGAATTTTGGTGGTTCCACAAGCATAAACGTATTGTGAAAAGAGATATAATTTAAAAACATTTTAGTATTTACACGCTGATATTCCGTGATTACCTCAAAAATAAGCTGTTTGCCGGTATCATGTTTGTTTGTTTTGCCCTTCGGCATTGATTTAAAACGGTCATAAAGCGAATATTCCATTTTATGAATGGCAAAATCTTTCCTGGAAATATATAAGGTCCCGTAAGCAAGGTAGTTTTCGTACGATTTTTTAAAATCGATGGTATATAGATACTCTCCTTTTAAATACGTGTCTTGTTTCCTTTTAAAACTGTGATTTGACAGGAATTCGTATTTGAACCTATTTACAAATGAATAGGTTTCATATTCATAATTCCGGATGGCGTCGTGAATGCGTAAAATAGTAAATTCATTACCTCCAAAATCATGCAAATAGGCATTATCGATAACTTTTAATCCACTTTTGTAATTATAGGGTTGTCGGGCAACAGAATTTCTTTCAAAATCTGTATTCTCCCTGAAATCGTACAAACGCACTTTGGTGGTCTTCAAATCTGATTTGTCAAAACCACCATCAAATACTTCAAGAATAGCTTCATTAAGGTTAAGATATTTATTCTTATCCAATTGATAATCCCGATAATATCCAAGTGTGGAAAAAGAACTTATCGGATAATTTCGGGGAATAGCATTTATAGCATTCCTGACAATTCTTTTGGTGCCCAGAGGTCTTTTTTTTCTTGCCTTTAGCACTGCTTCTTCGAGCTCAATTATTCCTTCCTTTAGATAAATGATATTTATTTCATTAGAAATTAATTCAGATATTAAAATTATTTTAGTCTCATAACCCATAGAGGACACCTCCAGGACATCGCCTAAGGTCTGGTACTTAAGAGGTATTTTAAACCCTCCATCTGCATTAGAAATTACCCCTAAAGCATAATTCTGCACTCGAATAGTAGCAAAAGGAATGGGTTCTTTGCTTATAATGTTCAGCAATCTTCCATATATAAATTCCGGCTTTTGGGCCGACGTAAGCGATATATTAAAAACTATAAGGAGGAATAAAACAAGTCGTAATCTTATATTCATAGAACATAATTGTTAAATCCATTTTCAGAATAGCGTAAAATATAGAAAAAGAGAATAGAAAAACAACAATATAAGACCGTCTCTCCAGCCCAGTCGAAGTCCTTTAGGAAAGAAGACCAATGGAAGAATAAGGAAGGAAATACCCAACATCCACCAGATATCATTGGTTAGCAGCCCCTGATCAATGACATAAATGGGTTGAATTAAAGAAGTAATTCCTAATACAGCTAACAAATTAAAGATATTGGAACCAATAAGGTTACCCACGGAAATGGATTTTTCCTTTTTAACTACTGCTATAATGGAAGCTGCCAGTTCGGGGATACTTGTACCTACAGAAACTACGGTAATTCCAATAATACGTTCACTTACTTCATAAAAAGTAGCCATGCCTACAGCGCCCATGACCAATAATTCTGAACCTCCCCAAAGGGCCGCACCACCCAATCCCAGAAAAAGCAACGCCTTGTAAAGCGCGAGAGGTTTATCATCCTCACGGGCATCATCTATTACAGCCGTTTTCTGAAAACGAAGTAAAAAAATCAAAAACAGAAATAGGAAAAGAAGCATAATTCCGCCTTCATGGCGTTGTAAGGCACCGTCGAAATACAGAAAACCTATAACTAAAAAAGTTGCGGCCATCATCACCGGCCAGTCTGTAATATAGAAAGCCTTACGTACATCAATGTTGCCAAGAATTATAATAATTGCCAATACTAATCCCAGGTTGGCGATATTGGATCCAACCACATTTCCAAGGGCCAGATCCGGAAAACCATCTAATGCAGCATTTATGCTAACAATAAGTTCCGGTGCCGAAGTTGCAAAGGAAACTATGGTCATGCCGATAATAATTCTGGATATATTGAGGCGCAAAGAAAAAGCTACAGCCGACTTTAATAACCAGTTTCCTCCCAGTATTAATAAAGACAAACCAATGACGATAAACAAAAAATTGAGCATCCCGAAGATTTCGGTAAAGATAGCAGAATACCCCGAAAACATTAAGTCATAAAGCAATAAATTAAACCCGCTTTTTAATGGAAATATAATAAGTGCCCTTTATGGAAAAATGAATTCTAAATGAAGTTTACAGGTCCTAAAACCAAAAAAATAGTTAAATAACTATAAAAGTAGTTGTATAACTAAATTATTAGTAATAGGTTTGAATAAAATTAGTTCAAGATGCATAGACTTACCAATAAGGAGGAGGAAATTATGAAAATCCTCTGGAGACTAGAGCGAGCGTTTGTAAAGGAAATCAGGGAAGAATTGAAAGGTAAAAAACCACATTACAATACCTTATCTACTATAGTTCGGAACCTGGAGGATAAGAATTATGTTGCTCATGAAGCGTTTGGCAATACACATCGCTATTATCCTCTTGTTACCAAAGAGGTCTATAGAAAACGTTTTATTTCCAATACCCTGATAGATTATTATGACAATTCCTATAAAAGTATGGTATCCTTTTTTGCCAAAGAACAAAAGATATCCATTGAGGAGTTGAAGGAAATTATAGAACTAATTGAAAAAGAAAACTAGATGGAAGCTTTCATGATTTATCTATTAAAAGCCTCCGGAATCCTTGTCCTATTTTATGTATTCTACCAGGCTTTTCTAAAAAACGAAACCTTTTTTCGGGCGAATCGCAATTTTTTATTAACCGGAGTCATTGCAGCTTTTATTTGTCCCTTAATAGTTATCAATAACTACGTGGAAATCGTTGCGACTCCTTTAACCATTGCAGATTCTTTAGCGGTAAATTCTTCTTATGAAATAGGTAAACCCCAATTTAATTGGCTGAATATCCTTTACGTGGTTTATGGCCTTGGTTTACTTATGCTTGTATTCAGATTTATTTTCCAACTCTTTGCTATTCGTAAAGTGATTAATTCCAACAGAATCATTAAGAAAGATGGTAACGTTTTTGTAGAAACCGATAAAGACATTGCCCCTTTTTCTTTTTTTCGATACATTATCTATAACCCAAACAAATTTGATACCCTTGAGCTCGAAGCTATATTAAAACATGAACGTGCACATAGTTCCCAACAACATTCTTTGGACTTATTGATAGCCCATTTTGTTACTATTATATTGTGGGCAAATCCATTTAGCTGGTTATATAAAAAGAACATAGAACAAAATCTGGAATTTTTGGCGGATGACACCGCTATTCAAAGTGTCGTATCCGATAAGGCCTATAAATATGCTTTACTTAAAGTATCTGGAAATCAATTCTTTACGCCAATCACGAATAATTTTTACAGTTCATTAATCAAAAAACGAATAGTTATGTTACACAAATCAAAATCAAACAAAAGAAACGCCTGGAAAATGGTATTAATTCTTCCGGCATTGGCCATTTTCCTGTTAAGCTTTAACACCCGGACGATCTATACCCCAAAATCGGATGACAGCTTCATATCGGCTGAAAACCAGAAAACTATCGAAATCCTGATTAACAAGGATACCACTAATGAGGAACTGGAGGAAATTAAAAAAGAATTATCGGCAAAGGAATTAGATTTTTCATATACGGTAGTACATAATGAAAATAAAGAAATCATAAACATCGAAATTGATATGCGCTCTAAGAAGAAGGACGGTAAAAAATTCAGCAGTTCTGCCGAATTTGACAATGATGGCAAACCCATAGATCCCATAACATTAGTCTATAATGGAGATGACAACTTATTTTTTATGGGTGATTCCAAATCTAAGCACAAGGTCCTACATGAAAAGACAAACGTCCATACCTGGGTTTACAGCGATGATGACGATGACAGGCATATTGAGATAAAAAACATCAACGGCAAAGAAATTATTATTGTCAAAGGAAAAGAAGTTACCCACGAAACCATAGAGGAAATGCGAGTAGATGATGAGATTTATGAGAAGCATGTGCGGATCATGAAAAGCAGTTCAGATGAAAAAGACGCCAATGTATTTATTCTTAAAGATTCGGATGATGATAATGATATCGAAGTAATAAGTGAAGAAGGCAATAGTTTCTTTTTTATAGATACCGATGAAGAAGACCCACTCTATATAATTGACGGTAAAGAAAGCAGTAAGAAGAAGCTAAAATCCTTAGCTCCGGAAGAAATTGAGACTATTAATGTCTTCAAAGGTGATAAGGCCTTTGAAAAGTATGGAAAGAAAGCAAAAAATGGCGTTATAGAAGTCCATACGAAGAAAGGGAATTAACTATTGCTGAAATATCAGATTGATCAATAAAACCATAAAACTATCGGCCATAAATTAGGCAGGTAGTTTTGTTTTTTCAGGACGGAATTGACAAAATAAGCGAATTTCAGCCTTCAAAACGCCTTGAAGTTAACTCATAGCCCAAAAAACCCCCTACAAATGTTACAATTGTTAAGTTTTTTATCGTTTTAATATTACTATTTAAAACACTAAACAAGAGAAGCACCATCTAATTATAATAAATATCATTTTAATACTTACAATTATGTATGCAATTACATTAATTTACGGTAAATTATTTGCAGAAGGTGCATGCGTTCACATATCTTCGAATTTCAATTACGAAAAGCAACAAGTTTTAACTTTATAAATTAATTACAACTTATGATTACGATTGCAAAAATTATTATTTATGTTTTAGTCTCTCTTATACTGATAATAACCTAATTAAATATGGAGTAAATGAAGTAAAAATGAGCGCTTTGAGCGTTCATTTATTTTATGTATAAGATTGTATATTTACAAAAAGTACAGCATGAAAAAATCATTCTTTAAGCTTCTTGCCAAACTAAACAAACTGATATTACCTTCCTATACCAAGAAGAGAAAGGACCTTTCTAAAGCATCCAAATATCAATTGGCCATTATTGGATGGCGCTATTATATTACTACGAACGCCCTGGACTAATAACTTACCAAAGCCTTTAAATCATAATCTTCCAGTTTGGAAGCCCCATTTAATTCCAATAACTCCAATAAAAAGTTACATTGCAGCACCTTTCCGCCAAGAGCTTCTACCAATTCACAAGTTGCTTTTGCAGTACCCCCTGTAGCTAAAACGTCATCGTGAATAATTACGTTCTCACCAGGTGAAATACTATCTGCATGTATTTCAAGTGTATCTTTTCCATATTCAAGTGCATAGGTCCGGCTAATCTTGTCTGATGGTAATTTTCCGACCTTTCTTACCGGAACAAATCCGGCATTAAGCAATGATGCGAGGATAGGCGCAAAGAAAAAACCACGGCTTTCCATGCCAACCACCTTATCTACTTTAACATCACCTATCATTCTTAACATGGCCTGGGCTGCCGCTTGCAATGCATCTGCATCTTTTAATAACGGAGTGATATCTTTGAATGTCACCCCTTTTTCCGGAAAATCATGAATATCTCTGATGTAATTTTTAAAATCCATTTATTTGATAGGTTCTAATTTTGCCTTAAATGTAAAAAGAAATATATTTGCAGCCCGTTAGGGAACAGAATATATAAGGCCTCGTAGCATAACTGAATAATGCACTTGATTACGGCTCAAGAGATTACAGGTTTGAATCCTGTCGAGGTCACATCAAGCACAAAACCACGCCAAAAGGCGTGGTTATTTGTTTTATGGAAAAACCAAACAGCGTTTGAGTTTTAGAATAAAATTAATACCCCGAGCGACAGCTCGTGGTTTTGTATTTGCAACTTTGAGCTAAAAGGACGTGCGCCAGCAAATCCTGTCGAGGTCACGAATAAATAGTACGATAAGGAAAAACGCCAAGCTTGCTTGAGCGTTTTTTTGTTCGAACTATTTTCAAAGCGGAGCTTTGTCAGGATAATGAGCATTGTGAATAATCCTGCCAAGGTCACTTAAAGCAGAAAGTCCATTACGAAAGTAATGGATTTTTGTTTTTGGAGAAGATGGAAAGTATTGCTTTCTAATCTTCGAGAAAAATAAAAAATATGGCTTAGCCATGGATTTTCTATTTTCACCTGGGAGCACAAAGGAACACCAGCAAAGCGAGTAATCCTGTCGAGATCTCTTAAGATTGAAAAGCGCTTACAAATGTGAGCGCTTATTTGTTTGAAGAAGCTAAGAACTTACCTTTTATCCGAGGTAAACATAAACTTTACCAAGACACTGTAGGCCATATTATTAACCAAAAGTTGTAAAAAACCATCTGTATATAGGAATTTTATGACAAGGATAAAAAGGGAACACTACGCATTTCATCCAAATAAGTTATAGTTAAACGGATATCTTTTGTTTTTGGAGCGGACAAATTTAATTTTATGGTTATGAAAAGAAAATCCAGAATTATCAGCATTGTACTAACGTTTGGGAGTGCGTTTGTCCTATTTATGACATTCATGGTGGTTTCCAATATTATGTAGGCTGCTTTCGGCCATATCAATCTAATTGGTATCTTTGACTTACCAAACCCCAATACATGATAGTTTTACTGTCATGATCTTAAAACCTATAAAATGCCTAGAAGCACAAGAAATTTAGCAATTGCCTTGATCGCGGTTATCGTGGGTTTTGGCATTGGCATATACCTACAGGACCTGAAACATCAGGAAAGTACGGCTGCAGCCTGGGAAGCTAACCGCTTTAACGTGGCAAAATTTCACAGGATATTGAAGTATAATTCCAATATGAATCAGTCCAACTGGGCAGTAATGCAAGATAGCATTTCACAACAACTAGATTCCCTGGTGATCCTGCGTTTCAGAAAGGAAATGGACAGCCTCAATGCGCTGAAGAATCAAAATCCGTAGTATTCTGATAAATCCTAATAGCAGTCAAAAACTTCCGTTAGGTGTATATTTCCTGTATTTCCTTTTTATATTTCTCCCTTATCACGCGTCTTTTAAGCTTTAAGGTTGGTGTTAGTTCAGCTACAGAACCATCTTCGTGAATAGGCAGCCAAACAGTCGGAACAAGCCGGAATTTCTTTATTTGCTCTATATGATTGAATTCTGGATTATAGATATCAATCACTTTTTGATATTTTGCAATTATTCTATCCTGCTTCACCATATCCTCAAGACTGGTCCACTTAATATTTTTATGCAAACACCAGTTCTTCAACCCATCTTCTGAGGGAACAATAAGCGCTGAGACAAATTTTTGTTTATCGCCAATTACCATGATCTGATCAATAACAAAATTTTCTTTTATCCTGTTTTCTATGGGTGCGGGTGCTACATATTTACCGCCGGAAGTTTTCAACAACTCTTTTTTCCTGTCGGTAATTTTCAAAAATTCTTTTCCATTTGCACCTTTGATCATTTTTCCAATATCCCCGGTACAGAACCATTTTTTGCCATCAATTTCTTTGAATACCTGAGCATTTATCTCGGGTTTTTTATAATAGCCCGACATTACATTGGGACCAATAGCGAGTACTTCACCTTCATCTTCATTATATTCCCCTGAAGATTTATCTATATACAATTCTACACCATTGATGGCATATCCCACTGTCCCAATGATGGCCCCTCCTGGTTCCGTGCCATTAACAGTTAAAGTAGGAGAAGTTTCTGTTAGCCCATATGCCTCCCGTATATTTATCCCGGCAGCGCAAAAGACACGTATTATTTTTAAGGGACAAGGGGCAGAACCTGTAACAATTAAGCGTACATTTCCTCCCAGGGCTTCTCGCCATTTGCTGAAAATCAATTTATCAGCAATCCCCCATTTCATCTTATTATAAGGGGATAAATTCTGATCCAGTTCATAATTATCTGTTAAGCGAAGGGCCCAAAAGAAAAGTGCCTTTTTTATTCCTTTTAATGTCAGGCCTTTATTGTAGATCGCCTCATATACTTTCTCAAGAAGTCTTGGAACTGTCGTGAAAACTACAGGTTTCACAGATGCCAAATCACCATTAGGGCCACTAAGATTATCCGTGCCACAAAAATATATGCTGGCAGCCTTGTTAAACCATGCAAGTGAAACCGCTCTTTCGTATATGTGGCACAAGGGTAGAAAACTCAATACTTTTTCCCCGGGATAAATGGTTACGAATGGGGAAGTTTCAAGGATAGCATGTAAAATATTCCTATTTGTCAACATAACCCCTTTTGGATTTCCGGTTGTTCCGGATGTATAAATAATTGTAATCAGATCATCACCCTTTGCCCGATTCTTAATTTCTTCAATCTGGGGTAGATTATCACTGTCTAAAATTTCCTCCCAAAATGGTCTCCCTTCAACTTTGTCAAATGTAAATATGCTTTTTAAACTGGGAACTTTATTACTGGTTAATGACAATTTATCATAGAGATCAAGTCCTCCGCAAAAAGCCGCCTTTACTTCAGCTTCGTTTAAAATATATTCAAACTCAGAAATACTTATTGTAGGGTAAAGGGGAATACTTATTAAACCGGACATTTGCAGGGCAAAATCCATT
The DNA here is from genome assembly GCF_947258925.1 of uncultured Eudoraea sp. Taxonomy (GTDB): domain Bacteria; phylum Bacteroidota; class Bacteroidia; order Flavobacteriales; family Flavobacteriaceae; genus Eudoraea. The sequence continues at coordinate 29,281 of NZ_CAMYKG010000004.1, read as the reverse complement.
ATGACCCACTCCGGTCTGTTCTTATAAATTACCATGGCCACCTTATCTCCCGGTTTTAATCCTAATTTCAATAAGCCGGAGGCAGCTTGTTCCGCATAATTTTTTACATCTTCGGTACTAAAGGATTTCCAATTTCCAAGTGCATCGCGGGCACTTAAAGATGCGTCAAGCGGGTTGTTTTTCAATTGTTTGTAAAGAAGATCAAAAACTCTGGTCATTGGTTGGTGTTTTTTGTTTATATATTGCTAATTATCGGCAACTTTTATTGGATGATCATTTTTAAATTTAAGAAATTACTCAAACATCAGGCTTATAAATTCCGCCACACAGGCAGGTTTATCGGATCCCTCCTTCTCTACGACACAATTCGAAGTAATTTTCAAGCCATTATCCCCGAATTTTTCGATTTTCTGTATCGTACAGATCAGTCTTAGGCGGCTATTGACCAATACCGGGCTTGGAAAACGCACTTTGTTTACCCCATAATTTATACCCATTTTGGAAGATTTAACCACTAAAACATCACCCAACATCTTTGACAAAAGTGCAAGTGACATGAAGCCATGTGCCACAGGTTTCTTAAAAGGTGAGTGTTTTTTTGCTTTTTCAACATCAATATGAATCCATTGAAAATCCATGGTGGCTTTCGCGAAGTCATTGATCATTTCCTGTGTCACCCTAAGCCAGTCCCCGGCAGGTAATGTTTGACCTTCTATTGCCCGAAAGGCATCAAAATTCTCTAATTCTATTTTGGCCATAGTATTTATCTTGAGGTTCCACCATCTATTGTAAGGCAAATGCCCGAAACAAAACGAGCTTCATCTGATGCCAGGTACAGGTAACCATAGGCAATATCTATGGGTTGTGCTACAGTCCGAAGCGGAATGCTATCCTTAATTTTGGTAAAATGCTCTGCCGGGATCTTATCTACCATTTCGGTCATCGTAAATCCGGGCGCTATTGCGTTGGCCGTAATCCCATACTTACCAAATTCCATGGTCCATGTTTTTGACATGGCAATTACACCGGCTTTGGTGGCGGCATAATTTGTCTGTCCGAAATTACCCCTTAAACCTACATTCGAGGCGGCACTTACTATCCTGCCCCATTTATTCTCCTTCATATAGGGAACAGCCGCCTGGGTACATATAAATACGCCTTTCAGATTGACATCAATAACTGCGTCCCATTCATCCTCACTCATTTTTTCAAGGGTTCTGTCCCTCGTAATTCCCGCATTATTAATAAGGATATCTATTCTTCCATATTCATCATTTACCATTTTAAAAAGTCTTGTTACCGCAGGCTTATCCGTTACCGAAACCTGGTGATATTCCGCTTTTCCCCCCGAGTCATTTATACTATCAGTTACTTGTTGCCCTTGCGGCAATAGGTCCATAATAATTACCGTTGCCCCTTCTTTTGCAAAGAGCTCGGCTACAGCCCGGCCTATGCCACGGGAACCCCCGGTAACTATTGCTATTTTGTCTTTTAATCTCATTTCGTATGTTCTATGATTATATTTCTTTTTATTCCTTAAGGAATTTGATTTAAGCTGAATTAATTACCAGATTAAAAGCCTTATACTTTTATTACTAATTTACCTTTTACCTTTCTATTTATAATTTCTTCTAAAGCCTTTGACGTTTCACTCAAATTATAGGTCTTGTGGATATGGGGCTTTAGCTTACCTTCATCATACCATTTCATTAAGGTCCTGGTATTCTCCATATTCTCCTTCGGGTTTCTCATAGCAAAATCACCCCAAAAAACACCAACAATTGAGGCAGTCTTCAGTAATGGCAGATTTAATGGCATTTTCGGTATTGTACCGGAAGCAAAGCCAACGACCAGATACCTGCCTTGCCATGCAATTCCCCTGAATGCCGACTCTGAATATTCACCACCAACAGGGTCATATATAACATCTACTCCTTTCTTATCAGTCAATCTTTTAATTTCCGTCTTCAGATCTTTTTTCGAATAATTAATAGTTTGATCAGCGCCATAATCGCGACATAATTGTAGTTTATCTTCAGAGGATGCAGCCGCAATTACATTAGCGCCCATGAGTTTACCTAACTCCACGGCAGCTAAACCTACACCACCCGATGCACCAAGCACTAAAAGTGTTTCACCTTTTTCCAGTTTCGCCCTGTCTTTAAGTGCGTGGTATGAAGTACCATATGCCACCATAAAAGACGCCGCAATTGGGAAATTCATATTTTTTGATTTCAGGAAACAGGTATTAGACGGTACAACCACTTCTTCTGCAAACCCTCCATTTAAGACAAACCCAAAGACTTCGTCACCCACCTTAAGATGTTTTACCTCATCACCAACCTCTTTTACAATCCCGGCAATATCGCTGCCAGGAGTGAAGGGAAGTTCTGGCTTAAATTGATATAAACCCTGGATAATTAGCGTGTCCGGAAAATTAATTCCGCAAGCTTTTACATCTAACACCACTTCTTTTGCCGTAGGCTTTAAACCGGGCATTTCTTCTAAAACCAGGGAAGATGGCGGGCCAAATTCCTTGCATCGTATGGCTTTCATTCTATTACTTTTAGTACCAGTTTACCTAACTTTTCGCCTGAAAACAACCTTTGATAGGTTTGATGAAAGTTCTCAATGCCATCATATATGTCTTCTTTACTTTTCAATCTTCCTGCTGCCAGCCACGCTCCCATTTCCTTTGCAGCTTCCCCATACCTCTTTGCATAATCAAATACCACCATTCCCTGCATTGTAGCGCGGTTTACCAGGAGTGAAAGGTAATTACTCGGCCCTTTTATGGCCATTTTATTGTTGTATTGTGAAATGGCGCCACATATCACTACTCTTGCATGCATTCTGAGTCTGCTCAGGGCGATATCAAGAATTTCGCCGCCTACGTTGTCAAAATATACATCCAGACCTTCCGGGCATTCTTCCTTCAACCTGAATCTAACATTCTCATTCTTATAATCAATAGCCGCATCAAAACCCAATTCCTCAAGTATATAATTACATTTCTCTTTGCCCCCTGCAATACCTATAACCCGACAGCCCTTTATTTTAGCTATCTGGCCTACGATACTCCCTACTGCTCCGGCCGCCCCGGATACAACCACAATATCACCTTCTTTGATCTTCCCTACATCAAGTATTCCAAAATAGGCGGTCATCCCTGTCATGCCCAAAGTGCTTAAATAGGTAGGAAGAGGTGCGAGGTTTGGATCTATGATACGGGAATTTTTTCCATCGGAAACTGCATATTGCTGTACACCTCCAAATCCCGCGACATAATCGCCTACATTGAAGTCTGAATTGTTGTTAACCGCTACCACCTCACCTACAGCACCAGCGCGCATTACAGAGCCAATAGGCATAGGCTCTATATAGGATTTCGAATCATTCATCCAACCCCGCATTGCCGGATCGAGCGAAACATAGTGTTGCTTCACCAGAATTTCTCCATCCTGTAATTCGGGTATAGGGTTACTCTCCAATGACCAGGTTGAAGCATCAGCCTCACCCAAGGGTCTTTTTACAAATTTTAGCTGTTTATTCATTTTTTTCATATCTGTTCTATCATTTCTTTTTATTCGAGAAACTCTTTACATAAGCCTCCATTTTGGCCCTTATTTCTGGCTTCCACCATAAGGTTGCGGCTTCTTTAAGTGAATTTTCAGCATTAAAATCCAGCTTGCCGTGTAAATTTTTGCGAAGTTTACTTTTAGTATTAAGAAGTATTTCCTGATCCGCTTTTAAGTAATGCTTCATCTTGGCCTCAGCTCTGGGCAATACCTGATCTAAAGGGACCAATTCATCCACTAAACCAACTGACAAGGCCTCTTTTCCATTAAGTAGTTTTCCCTCCATAATATACCTGCTTGCTAAACCTTCACCAATCCAAAATGCATAAGTTTCTATAAGGTTCTGAGATATCTGAATGTTTACAGCCACTTCATTCAGTCCAATTATATAGTGTTCGCCATCTGCCATAATTCGGTTATCGGTAGCCACAGCGAGAACGCAACCTCCTGCCGGGGAATGACCTGTAATTGCTGAGATAAGAGGTTTTGTGATCTGCATCAATTCTATAAAAAGTGCGCCAAAAACATGGAAAAATTCTTCGATCTGCTTTTTATCGTATTGAAATAGTTCGATGAGATCCAAGCCTGCCGAGAAATAATTAGGCTGCCCTGTAAGTATTGCGCCTTTCACCGTTTTGTCATTTTCAATTTCACTGAAGACTTGCCTAAGTTCTTGTACCATTTCATAATTGATGGCATTTACCTTTCCCCGATTCATCTCGATAATGGTATACCCTTCTTTCTTTATAATCTTTAATGTATTCATCTGGGTAGTATTTCTAATTTGTTCAATACCGGTTTTTCAAATTATCCTATAACAAAGATGTCCCGCCATCCAAGGTTATTGTTTGACCAGTTATATATTTCGATTTATCTGATGCAAGCCAAACGGCAGCCTCTGCGATTTCATCCGCTTCTCCAAACCTATCCATGGGAATCAATCTTTTTAGGGTTTTTTCCATATCGGGCTTGCTGTCGAGTAATTTATCTAAAAGTGCCGAATGGGTGTAACCCGGACATAGTGCATTTATCCTGATATTTTTACGTCCATATTCCAGTGCAGCCGATTTGGTCATGCCTACGACGGCAAATTTACTTGCGCTATAGGAAAGGTTATTCCCAGAGGGTTTTAAGCCAGCGAGGGAAGCGATATTGATTATATTTCCATATCCCTGCTTTATCATCTGCTGCAAAGCCAATTTCATACAATAAAAAACACCCGTTTGATTCACAGCGATAACATTGTCCCAGTCTTCAAGGGTGTGTTCGGCAGTCTTTCTTTGATTTTCACCACCAATTCCGGCATTATTTACCATGACATCTAAGCTTCCATAATTCTTGACAGTATCCGAAATCAAACTTTCTACTTCAGAATACTTGGTTACATCTACCTGGTACGAAAATGCCTTACCGCCTGCTATATTTATTTCATCAACTACTTTTTGGGCACTTTCAATATTGATATCAGCTACAATAACCAATGCCTTTTTCTTAGCCAGCAATAAAGCCGTAGCAGCTCCTATCCCACCTCCGGATCCGGTAATTACAATCACTTTATTTTTTAAATGCATATCTCTTTAATTTAACCGTACGCCCCTGATCTTTTAAGGTATGTCTTTGCTTGTCACACTGCAAATATTATTTAGTCTATACTATCCCTCTGAATTGCCCTCCATGCGGTGTCACAACACAAACCTGAAACTATGTTCAAGTTGGCAAATCTAGGGTCTGTTGTATGTCCATGCTTGTATCTATAATATATCTGTTGGGCAATAACCGCAATTTTAAAAAGGCCATATGCATAATAAAAGGTTAGATTCATAATATCCCTGCCACTTTTAAGCGCGTATTCCTGCACAATTTCAGAGCGTGTAGGATTACCTTCCATGGTCGTAGGTGATGGAAGGCCCTGTTTTAAAAAATCGGCATCGGAGCTCGTCGTCCAGTATCCAAGGGAAGTTCCTAAATCCATCAATGGATCACCTAAGGTGCACATTTCCCAGTCCAGTATTGCTGCTACATCTTTCCATTGGTTATTTGTAAATACTACGTTGTCGTACTTATAGTCATTATGGATAAGGCTATAAGCGTAGTTTTGAGGTTGATTATTTTCCATCCATGACATGACTTTTTGAGCTGAAAGAACTTCTTCTGTGGCTGCTGCCAGGTATTGTTTCCCCCAGTTCAAAACTTGCCTTTCCACATATCCTTCCGGATTTCCCAATGCTGCCAGTCCGGCTGCTTTATAATCCACATGATGTAGTTCCACATAAGCATTTAACCAGGTATCTGCTATAGTTTTAAATTCATTCGGTGAGATCTGGCGCTCTCCGGCCTCATTAGCCGTAAGAATAATTCCGTCAACCTTCTTCATAATATAAAAAGGAGCTCCTAATAACCCGATATCTTCTGAATACGCATATGGTTTAGGAGCTTTATCAAATACTTTATGAAGCATATTAAGCACTTTAAACTCCCTGCCCATATTATGGCCTCGTTTTGGTGCCGCAAATGGAGGACGACGAAGTACGTATTCCTTTTGCTCTATTTTTAGCAGATACGTAAGATTGGAATAGCCATTGTAAAATTGCCTGATTACCAATTCACTGTTTTCATCACTAATCAAAGCACATTGCAACAGGAAATTTTTCAAGTTCTTTTCATGTAGTTCCTCCCCTATTCTTACAGTTTTGGTTAGCTCCTTTTCCGCCATTAGCTGTTATCTGTGTATATTTTTATTGTGTTTTTTCCCAATTGACTTAAATGAACTTCATCGGGGCCATCAGCCAGTCTCAAAGTTCTTGCGGCGGCATAAAAATGAGCCAGCGGTGTATCTCCACTAACACCCATACCCCCCATAATCTGAATGGCCTTATCAATAACGTTTAAGGCCATATTCGGAGCTATAATCTTAATCATGGCTATTAGGTCTTTTGCTTCTTTATTGCCCACCTTATCCATCTTATCAGCTGCCGAAAGTACCAAAAGACGTGCTTGCTCAATCTCACAACGAGCGTATGCAATTTCCTGCCGGATGCTGCTATAGGTATCCAATGTTCTCCCAAATGGTTTGCGATGGGTAGTTCGTTGCGACATTAACTCCAAAGAATACTGAGCCATTCCTATTAACCTCATACAATGGTGTATTCTTCCCGGTCCCAAACGGCCCTGGGCTATCTCAAATCCACGGCCTTCACCAAGGATTAGATTCTTTTTTGGTACACGAACTTCATTCAAAACTATCTCAGCATGTCCTTCGGGAGAATCATTATAGCCAAAAACACTCAAGGGTCTTACTATCTGTAATCCCGGTGTATCCATTGGAACTAAAATCATACTGTGTTGCAGGTGGCGAGGGGCATCGAAGTCGGTTTTCCCCATAACAATGGCAATCTTACAATTAGGGTCCATAGCCCCTGAGGACCACCATTTTTTTCCTTTAATAACGTATTCATCTCCATCGGCCTCAATGGAAGTCTCAATATTTGTAGCATCTGAGGAGGCGACATCGGGTTCGGTCATTAAAAAGGAAGATCTCATATCACCCTGCATCAAAGGCTGTAACCAGGTATCTTTCTGTTCCTGAGTTCCATATTTTGCCAATACTTCCATATTTCCCGTATCCGGGGGACTGCAATTAAAAACCTCCGAAGCCCATAAAATCCTGCCCATAATCTCGGCCAATGGGGCATATTCCAAATTGGTTAAACCCGGACTTAATTCTCCATATGTCTTTGGTAAAAACAAATTCCAAAGTCCTTCAGCTTTTGCTTTTTCTTTTAGGGAAACAAGGCCCGGCCATTTCTTCCATATATTGACAGGATCTTTATGGAATGACTCAACTTCTTCCTGAAAAGGAACAATATGTTCAGCTATAAATTTTTTTAGCTTGTCCTGCAAGGCAATGGATTTTCCACTGTAATCAAAGTTCATAATATAATTTTTGTTTAACCTGATATTAAGTATCCACCATCCGCTGCATAGACACCTCCTGTCATATAAGACCCCGCGTCTGACGCCAATAACATCGCTATTCCGGCCATTTCTTCCGGAGCGGCTATTCTACCAAGGGGCAGGGCCTTTTTAAAACCTGCTACCAACTTGTCATCCGTCCATAATCCCTCACTAAATTTAGTCTTGATCAGGCCCGGGCACAAGACATTTGCCCTAATCCCGTAACGGCCCCATTCTTTAGCCTGATTCTTCGTTAGCATAATCAAAGCTGATTTAGTTGCACTGTACAATCCTAAGCCAAATCCGGGCGTAAGCCCTTCTACAGACGAAATATTGATGATGCTACCCCCCTTCTCCTTCATATGAGGCAAGACCAGATTAGAGAGGATCCATGGCGCCTTTACATTTACGTTCATTATCTTATCAAAAACTGCTTCATCTGAACCCTCCAAGGGACCATAATAAGGATTTATAGCAGCATTGTTTACCAAGATATCTATTCGTCCAAATTGATCTATAGTCTTATTAATCAAATCTTTGCGTTCTTCGGAATCACCTATATGGCATTGAATTCCCACAGCTTTAAGACCTGCTTTTTGAAATTCAACAGCGACTTCATCCACGGCGGCCTGCTTTCGACTACTAACAACTACTTGGGCTCCATTTTCTGCCAGGCCACGGGCAATCGATTTTCCTATTCCTTTGCTTGAACCGGTGATTATTGCCACTTTACCGTTCAGGTCAAATTTCGATCTTATAGTGTTACTCATTTATTTTTGTTGATTTAGTGCTTTGTGATATTTGGCTAATTGCATCTTAATTCTTAACCTCAATTGAACAACTCATTTTCATCAGCCATTGTCAAAACCTCTTTATCCGTTAAAACCTCGGCCAACGCCTTTGTTTTAGGAATTTCATATTTGAAATAGAACTTCATCGCATGGATCTTACTATTCAGGAATTCCTGTGAATTTTGAGCGTTACCTGAATTCAATTTCTTATGTGCTTTTGTAGCCATATCCAACCACAACCAGCCTATGATAATATTTCCAAAAAATTCCATGAACACTGTGGCATCCGACAAGAATCTTTCATAGTCTCCTTTTTTGGCAAAATCCATTAGAAATTGCAGTACCTCCTGGGTTAATTTTAAAGCTTCCCCCAGTTTTGAACCATAAGGCGCCAAAGCATTATATTCAATGGCCTCATGAATACTTTTCATGATTTCTTCGGATAAAAGTTTTAGTGCTTTACCATTATCCATAGAGATCTTCCTGCCCAACAGATCGAGGGATTGAATACCGGTAGTACCTTCGTAAATTGAAAAAATACGAATGTCCCTGTAATATTGCTGTAAGATATAATCCGAACAAAAACCATAACCCCCAAGGACCTGCACCCCATTACTTACTGAGAGCAGCCCCATTTCAGAAGGATAGGTTTTAGCAATTGGTGTCAATAACTCAAGTAAAAGCGAATATTTTTCCCGCTCACCCGGATCTGAATGAGTCTGAGATAAATCATGGTATTTAGAAGAAAGTAAAATTAAACTTAATGATCCTTCGGCTATTACTTTTTGCAATAGAAGCATACGTTTAACATCCGGGTGGTTTATAATTAATGTTTGCTCCTGGGCCACATCTTTTTTGCCTGTATTTGTCAGGCTTCGTCCCTGAGGTCTTTCCCTGGCGTACGCCAATGATGCCTGATACGCTGCCATAGTAATAGCCGCAGCTCCCCGTCCTACGGCTATACGCGCACCGTTCATCATCATGAACATGTACTTTAATCCCTTATTGGGCTCTCCAACAAGCCATCCTCTGCAGTCTTCCTTATGTCCAAAGAAAAGATGGGTAGTACAGTAACCCTTTTGCCCCATTTTTTGAAAATCTGCGAAGGTCGTCACATCATTGGAAATCAGCGTTCCGTCGGAAGAAACTCTATTCTTAGGAACTACAAATAGGGAAATACCCTTTGTACCTGCAGGCGCGCCTTTAATACGGGCCAGAACAAGGTGAACTACATTTTCAACTCCTTCATAATCTCCACCTGAAATAAATATTTTCTGTCCGGAGATCTTGTACCCTCCCTCTACAGGCTCAGCAGAAGTAACAATGTCCGATAAGGAACTACCTGCTTGTGGCTCTGTCAGGCACATTGTACCCCCCCACTCACCCGTGAGCATTTTGGGAACAAAATAATCCTTCAGTTCTTCGTTGCCAAAATGTACAATTAATTCCAGGGCTCCAAGGGTTAAACCAAGATAACCGGGTAAATGGTTATTAGCGGTCTCCTGGATATAAGCAGCAGCGGTAACAACGATACCGGGCAATTGTAATCCCCCAATTTCATAATCGAACAATCCGGAAATAAGTCCTAATTCCCCTCCTAGTTTCACATATTTTTTTACCTGAGGGTGAACAATAATTTCCCCATTTTTAAAATGAGCGGCCTGCTCGTCCATTTCCTGAAAGAATGGGAATAATTCTCTATCCGAAAATTCCTTAATAGAATCCAAAAAAAGGTCTATAGATTCCTCGTCATAGTCATCAAAACGACTTTGATTCAATATACTTTGAAGGTCGTGTACTTCGTAAAGTAAAAATTTGAGGGTATCTAAATCTAAATATTGATTTGCCATAGGTAATTAGAATATAGTTCTTATTAAAAGTTATTTAGATCGTGATCATAATACAATTATCATGGAAAGATTACCTAAATCAGCCAATACCAATGGAAATTACAGATTACAGCATCTTACTTAATAGCAAATTTGGCAGTATTAATTTCCTTCAAGATAGTCATTTCGTATGACTTTTAGGTCTAAATCAAAGAGATTGAATTGAAGTCATTCAGACTGAACAAGGCAACTTTTAAACTAGTTAAAAACTAAACGCCTGTCTTAAAAATCCTTGAATTTTTAATTACATAATCAGGGTCAATTTCGTATCCTTTTGCAGATATTACCTGGAGAAAAGCATTTCGGCAATACGAATTTTTACATTGCTACTTTCGTGTCCGGGTTTCCTAATCAATTTAAAACATTTACATTTGAATAATTTTTAAAAATTAATTCGCAATGAAAAGGTCAAAGGTTTTAGTTCCCCTGCTTGCTTATATTTTTATTTTCCAGGCTTGCTCATCTGATGACAATGCAGCGGTTGATAATCCCAACGATGCTGTTGTGGGTACCTGGAACTTATCAGAGCTGAATATAAATCCCCCACAGGATATTAATGAGGATGGGAATACCACTTCAAATATTCTATCGGAACTCCCGTGCGCATCCGGAACATTAATAATAAATAGTGACGGGACCTGGAGTTCAACCGTGGTTGTTATAGATATTACTGCCATAACCGGTGGATTATTTGATATTCGGTGCACAAATACAAGTAATACCTCTTCCGGTGTCTGGCAATTTCAAAATTCTCAATTATCCTTGTTTGAAGGCACCACCGTGTTCTTATTTAGCCTTAACCAGGACAGGTTGACAAGCACTACCAATGAGAACCTTCCCGGATTTATGAGTGAAGTTTATGTAAAACAATAATCCAATGTCTGGCATCTTTAAATACAAGGTGTAGATGTAATTATTATTCGGTAATTCCGACAATTATTGCTTAAGACTTGATTTAAATAAAACAAATGGACTATATACTTAAACCCTGGCCCTGGTATGTTTCAGGTCCTTTAATAACGTTGGTAATGTTATTGCTGATTTATTTTGGCAAAACCTTCGGCATGTCAACTACTTTGAGAACTTTATGTAGTATTGGAGGTGCAGGTAAATATTCTGACTTCTTCCGCTTTGATTGGAAAGCGTATCGCTGGAACCTGGTTGTAGTCCTAGGTGCTATTATTGGTGGCTATATAGCGGTTACCTTTTTGTCCGATGGTTCCACCATAGCCTTAAATTCTCAAACCGTAGAGGATCTCAGTTTGCTTGGTTTTAGCAATGCAGGAGAGAATCTTTTACCTTCTGAAATTTATTCATGGAATAATGTTTTAACGATCAAAGGAATGGCCATACTTATTATTGCAGGTTTCCTTGTTGGGTTTGGAACACGCTACGCCGGTGGTTGTACATCGGGGCATGCTATTACAGGGTTGAGTAATTTGCAATGGCCTTCCCTAATTGCTGTAGTTGGTTTTTTTATAGGGGGACTTCTAATGACCCATTTTCTTTTACCTTTAATATTTAAACCATGAAAGTTTTAAAATTCTTTTTGGTAGGTATATTTTTTGGAATTGTACTGGTCAAATCTGAGGCGGTTTCCTGGTACAGGATTTATGAAATGTTTAAATTTCAGTCGTTTCACATGTATGGTATCATTGGCTCTGCTGTTTTCTTAGGGGTTCTGTTTGTATGGTTATTTAAAGTATTTGGTGTAAAAAATATTGAAGGAAATCGAATACATCTGATGCCAAAAGACAATGGTTTCATCCGCTATATTGTAGGCGGTACGATTTTCGGTCTTGGCTGGGCACTTGCAGGTGCTTGCCCCGGGCCCTTATATGTTTTACTTGGTACGGGTGTCATAAGTATGCTAATTGTTATTGCGGCGGCTGTTTTTGGAACATTCGTATATGGTGTGTTAAAAAGTAAACTTCCTCATTAATAATTCGGATATTTATATCTATTATCACTTCCACTTAAAGTAAAAAATGTTCTTTACAAAATGATATCGAATTTTTGTGAATTTCAACTGCTAAAGACGTTCAACCAGGAGCCGATAATGCCGATTCCAGGCTATAATGTAAAGCAGTTTCTTAATGGAATTTACCATCAGGGTTATTAAAACAATTAGTAAAATAACCTTAGCCGGCCGTCTCACCCGAGTACAGTTCACTCATCACAAGTTTTGGAGTTCTGTCAACCTTGAATAATCCCCAGTGTTTTTCAGGTTCAAGTGCCTCGTTAGATCCTTTCCAGGGTTCATCAAATGCTTCAAAAACAAAGGTGAGAATTTTTGCTTCTTCACACCAATTTACCAAATCATTGTAATATATACGCTGGTATTCCTCACTTACATTACTGGGGCAAATGCCTTTTCCATTTGAAAAAGTTGTCCAACCTGCTTCCGTTATTACCACTGGCTTATTTGGATAGGTATCGGCTACCGCATGATAATTTTGTTTGGTATATTCCAGGGCCTCATGAATGTTCTTATACTCCCACACCGGGTAGGTATGGATAGCTATAAAATCGACTTCTTCTACCAAATCTTTTAGCTTATCAAGCCATGGAAGATAATTTTCACAAAAAGTAACAGGCTGTTTGGCGCCTTTTTTAATCATCTTCACATAATTGATAACACTATCAACCGGGACATAGTGATCGGTCCAGTCAACGCAAGCCTCATTCCCTGCAGATAAGGAGAAAATGATATTTGGATATTTATTTGCCCAAAGGATCAATTTTTTAATTTGACTGACATTTGTAATTTTATTTTTCTCAAGTTGTTCCTCAGTATATGATCCTCCCCAGGGACAACCATAATTATTGGCTTCTGCAACGATATAGGCTCCCAGCATTACTTTGAAATTCAGCTTCTCTTTTTCGATTACTTCCAAAACAACCTCAGTATGCCTGTCGCAGTCATATAAACGAAGGTATTGCCACTGGTTCTGAAGTATTAGCAGATCCTCCTTTATTTCTTCATAACTTGGATAGATCCCTCCGGGATTTTGTCCTTCTCTAAATCCGGAATAGCAAATTGCACTTCCGGGTTCTATTTTCAATTGGCTGGCGTAATTCATTAAGCAATAGTTAGTTATAAGGTATTTAAGTGAATTGCTCTAAAATTTAAGCTTTTCATCTTTATCCCAAAGGCCCCAATAAGCACCTACGTCTCCTTCAGAACCAACTTTCCAGGACTCATCAAAGGATGAAAAGTAGAACATTTCGATATCTTCTTCCGCGGACCACTTCTGTGAGTTAATAAAATATTTTATAGCGTTTTCAGAGGATGGGATTGCACCTTCCAGGCTACTGCCTTCACTAGGCCATCCGGTCTCTGTAATAATGACCCTTTTCCCATTACCGGCCCTAAGTGCCCTTTGATACATATCCTTCATATATAATAAAGAATAATCCTGATTACAACCTTCCCAAAAGGGGTAGCAGTTGGCCAAAATCACATCACTTGCTTCGGTTATCCTGGGGCGATCAGCAAACTCATAATAGGCATCAACATAACCAACGGGAACGTTTGGTATGGCATCTTTAACCTGATATATAAACTTCAACAATTCATCCTCCGTTAAATCCCCCCTATACATGACTTCATTTCCAACAGCAGCAATATCAACATAGCCTTCATTGGCCAATTTAATCAGATTGGCTATTTCTTGTTCATTTATTTTTGGGTCGTCTCCTAACCAAGCACCTACTAGTGTTTTTATACCCAATTCATGAGCAATTCGGGGAATAGCTTCATTACCGTCAGTACAGGAAAAGGAACGTATCCATTTTGTATATGGTTTTATAATTTCCAAACGCCTTCGAATTTGTGTTTCCGACATATGATCCCCCGGCTTTTGACCTTCCTCATAAGGACTATAGCAAAGTCCGTGCATTCCTTTTTTTAAAACCTGTTTCCATAACTTTTTCAGGTCCTCTGTTGTTTTATTGGCATAATCAAAGGTGGTCAATGCCAAAATCTTTTCTTCTCTTCGCGACATAATCTTCTTTTTAAGATCTATTTTATTTTTTATTTGTTAAAGGTCACCTTAATGGTTAACGAATGCTTCAGGCTGTTTTTAATCATTTGAATTTAATGACTTTTCCTTGCGCTTATCCAGTTCAGCACGAATTTCATTAGCCCGAACTTCGGTGACGTCATAATCACGCATAACATACATGGCGATAAGTGTGCCCAGAATAGGTAGTCCGGAGAAAAATGCTCTTAAGCCATCAACAGCGCCGTCTGGTTGGATTTGAGAACCTGAATCAAAACCTACAGAACTCATTATTACACCACTCAAACCTCCTGCAATTGCAAAGCCAAACTTAACCATCCACCAGTAAATAGCACCAAATGTTCCTTCTCTTCGTTTTCCGGTATTAAGCTCATCCAGATCTATAACGTCCGCTGTCATAGACATCATCAACACAAATAGACTTCCTATACCGAAAGAGAAAAATGGCAAGGCAAAGATGAACATATACGGTTTACCCGGAATAAAAAGAAACCACAACATAATGTAACCAAAAATCGATATTCCCTGAGAAAGAATAAAGGCCTTCTTTTTACCTATTTTTTTTGATATTCTTGCCACGATCGGAATGACTAAAAAGGTTGTTCCCAAAGCACCCAGAGATCCAAAAAGTGTTGGCCAAAAACCGGCTGCCCCTGCATCGCCATCAAAAAGATGGTAAACGATAATAAAGAATGAGAATGCTGCAATGGTATTAAACGCATTGAAAACCAAAAACGTAGCGATACAGAGTTGCCTAAACGGCTTTAGCCTAAAAGCTTGTTTAAACCCTACAAGTATTTCTTTAAGACTGCTGCCAATCGTTTTAAAGCTAAGGGGGGAATAATCTTCATTCAGGGTAGATTTACTTTTAATAAAGATCGCAGGTACCATGGCAAAAAATGCGCAAGCAAGACCTACCCAAACTGCCAGTGACCTGGTAGCAACTTCTGCAGATTCAAACAATTCCTGATCATACATAATTACCCAAAACCAGGGTGCCACAACCCATGCCCATTGACCAATCCATTGGGCAATGGCCATTATGTTGGTTCGTTCGTGAAAATCGTTGCTCATCTCATACCCCATGGCTACATAGGGTACGCTGAAAATGGTAAGCCCCAAATAGAATACAAAAGACCAAAGCAGGAAGTACGTAAAATTATAGTCTATACCATTTTCTCTGTACAATTGCCACATTGTAATAAATGCAATACCCATAATAACGGCGCCGATAAGCACATACTGCCTTCTTCTACCCCACCTTGATTTAGTATTATCTGAAATGAAACCCATTATTGGGTCGGTGATTGAATCAAACACCCTGGGGAAAAAATAAATCACACCCCACATCCATCCCGGAAAACCTAAATCCTGTACCAGGACTACCATAAAAATGCCCAGTACTGCGGGAAACATTTGATTGGCAAGCATACCCACCCCGAATGCAACTTTTTGACCGAATGGAACTTTATTTTGTACTGCTGTGCTATGAGTTGACATATTTTTAAATTTTAGTTTATTGGCTATTATGGTTTTTCAAGAGGTGAAGGTTTCATTCATAAATACTAATTATTCCGGGATATATGCGTGTATTTTTCTTTGACCACAAGAAATGCTTCTTTCTTATTTCTATCAATATCTACTATCCCCCAATACTCCTCATTAGGAGTGCCGTCATAAGGTACACCGGTGCTATTTGGAGCCCATCCTCCCGGATCCTGCGTTTCAGCATTTCCGGCTTTCCACCACCCATCGGTAAATGAAAATATGGTTACACCGGAACAAATGTCGGACGCATTAAAGACAGCATCTAAAATATTCTTATTGGCATCGGCCTGTGCATCCTCATTAGTGCCTTGCTCGTAACCATCCTTGGATATAGTCATATAACTGTCTCCTCCGGCTTCGGATAAATACATTGGTTTAGAACTAATTGCACCCCATTCCTTAAATATTGGCGTCGGATCATCGTACCGGTACACATTCATTCCCCAAACATCAATATTTGGAGATAATGACATAGCCAATGAATCAGGTAATTCCCCATGAGCAGTGGTAACGGGATGTGAAGGGTCTTTTTCGTGTATTAGTTGTGCAGCATTATTCATTGCCTTATACCAGTTCTTGATATCCCCATCAAACCATTCCGGATGGTAATTATATTCGTTGCCAAGTTCCCAAAGCAATATCGCATCGTGATCTTTATAAGTGTTGACATAATCAATAAATGTTCCTGAGCGTATATCGTTTTTCCCACCCTGATTATATCCAAATCCCACAATTATCTTTATACCCGCCGCATGAATTTGGTCAAGCACCTTCTTGTCTGTAATAGGTTCATAAACCCTGACTGTATTTATTCCGGCTTCTACCATCAAGTCCAAATCCTGATTTAAATTATCAAAGCTTCTTTTCTCACTGCCCTTGGGCACGGGGTGATAACAAATCCCTTTAATTATGTAAGGAGCATCATTTACCAATATTTGACGTCCTGAGATAGTAACGATATCCGTATTAGAATTTTCTGTACATGAAAAAAGAACGCCAACTACAAGCAATAGTATGCCATTAAAAATTTTTAATCCGAATCTTTCGCTCATTTCTGACTTTTTTATAGAATGTTATTACAGGAAGTATTGAACCATATGGGCTTTTTCTATTCCGGAGCTTTTGTTTCGCTTGCCAATGGGGGTACCAACACATCTTTCAAAAGTGCCTCTTTATCACCATTGTATGTTTTCGTGATGGATGTTCCGTCCCTTGTTAACCCGTCAAAAGCACCATCATCAACTAAATTCCAAATTGGAAATTTGGCCTGGCTTTTAAGATTTATAAGGCCGAAATGATTCTCTGAACCATTTGGATTTTTAGCATCCTTCCACGGTTCATCAAAACCTTCAAAATAAAAACATGAAATACCCTCTGCATTTGTCCAGTCGCGCATGTGTTTGTAATACAATCCTTGCTTATATTCATCAGTGGCTCCCGAACCTGAGGACCCATAGAATCCATCAGAGGTTGTTGCCCATCCGGTTTCGCCGATATGAATTGGCTTATCTACGCCTATACTTTTCATATAACCTGAAACACTATCGTATTGAGACATTGCAAACTCTTTTGCACGAAGCATGGCAGCATCTATTTTTTCAATGTCGCTTAAATCCTCTTCTTCTTCGGGCACTCCCCAAAATTTAGGATTATAATGCGTGTTGTGATAGGGATATGTGTGCATAGAGATATAATCTACGGCATTATACAATTTTTCAAGATCCTCGGTATGATATTCAGCACCACCTCCGCCCCATGATGAAAAATCGTCAGAACTCGTTATCCATAAATCCTCAGGTAGTTTACCTTCTTTTTTTAAATCCTGGAGGTGGGTAACCCATTTTAATATCACTTTGGGTTGCACATAATAGGTTTCAGCCCATTTCACCATAGCCTCGTTACCGACGGCAATTATTTTAACAATATCCGGATATTGATTTGCCAAATAGGAAGCTACCAAAATTTGATTTGCATTGGTTTCACTTTCTTGTTCGTGATCCGGCGGCATAGCTGTCCATGCATTTTTACAATCTATCCATGCACCCAGCATTACATACATTTCAAAATCGGGATCCTCTTCTTTTAATTCACTAATAGCCTTTAATAAATTAGTGGCTTGGGGCAGGTGAACTTTATAGGTACGCACAATTTTGACACCCATTGCTGCCAATAGTTTCATATCTTCCTTGAGTTCATCAATTGCCGGTTCAATACTATGATCAACCTGTCTGTATCCTCCGTAGGATATTGCCAAATACTCCGGGTTCCCCAGGATGTCCTTTGCGCTTAAGCTTGTTGTTGTTTCCACAGAATTCGTATTAATCTCTTTATTTGTATTGTTTTTGCAAGAAAAAACTATTATCGCAAAAAGTAAGAAAATGGTTATTTTAAGATGTTTTTCCATATTCCCAATGTTATTTTTTAATAGATACAATTATGTGGCTGATTTCTCCGGTGCGTTCAAAAATCTTTTTACTTGTTGCCAAATCCAGTTGTAATTCATCATTTTCCATAATGGAATCATCACTGAGGACAACTTTCAAACTTTCATTTTCTGACAATTTGTAAATAATTGGTATCTGACAATAAGTGAAACAAAGTGAATTGTCCTCCAGCTTTAATTCTTTTTGTTGCTTATTAAGATCAATATATGGGAAAGTATCCCCTTTTTGCATAAATTCTTTCCTCCTTAAAAGATCTGGTTTGAATTGAAGTTTACCATTTTTCACGAACACGCCCAATTCGCCAATCCTGCTCAAAATATCTTCCTTAACCTGTCCTGTCATGCCAGGCTGCTGTGCCCCTTTCCCAGAAGGGGTATGTGAATAGGGGTCGGTTGGGAATGCTCCATAAAGTTCAGGAGATTTATGCACACCTATACCTTCATTTATTTCATAGTAATGTTCCAACAATCTGCCTACAATTTCATCACTTTCATTGTCTTCAATTGCTTTTAAACAACATTCCTGCACGGCCAACAACAGTTTGGACACCATATGCCAATAAATGGAGCCAAGGCCTTCATATCCAAAGAAAGTACCAGATCTTCCGGTAAATGATTTATGGTCAAATACTTCTTCAAAAATAGTTAATACAAATTCCTGATCCTGATCGACTAGTGTATGGTATTCCTCCTTTGGGAGTTCAGATAAGGCTTTGCTAAGGCTATTGGCATTGTTAAATGACCCGTTAAAATGGTAGTTGCCAACTACGTCCTTTTCTATAATCTGTTTGTTTCCATCTTTGACCAATTGTTTTAATAAACCGGACTGTTCTACTTTATCTGAAGGTATATTGTTCTTATCTACGAATCTCGGCAATTCCTTGTCCGGATATAAGATATAACTATACTGATCATCCCTGAATAGGCTACTTGCTTTTAAAGCATCGAGAATTTCAAGGCATGATTCTGATGAAAGGTAGCCTGCGCTAAGCACTGCAACTTGTCCTTCGAGCATTTCACTTAAATTAGAAATGGAAATCTCATTTTCATTCGCTACGGACATTAAATTATAAGCGTGATACATATTATCCGTCCTTCTGTTCGCGTCTATCGAATGATCTAGATACTTTAAAGCCATCTCTATAAAACTGAGTAAGGCTGTTTTGGAAATATCCTTTTTGGTGCCGCTAAATCCGTGAATATAAATCTTGGTTCTGTAAGTGCTACCCGCTTCCCCCAGGCCGTCTAAAATACGTTTTCTTTCAGCATCCGAAATTTTGCCTTTCAGGGTATATTCATACTTCTCTAAAGTAGTAGAAAGACCTATAAAAAAAGCAACTAATTCTTCTGAGATAGCGGCATTGGTGAATTTTGAACTCGAAAGTATGTCCCTTAAGAAATTTAAAAATCTTCTGAGGTAATAAAGCGTAACCATAGATACGCCATTACCAACCAAAGCATTGTTGGCATCATTCCATTCCGGTCTCTGGGTATTTAGCCATATTCCTGCTTCAGGAATAAAGTTAGAACACTTCGACATAGCGGTGGCCAGTAATTTTTCAAGAAGATTAACGCTGTAAATATCAGAATTCCCGCTCCTTAATAAAGCTCCATCTGCGCCCAGTTCGTTTTTCCTTCGGATTATTTCCTCATTCAGATCATGGTCGTAATCAATAGTATCCTTTGGGTTTTTCAGCGTCTCCTTATAACTTTTAATTTTATATGGAACATTCGCATACACAAATAATTCTTCATTAAAATACGCTTCGAGTTTAGAAGGGTAATAATTCCTAATAATCTCCAAAAATTTAAGAAGATATATTATTTGGTGATCACCCCAATAGCCGATATAGGACCAGGGATCGTCTGGTTCTATTACTTCCCAGTCAAAGCCATCTTTGGTCACACGATAAGGGTTGTAGCCTTCAAAAGTAGTAGCATTCAAAAACTTATGGATCATGCTCTCAATAAATTCGGGATATGAGTGTGCCAGGGCCTCCCAGTTTTGGAAAATATCCCTCCAGTTACCTTCATAATCCAAAACTTTTGACCCATCAATCTCACTACGGGTATTTATGGTAAATCTATTCCATGGTCTGCTGGGGTCTCCATGTCTGCGACTAAATTTTAAAGGCATGTATTCAAAACAAAGCCGTTTGAAGTTCTTGTCTGAACTTTGATTGGTGATTTCCTTTAAATCCTTTAGTGAAAAACTAGTTGGAATTTGATTTAATACATTTTTGTTTTCCTTATAGACTTTATTATTTGCTTTTTTAATATACCCTATAAAATCACCTTTATCTATATGGTAACCGTCATCAAAAATACCCCCCCGCATGATGTTAAAAAGTACATTTGAAAAGTGTCTTGTATTCTGGAGTTTATCTGCAGTAAGTTGTAAACCGTCTGCTGAATAGGTTAATTCCTTAAGGTTTTGCGTTCCTGCTTCTACATCTTCTAAAATCTTCTCATATAAGCCCTTTTCTGATTTCAACAACCAAATGATGGCCTCTACATCCGAAGGCCCCTGATTCACATCAGTCACGATTATCCAGTTTTTTTCAGTATTCGGACTGAGTTCCACTTTGGAGCTAATAAAATAAGCGCTCTTTTCGGCTTTGATATTAATTTCTTCCTCTAATGGCAAGCCTTTTCTAAAAGTATTTAGCTGTAATGAAGAAATCAAACGGGTGGGGTTTTCCATCCCCAGTGAATATGCAAGTGTTGATTTTAGTGCCTCGCTTGGTTCTGCCTTATCTACAATTACTGCGCTAAGTGCATAAATGCCTAATCCCACTTCAGCTTCCAGCTCACTTTTCTTATACGCATCGGCAAGGTTGCTTCTGCTATTTTGCAAACCTTCATTTATTCCATAGGGCAAAATATTTTGAATCCCATCCAAAACAGTTACCTGAGCTGCACTTTTAGATTGATTTATCAATGTGGCCTTTTTTACAAACCCGTATTGGTCAGATGAACTCCACTGATACCGGAACACAAGGTCCAGGTCCTCATTTATTTCTTCAAATATTATTTTATTACCAAAGCTGTTTTTATATAAATTTCTGATGATTTGATAAACCCCTTGGTAACGATCAGAAAAAGGTTCCCAAAGAACAGACCGATCATCTTTATGCACTTGCAGTATGGTCTTACTACCTGTAATTTCAACAGATTCGGTGATTTTATCATCTGTATAATAAGGAAAAATAGCGCTATCACTATTTTTTCGTCCGGCAGTTAGTGCCCCATTGCTGGAAATAAACATCCAATGATCAGAATCGCTTACAATACTCATGAAAAATGGTCTCATGGCATCGCTGTTTGAAATTTTATAAAAATTTTCATTTTGTAGCTGTACCACTTCTCCCTTTATCTCAGACTTCTCAAAATTAGTTTTTATATCACCGATGTATATAGTGTCTTGATTCATTTATTATTAATTTGATTGTTCTTTATTCCAGAAACTATTTCATTATAATTTTAATTCCCCATTGATTTTTTCTAATATACTTTTAGTATTGTTTAGATTGGCATGAATGGAATATTTACTCTTGATGAGTAACTATATTTATGTATCAATCTATTTCCTAATCAATATTTCCTGAACTTCTTCTAATGTTTTTTCTTTTGTTTCAATCACGAATTTATATACAAAGAAGATTGCGCAGAACGACAACAAGGCATAAATGCCGAAAGTAGCCGTAGGCCCCAGATTGGATAATTCCCAGGGGAATA
Organism: uncultured Eudoraea sp.; assembly: GCF_947258925.1. Classification (GTDB taxonomy): domain Bacteria; phylum Bacteroidota; class Bacteroidia; order Flavobacteriales; family Flavobacteriaceae; genus Eudoraea. The sequence continues at coordinate 7,315 of NZ_CAMYKG010000004.1, read as the reverse complement.
CCTGGGTCACCGAAAAACTTACCAAAGAGTTAAAGAAACCTACCACCGAGATGGCAATTCCTTTTATTCTGCTTGGGAAGATTTCTGAAATCAATGTCCACATCACCGGTCCCAATGAAATGGCAAAAGCGGCAACATACAAAAGGATAGCAATCAATACCAAGGTGGCGTTGATTTGTATAAAATTGGTGATTTCGTTTCGCTTGAATTTAAGGAATAGGGCCTGATCCATTACAGGCTCTATCTCTTCAAAAAGATCTGCCTGACTCTGATAAGACTTTCCATCAAAGTCTGACAAAGCGGTTCTAATTTCATTGTTACTTATTTTGGCCAAAGTCTGCTCGTTCAAATCATAGGTCGCATTATTAAATGCGTATGCGGCCATCATAAGAGCGATAGTCATAAAAGTAGTTCCTATCAGTAAAAGGGGTTTCCTGCCCAGCCTGTCAATTAACCAAATAGCCACCAATGTAAATACAAGGTTGGTCAGTCCTACGACTATTGCCTGTAAAAACGAAGAATCTGTACTGCCTCCGGCCTGTTCAAATATTGTTGGGGCATAATAGAACACTGCATTTATCCCTGTAATTTGTTGAAAAAATGCAATACCTATGGCAATTATCATGATAGTGCGATTTCTGTATTTAAACAGATCGGATAGTTTGCCTGTTTCTTCCTCAGCAGACATTCCGCGCTGAATTTCAGCGATTGTAAGCTCGGCATACTCCTCGCCCCCTATCTTTACCAGGATCTTTCTTGCCAGTTTAACATTATTTAATTTCCTTATCAGCCACCTCGGACTTTTAGGAACCGTAAAGAGTGCTAAAAAATAAATGGCTGCAGGTATAGCCTCAACACCAAGCATCCAACGCCAACTGTCTTCACCCAGGTTTACCAGAAAATAATTGGAAAAGTAGGCGACTGAAATACCAATAACGATATTTAGTTGATTAAAAGATACCAGGCTACCTCTTAGTTTAGGAGGCGCAATTTCTCCAATGTAAATGGGTGCAATTAATATGGCTCCGCCAATCCCGATTCCGCCAATTATCCTTGCCGTGATAAATTCAATATAACCCGTGGCCAATGCAGACCAGGTAGCAGAAATGGTGAATAATGCCGCTACAATAATCAATATATTTTTTCGGCCGAACTTATCGCTCATGGGTCCTGCCAACAAGTTCCCGGCCATTGCACCAAAAACTACACAGCCCACTGAGAATCCCAGCATCCATTCGGTCATTTCAAAATAGATCGTAATTCCTTTTACCGCACCTGAAATTACAGCGCTGTCAAAACCCAGCAAAAACCCTCCCAGAGCTACTATAAGACTTATGAGTATCGTATAAGACTTATTCATTTTTAGTACTGAATCAGGTTCTTCCATGTTTTTCAGTTTTATTTGGTTGATTATTTAGTTTGGTTAATTTACAAAATGATAAATTACTATTCTGACATCACAATGGTCTGTATTCCGTGTCCGGGAACATCAACTTTAGCTGTTAATGAATTCATCGTTACACTGTATTCCAAAGGTGCATCACTTTGATTCATAGCAACGATCACTACACTACCATCCACATTTACAAATGCAGTTGACAGCAAGGAATTTGAACTTGAAACACTGCTAATCCTTTTGGCGCCAGGTCGTATAAATTTTGAAAAATGTCCGATATAATAATACGAATAGGTCAATGTAAGTTCACCTGTTTTGGTGTCACCATGTGCCGTGGCAAAACATAAATTTCCGACATGGTTAGGACCCCCGGTTTCATCCAATAGAATATTCCAGTCTGTCCATGCCACCGTACCATTGTTAAAGTCGTTTATCATAGACCTTCCATAGCGCTCAGCAAGCCTTACTTCTTCTATTTTGTTAATATCATAACCTTCATTACAGCCTTCTGTAAAAATTAAATTCTTATCCGGAAATACTTCATTGACATTTTGCACATTATCGAACATTGGAATGCCATCTTTCCAGTCTTCATACCAATGAAAACCTGCTCCCCAGACATATTTAGCAGCCTCCGGGTCATTTAAAATAACACTTGCCCTTTGAAACAACAGATCGCGGTTGTGATCCCAAACAATGATATTTTTATCACCCATTCCAGCCTTTTCCAGGGTAGGCCCAAGATAATTCTTCAGAAAATCGCGTTCTTCCTCGGCGGTATATATACAGGACTCCCAACGTTGAACGGCCATGGGTTCGTTTTGTATGGTAAGTCCCCAAATAGGAATGCCTTCTGCTTCATAGGCCTCAATAAATTTTACATAATAATTGGCCCACGGCTGATAAAACTCGGGTTTTAATTTTCCACCCTGTAACATATTATTATTTGTTTTCATAAAAGCCGGCGGACTCCAGGGGCTGGCATACATCGTTAACTCTCCGCCTGCTGCTTCAATCGCTTTTTTTGTAAAAGGCAATCGGTATTGTCTATCATGTTCAATATTGAAAGTCTCTAACTCAGCATCTCCTTCTTCAATATAGGTATAACTCCCACTTGAAAAATCGCAACTATGAATAATGGTCCTGGCTAAAGAATAGCCGATGCCCTTTTCCTGACTATAGTACGCTTCTAAAAATTTATCTTGATTTTCTTCGGTTAGTTTGTAAAAAGTTTCCGCCGCGGCGTCTGTCAGAGCTGCACCGATCCCCATAAACGTCTGAAATTGTTTAGCAGGATCAACGAGTACATCAATTTCAGTCTCTAACGGCTGTTTAAAATCATTGAATGTCAAGGCTCCGGTCTCGGTAAGTCTTAAATCAGTTTTATGGGCAGTAGTATAAACACTAGCATTCATATTTGTTGTCGCCATAATTTTCGGTTCGGGTTCTGCAACCAAGGTTTCGGCCGATTCTTTTTCTTTGGTCGCACAGTTAACCAATAACAGTGTTAAGGATAGGATAGTAGTAATTTTTCTAACCATCTGTTGTTTTTTTTACTTGTACCATTTAAGAGACATTTAGATTTCTAATAGAAAACTACTTTGATCATCCGATGTCTGTCTGCCAATGAATTCCCGTATTGAAACAAATCTAAGGAGCATTTTTAAGGTACCTCTATAGGTCTGGTTATCTGTCGTTGGTTAGTTACATCGTTATCAAGTACAATTTAATCAAAAAAAGGTTAGGGGAACCATCTAACCTTTTTTCTGCTAAACAAATTAACTAAAGAAAATTATTGATATACTCTAATGTAATCAACTTCCATGGTTGACTGTGTAAAAGAAGGGTCTATTGCCCCTCCAAAAGTGCCACCCATGGCAATATTTAAAACAAAATAGAAATCTTTGTCAAACGGACGATTAGCATCATTTAATATTGATCCATATTCCACACCATCAATGGTAAATGTTATTACTGCAGCCGTCCACTCTATGCCATATACATGAAAATCATCCGAAACACCACTAATAGTAGTATTTATTTTTCGAGCATCGCCGCCAAAATTGATAGGGTCGTGAGTGGCACCCTGGATAACATCCTGGTTATTGCCCGCATGTTCCATGATATCAATTTCACCTGCGCCAGGCCATGGATTTGTGTCAATATCACCACCAAGCATCCATAAGGCAGGCCAGGTTCCTCCCCCGGCAGGCAGTTTTGCCCTGATCTCCACCCTTCCATATTGAAATTCGAATTTACCTTTGGAGTTGATCCTCGCAGAGGTATAATTACCTGCATTTTCTATGGCTGTAATCTTTAAGAGCCCGTCTTCAACAACAATATTACTTGGATCGTTTGTGTAAGATTGGGCTTCATCATTGCCCCACTGACAAAGATCGGGGCAACCATCTCCTAAATCATAATTCCAAGATGCAGAATCCGGCGCTCCATCAGTATCAAACTCATCAGACCAAATTAAGGATTCCTCTTCTTCCACAAGTGGATCAGTAGTAGAGAAAGTATGGTACCAGGCCAGGAAATCATCATTACCCTGAACAGCACGCACAATCATTCTGTTTGCTGTAAGAGAGAGTATTTCATATGAAGTTGCTCCGATATAATATCCCATAAATCCACCATCTGTAAAATTCATTACCGTACCCCTGGTTTGCCCTTCTACCCCATTGCCGGCTACAAAGGACTCCGAAGGTGCCAGTGTAACTATTTTTTCTCCGGAAGTATCAAAATCATAACAAAAGTCAAATCCCGCAGAACCACCAGCTACATCCTGATAGGAAACATTAAAAAAGGTCTTACCCAGATTATTTAATTCATATTTCAAGGTTTCCCCGTCTAAAGTAAATACTAATTGATCTTCATAGATACATTCACTATCTGGATTTCCAGCTTTACCAAAGGGAACCTCTGAGAAAAAATTGGGATAGAAATTATTTGCAGCGTCGGCATCGTTCTGCCCTACTCCTAAATGGCCGGGTTCCGAGGCGGCCCAATACCAGGTTTTGGAACCGTTCCCGGTGAGTAGTTCTATTGCCTCAGGATCGGAAAAATCACTTTGAACTTCTACTTCAAAAGATGTTGAAGAACTATTACCTCCTGTACCATAAGCGATAACAACTACACCATATGTATTAAGACCTGTTTTTGTAAACCTTTTTGTAACTATACCACTTGGTGAAATTTCAGAAGTACCATCACTAAAAGTGTACTTATAGCTTATTGCATTTTCTGCTGTAGCATTAAACACTACAATTCCTGAACCATCAACACTAATATCACTGGTCACAGACAAGCCGGATGGAGCAATAATCGCCTCCAGTTTAGGCTCACTTTCCTGACAGGAAATAAATACAAATAACAATAAAACAAACGGACTATATCTTTTTAAAAGCACCTTCATATTTACAATTTTTATTGTTGCGTTATATCATCCATATAGAACGTACCGGCAGTAGTCCCTGGTCCGTCTACGAATATTACCATTACAGCATACTGGCCCGTTGGAACAAATGGTTCCCCAACACCCTGGCTACCATCTATAAAGCTTTTAGTGGCGTCTACCGCAAAGTCGAAACTAATATTTTCCCATCCTGTTCCTCCATGATTGGCAACCACTTCATTTTGCCGCTCTCCATTTACCCCTCCTTCAAATTTGAGTAATACAGGTGTTGGGACATTGGACCAGAACTTCATAGTTATGGTTTTGTTGGATCCACTAAAATCTACCGCGGTGTCTAAAGTAAAGGCACCACCTTCAAAATTATTCCCTGAATTGGTGATTGCACCAACTTTTGAAGCAACGCTATTTGCTCCTGAAAGATCCGGGTTATCCACTACTTCATAGGATGCTCCGTTAAATGTGCCAAAGTCATATGTAACCAATGGATCGTCAAAGGTTATAGGTAAGGCCAATGGATTCATTGGTGTAATCTGTTCTATGTCATCCATGTAGAATGTCCCTGCCGTTGTGCCAGGTCCGTCCACAAAAATAACCATAGTGGCATATTGACCGGTGGGTACAAAAGGTTCACCTACTCCCTGACTGCCATCAATGAAACTTTTAATGGCGTCTACTGCAAAATTAAAACTCAAAATTTCCCAGCCGGTACCGCCATGATTGGCTACCACTTCGTTCTGTCGTTCACCATTCACACCACCCTCAAATTTCAACAAAATAGGAACGGCCGTATTGGACCAGAACTTCATCGTTATCGTCTTGTCATCTCCGCTAAAGTCTACCGGCGTATCCAAGTTAAAGGCGCCACCTTCAAAATTATTTCCAGAATTGGTTATTGCTCCTACTTTTGAAGCCGTGGTATTAGCTCCGGAAAGATCCGGATTATCAACTACTTCATAGGATGCCCCATTAAACGTTCCGAAAGCATAATCTACAGTGCTATCATCAAATGTTATTGGAAGTTCTAACAATGCCACGGCACCACCGCCAGGCTGCTCAATATTATCAATATAAAATGTTCCTGCGGTGGTCCCCGGACCATCGACAAAAATTACTATTGTAGCATATTGTCCTGTAGGGACGAATGGTTCTCCTACTCCCTGGCTACCATCAATAAAACTTTTGACGGCATCAACTGCGAAATCAAAACTCAAATCTTCCCAGCCTGTACCTCCGTGGTTTACTACTACCTCATTTTCACGTTCTCCGTTTACCCCTCCTTCAAACTTCATTAAAACCGGTACCGCTATATTGGACCAGAATTTCATTGTAATGGTCTTGTTATCACCGCTAAAATCTACTGGAGTCCCAAGATTAAAAGCTCCTCCTTCAAAATTATTCCCGGAATTGGTAATTGCTCCCACTTTGGTAGCCTCCGTATTGGCTCCCGAAAGATCAGGGTTATCTACAACTCCATAAGAGGCCCCATTAAAGGTTTCAAAGGCATAGTTTACAGCCGGATCATCAAACGTTATTGGCAAAGCCATAGGATTTGTACCTCCAGATATAGTTATAACTTCCGAGGATTCGACAGTTGCAGCCCCCGCACCTCTGGCGACAACCCTTACCGTGTAATCACCAGTCTCGGCATAGACATGTATTGCAGTTTCACCGGCCATTATTGTCGTAGGTTCTTCATCTTCTACATCCCCATAATAAATATCAAAAACTGTAGCGTTGGTTGCAGTTGGAGTAACTGAAATTTCCAATGGATTAGTTGTTGATATCGCAATTCCCAATTGCAAATCTGTTGGAGCAGCGAAAGATATATTTACAATTTTGCTTAATTCACTTGTTAACCCCGTGAGACCAACTGCGACAATTCTCAACGTAAATTCCCCTTCCCCGTAGGTGTATTCTGCACTATCTCCAGGGCTAACCTCTACCGGTGTTTCGTCTTCTACTTCACCGAAATAGACTTTGAATAAAGTTGCCCCTACAGCGGTAGGAGTAACCACTACATCACCAGAATCATCTTGTGAAATATCAAAGACTGCCTTAACATCTGTCGGTGCTGATACATTTTCCAACGCATAAGATGTTTCCCTTTTTGTACAGGAATTAATTAAATTTATTACTAAAAATAGTACTGTTAATTGCTTTATAATTTTCATTTTTTCAAAGTTTATTTTTATTAATAACCAGGGTTTTGTGCCCATCGGCTTCCCGCCAATTCAATTTCGATATCGGGTATTGGGAATAATTCATTCTTACCTGAAGTAAATCCTTCAATTTCCTGAGCCGCTCGGCCGGTTCTTACCAAATCAAAAAAATGATGGCCTTCCCCTACCAGTTCAACCCTTCGTTCTTTAAATATCGCCGTAGTCAATGAATTGCCTGTTGCTGTTACATTTCCTAAACCGGCTCTGTTTCTTACCCTATTTAAAAATTGCTGTGCTTTATTGTCATCAATACCTCCTCTATTAAAAGCTTCGGCAGCCATT
>NZ_CAMYKG010000003.1:10550-109069 GCF_947258925.1 uncultured Eudoraea sp. | reverse complement strand
TACGCCTATATAACTACGAAAATCCTAATCCCAACCCTCGTTTTTATCCTCTTAATCTCAAAATAATTCAAATTTCTTTGCCCAAAACCATCACTGGCCTCAAACAAAAAAACGCTGTTCGTCAATATGTCAATGAACTTCTAGTCGCTTATCCTAAATCCTTCTTCACCAAATCTATCATCTGCCTCTCCTGATAAGCGGGTGCAAATATAAAGCACTTTTTCTAATTAAAAATAAATTTCAGGTATTTTTATGAAATAATTTTTACCTCAATTTTTAATGTACTTATTGCTAGGATTTTGTCTTAGGATCTAAAACAAAAAAAGGCTTATAAAGCTACATCTTTTTAACGTTATCTGCAACTATTTTTTATGCTTATTTACCTTACTCCATTTATTAGTGAGCGATGAATAATCATAATCCAAAACAGATTCCTGCTTCACCAGCCTATTAGACGCAAAAGCCCTTTGCAGAATATCTTCAATAATGTAATCTTCATGTATGTATTCCGGCTGAAATTCTGCCTTTAAGTTAATCTTAAACATTTTAGCCGTTGTGTTATACCAAAATGCACGCCAGCCACTTCGTAAATCTTTAACTAAGCCGTAGGTAGTATTCCCTGTCTGCCGGTAAATTAATTTCACCAAAATCTGACCCTCTGTACGAGTCAATTTTTTTAATTCATCCGAAAACTCTCCCTCAATATACTTTTGTAATTGCTTTGTGTACTTTTTCTTTTTTCGTTTTGATTTAATTCTCATTAAACTATCATTTAACTCTTCCAACCTTTCCGACGCCATTTTAGCATAGGGATAAACCTTAAGAGTTTTTCTTCGCAAAATATAATAGTTCAATTTATCCTTATACGATGCAAACTCTAACTTTCCAAAAATGTATACCTCATCCAGGGCAATTGACTGCTTAAAAATCGAATCTCCCTCAATGATTATCATTTTTTCAGCAATAGAGTCCAAAGGCTCCTCTTTTACCTGAGAAATACCAATGTAGCCCATAAGACCGATAAGAATAAAATGGAAATACTTTTTCACACTAATCTACAATTCAAATTTCTTGCCAAAATTAATCATAAACATTGGACCGGATTACTAAATAAAAGTGAATATTGTTAAGTTTGTAATCAAACTAAATATAGATGAGCGATAAGAAGATTATTACCAAAAAATCCCTGGCTTTTTTTGAAGAATACCTTAACAACGCGTCGCCGACCGGTTACGAATGGGAAGGTCAAAAATTATGGATGAACTATGTTAAACCCTATGTTGATACATTTATTACTGATACGTATGGAACAGCTGTTGGGGTAATTAATCCCGAGGCAGAATATAGAGTTGTCATCGAAGGACATTCCGACGAGATTTCCTGGTATGTTAATTATATAACGGATAATGGACTACTTTATGTTATACGCAACGGGGGAAGTGATCATCAAATCGCACCTTCAAAATGGGTAAATATCCACACTAAAAACGGAATTGTAAAAGGAATCTTTGGATGGCCTGCCATTCATACACGCGACCGGGCGAAAGAAGAACCTCCCAAATTAGATAATATTTTCATTGATGTTGGAGCAAAAGACAAGGAAGAAGTTGAGAAAATGGGGGTACATGTGGGCTGTGTGATTACCTATCCTGATGAATTCCATGTCTTAAATAATGATAAATTTGTCTGCCGCGCAATTGACAATAGGGCGGGTGGATTCATGATAGCAGAAGTTGCCAGACTTTTGCATGAAAACAAGAAAAAATTACCATTTGGTTTATATATAACCAATGCCGTACAGGAAGAAATTGGTTTACGCGGAGCGGAAATGATTACGCATACCATACGCCCAAATGCCGCAATTATTACTGATGTTTGCCACGATACAACCACGCCTATGATCGACAAGAAAAAGCAGGGACACACCGAATTAGGATCGGGACCGGTAATTTCATACGCCCCGGCCGTTCAGAATAAACTCAGAGAAAGGATTATTGAAACTGCTGAAGCCAAAAAAATACCGTTTCAACGGATGGCAGCTTCCCGATCTACCGGTACTGATACCGACGCTTTTGCCTATAGTAACGGAGGAGTTGCTTCTGCATTAATATCCCTACCCCTGCGATATATGCACACTACCGTAGAAACAGTACATAAAAGTGATGTGGAAAATGTTATTCGGTTAATTTATGAAACCTTACTAAACATCAAATCCGGGGAGACATTCAGCTATTTTGATTAGCGAAGACTATTTGTAAATACACTTTTTCTTATAAGGTTATGGATGAACTTATTGATCGCCTGGATGCAGAAGGGAACTATACCGGACAGACCATTATAAAATCTGATGCACATCGTCTTGGTATATTTCACCCTACCGTGCATATTTGGTTTTATACAAGAAGTGGTAATTTGTTGCTTCAGCAAAGAGGTAAAAATAAGTCGACTTATCCCCTGCTTTGGGATGTTTCAGTCGCCGGACATGTTGGTGCAGGAGAAGAAATTTTAGAGGCTGCTGTTAGGGAAATCAAAGAAGAAATAGGGCTTAATACACCTAAAGAAAGTCTCATCAAAATAGGTGTTTTCAAATCGACTCAAAATCATGATAATGCCATTATTGACAATGAGTTTCACCATACATTTCTTTGTGAGCTAAAAACTCCTATACAAAACTTAAATAAACAGGACAGCGAGGTTGAATCACTAGCTATGATTCCACTTTTTACTTTTGCAGAAGAAGTCTGGGGACTGGCCAACACCGCAAAATATGTCCCCCATAGTCGTGAATACTATAAAACAATAATAAAGTCAATCAAGGAACTGCTTTAATTCGCCTGTAAAATCTTTAAAAGAATTGATATCATATGCCTTTTGATCTCCATTGGACATATTTTTGACCACAAAAGTTTTATCGGACATTTCCCTTTCGCCTATAAGCACAACATAAGGAACATTTCTTTTGTTGGCATACTTCATTTGTTTTTGCATTTTAGCTGCATCCGGATAGAGATCGGCTTTCACTCCTTCTTTCCTTAGTTTTCCAACAAGTTTTAAGGAGGCCATGGCTTCACGATTACCAAAATTTAAAAACAACACATCTAATGCACGGCCAATACGCGAAGGAAATAGGTCGAGCTCCTCCATAACCAGATAGATACGATCAAGCCCAAACGAGATACCTACACCGCTAACATCCTTTAATCCGAAAATCCCTGTAAGATCATCGTAGCGACCACCACCACCTATAGAGCCCATGCTTATTTTAGCAGGTGGCGCTACTTCAAAAATAGTACCGGTATAATAGTTAAGGCCTCTTGCCAATGTCACATCTAGTGTTACTTGCGAAGAATTTAGTCCTAATTCTGATATGCCATCAAGAATAAAGGCCAGGTCTCTAACCCCTTTACTGCCTTCTTCTGAATCTTTTAAAAAATCACTTAACTGTTTTAACTTTTCAGAATTAGAACCGGTAAGTGCAAAAAGTGGTTGAGCCTTTTCAATTGCACTTGCTGAAATTCCTTTGCTCAGCATTTCTTTTATCACTCCCTCTTTACCAATCTTATCCAATTTATCAAGAGCTACGGTAAAGTCTACCAGGTGATGTTTTTCTCCAATCACCTCTGCAATGCCCGAAAGAATTTTGCGATCGTTAAGTTTTATAAGCACGTTTTCTAAACTTAAATCCGCAAAAACAGCATCGTACAATTTAATAAGCTCAACTTCCTGAAGAAGGGAATTGGTGCCAACCACATCCGCATCACACTGATAAAATTCACGGAACCGACCTTTCTGCGGCCTGTCTGCCCTCCATACCGGTTGAATTTGATAGCGCTTAAAGGGAAAGTCTATTTCATTTTGATGCATCACCACATAACGCGCAAAAGGTACGGTAAGATCATATCTCAACGCTTTTTCAGAAACCTTTTTTACCAAATTTTTACTAGTTAATTCTAACACCTCAGCGCCAGGAAGCTCTACTTGAATGAATATTAAGACTTCATTGGTAAAATCTTGTAGAATGTGTCTATTTGCCCAGGTAAATTCGTGGTCTGAAACGTCTTTTCTTTTTTGTGAGAAATCCAGTCCTTTCAGGTATATGAAATCAACACACTGATTTAGGAATAATTTCTCTATTGTATTAAGAACTTTAATAAATGCATCTCGATGTTGTTCATCAAAAATCAGAACATTTGCCCAATAGTAAACCTTCTCATTATATTGATTAAGAAGGCCCTTTTGTGATATTATTTTTGTCAGTTCATCTTTTGTTGCAAATTCCAAATTCGATTCATTAAGTTGGTTTAGAATTGAATTAGTAATTTCCTTAAAGATGTAGGTGATTGCAAGAAACACTGAGATAGCACTCTCAAGTGTTTTAGATAGATTCTTACTATAGAAATCTCCAGAATCGATTATCTTGAAGATTAGCCGATCACCCTCATCCCCATATTTACCCGTAAGAGTTTCCAGATTCTCCATTGCAGGCGTCTCGATAGGCTGGAATCCAAATTTTTTAAAATGGCCCTGTATAGTTTGAATAATATAATTCCTTCTTTCAACCTCCTTTGGTGAAAAATCTCTGGTTCCTTTTGGTATTGATGGTTTTTGTGCCATATGTTAAGCTAACTGCTGCAAATATAATGGTTTGTTCAAACGGGTTTTAAAAGGTTGCTACATATTATCCTATAATCTTTTCGAACCATTGGTACAATTCTCCTTTTGTAATAACTGCACCTTCCTGAATAAGCTTAAATTTATCCAGGTTCTTATCTTCAGTATAAGCTTTAGAGGCATTTAGGTATTCAACAAAATCTGATTGCCAGTTCTTCTTAAACCAGTTGAAGCCAACAGAGGTATTTAAATCGATATCCGGGTTTAATACTTTTACCGATATCAGTTTCATTTCTTTCTCAGATAAATGAAAAAGATGCATATGCTGTGCGGAAATATTCTCCAAATATGTAACCTTACCCAGCACTCCTTCCCAAACAAGATCACTGAAAACATCTAATTCTTCTTCTGCGACCTCAGGTTGTGTCTTCTTAAGTAATTCCCATTCCCGAGCGGTAATGGACTGAGTTGCCAGAAAATTAATAAACTCCTGGTGCATTTCTTCCAATTGCTGCCTGGTTAACCGAATATATTTCATTTTACAAAAATAAAAAGGCCACACAAACTGTGCAGCCCTATTTAATTTCAATGTTTACTAGTTAAATAAGTAACGTAGTCCGATCTGCATCCTCCATCTTGAAAGTTCTGAAGTTACAGGACCAAAAGTATCATTTCTACTGGGATCAAAAGTATAGGTTGGCGTATTGGTGTCGTCTACACTTACCCCTATTAGCTGGTCAAAATTAGGTGCCTGAACAACCCCCCAATTCGAATTCAACAGGTTACCAACGTTAAGAATATCCACACTTATTTGAAATTTGTTTTTGTCATTGATCTTAATGTCCTGCAGAACTTTTAAATCAAATGTACTTCTCCAGGGTGCAAGGGCTCCATAACGTTCTGCATATTGACCCCTTCGGCCACTTAAGTACTTGTCTTGTTGGATAAATGTTTCTAATGCCTCAGCTTGGCCGGGACCGCTGAAAGCCATTTGTCCAATTTCAGAAGCGGTTGGGATATAAAGCAAGTCATTGATGCTCGATCCATCATTGTTGATATCCCCGCCATAGATATAATTAAAACGTCCGCTTTTAGCATATTCAAAGAAAGCCGATACTGTCATCCCAAAATTAAATGCTTTGGAGAATACCCCAATAAATCTGTGATTATCACCATATCTTGAAAAAGCAAGAACATCTTTATTGGCATCCCCAACTACGGCATTGCCAGCAAAAGCATCTCCGGTAATTTCGGCATCTATTGAGTTTACTTCCTTTGCATTTAAAAAACTATAAGCCGCCATGGCGTAGATCCCATTTCTCCATGTTTTTTGTGCCTTAACAGAAGCATTCCATATTCTGCCTTTATCGGAGTTTGTAAACACATAGGCATTTGTAGGACCTCCAAAAATTTGTGATTTGTCATCGTTGGAATACCTTGCGCGATTATCAACCCCATTTAATGTCAATGAAGGAGCACTAAGACCCCAGTTTTGTACATGAGCTGCATGAACATCCTTGGTGTATGATACATCTGCAGTAAGTATTAGCCCATCCTTAAACTGTTTGTCTACGCCCACATTAGTTCTCCAAACCTGTGGCCATCTAAAATCAGGGTCCACCAATTGATAAAAGAAAAAGTCTACGCCCTGAACCTGGTTACCCAGCCAAACAAAAGGAAATCTCCCGGTGAATAATCCGGACCCACCTCTGATCTGCAATGTTTTATCACTTTTTACATCCCAGTTAAATCCTACTCTTGGAGAAAGCAATATTTTGTTCGTTGGCAACTGTTCTGAATCAAGGAATATGGGTTCATTGGTTTCCGGATCAAAGTATTGAATTGATGGTATATAAGTCCCCATTTCACCGCCTTTCCTTTGGATGTTCTCCTGGATTTTCTGTTTTGTGTCAAAATATAACGGCTTGTCGAAACGTATTCCATAGGTAAGCTTAAAATTCTCTTTGATATCCCATTGATCCTGCAGATAAAAAGATAACTGACCTACATTAGTTTCTGCCAATGACCATCCTCCCGGATTACCTGTGCCGGCAGCATTAAATGCCCTATCGGCAGCTATAGCATCATCAAATGATTGTTGTAATGCACCAGAACTCGCGAAATTCGGAAAATCTGTTATCGTTGTTGTTGGAAAGAAAACACCCTGGGCACCATAAGCACCCAAATTAAATGAGTTATCAAATTCAAATTTTTCAAAAGAAAAACCAATTGTAAAGGTATGATTTCCAGCAAAATAATTTAGATTATTGGTGATTTGAAACACCTTCTGATCCAATCTATTGTTGATAGAGAAAGGTTCATGACCGCCGATAATATAATTGGAACTCCCTGTATCGTCCAAAATTACAATACTGGGTGCCGGGCTGGAAAAGGGATTTCTGAAATCATCAAAATGGGTATACCCGAATTGCAGTTTATTGGTAACCACATCAGACAATTTGGAATTGAGCTCCAATTGAATGGAGTTAATTTTATTATTTATTTCATAACCCGCATTCTCAAACTGCAGGGTTTGTGTATTGGGACCTCTGAATGCTATTGCATCCCTATTGGCCGGTTTACCTTTGGAAGCATCCAGAAAATTATATATAATGGCCAAACGGTTATTATCATTAATATTCCAATCCAGCTTAAAAATACCCTTAGTTGATTCCTGATCGAAATTAAATCCGGTATATCTACCAGGGTCATAGAAAATATCATTTCCCTGACCATCCTGACCAACTACCACCTGGCGCAACAGATTATCCACCAATTGAAAGTCCGATTCCAACACCCTACTTTCATTTATTTCTCCTGTTCCAGTATTGGGTACAAAGCCATCCGTTCCGAGCGATGTTAACTCATCACGTTCAAAATTTGCAAAAAAGAACAATTTATTTTTTATAATAGGGCCTCCAATACTAACGCCATACTGTTTTTGTTCGAGTCCTGTTTTAAAGACTTTATCGCCTTTAATCTTACCTCCCGTAAGATCATCATTTCGAAAGAATCCATATACCGTGCCATAGAATTCATTGGTCCCACTTTTCGTAACTGCATTAACAGATGCACCGGTAAAACCAGATTGTGTAACATCATAGGGCGCTGTTGTAACCTGTATCTGGTCAATAGCATCTAATGAAATCGGTTGGGCACTGGTTTGTCCACCTGGGGTAGCGGCATCCAATCCAAATGGATTATTAAAGATTGCACCATCAAGGGAAAAGTTATTGTATTGGTCATTCCTTCCTCCGAAAGATGTGCCTGATGCTCCTGCTGAAGCGGTAGGATCTAGCCGGGTAAAATCACTGGCTGATCTGGAAATAGTAGGTAATCTTGTTAATTCCCTATTTCCAATACTGGTCTCCTGGCCTGTACGATCACTACCGAATGTACCTCCTCTATCAGAAGTTACGGTAACTTCGTCCAATGCCTGACTTTCAGATACCAATTTGACGTCTACATTAAATGTTTTACCTAATGATAAATAAACGTCATTTTGGGTTTGAGATTTAAACCCTATGTAAGAAATTGTCAGTTCATAAGGGCCCCCTACCCGAAGGTTTACAAGGTTAAAGCGTCCATCTTCGTTACTCACGGTGCCGTGTTTGGTACCTGTTGGTGTATGTATTGCAACGACGTTTGCACCTAATAGTGGAGTTCCCTGGTCATCTACCACAGAACCTCTGATGTTTGAGGTTGTAACCTGAGCAAAAGAGCTGATCCCGATACTGAGAAGCAGGATGCTTAATAGTGTTTTGATTTTCATTGGTAATGAGTTTAGTTGATTG
Source organism: uncultured Eudoraea sp. (assembly GCF_947258925.1). Lineage (GTDB taxonomy): Bacteria > Bacteroidota > Bacteroidia > Flavobacteriales > Flavobacteriaceae > Eudoraea. The sequence continues at coordinate 100,664 of NZ_CAMYKG010000003.1, read as the reverse complement.
AAATTCTAATTTTAAAAGTAGCATAAAAAAAAGAGCTATAAAATTATAGCTCTTTTAAGTTATCAACTAATTTTGACTACTTCTTCTCAGACACAACTTCGAAAGGAAATTCAACAACCACATCTCTGTGAAGCCTGATTTGTGCTTCATAGGGTCCGGTTCTTTTAATTGTTCCTCCCTTTATACTGATATATTTTTTGTCAATTTCGTGTCCTTCTTTCACCAAGGCATCAGCAACATCTATACTGGTTATTGAACCAAATAACTTCTCTGCCGCTCCTACTTTTGCCGAAATTTTTATCTGTAAGTCCTTCAAAGCTGTAGCAGTTTCGTTTGCTGCTGCTACAATTTCTTTTTCTTTATGTGCTTTTTGCCTCAAGTTTTCTGCCAAGACTTTTTTCGCGGAAGGTGTTGCCAACATGGCTAAGCCCTGAGGTATAAGGTAATTTCTACCATAACCATTCTTCACTTTCACTAAATCATCTTTAAAACCTAGGTTTTGGACGTCTTCTTTTAAAATAAGTTCCATACTCCGTTATTTTTTATTTTAATAAATCTCCAACATATGGCATAAGTGCCAAATGACGTGCTCTTTTAACGGCCTGGGCCACTTTTCTTTGATACTTCAATGAAGTTCCGGTCAATCTTCTGGGTAAAAGTTTCCCTTGTTCATTTACTAATTTCATCAAAAAATCAGGATCTTTATAATCTATATATTTGATACCGGATTTCTTAAATCTGCAATATTTTTTTTGCTTGTTAGTCTCAATGTTAAGAGGGGTCAAATACCTGATTTCACCGTCCTTTTTACCTTTTGCTTGTTGTTCTATTGATGCCATATTACTTACGCTTTATCTTTTAGTCTGGTTCTTCTTTTTTCCGCCCATTCAATGGCATGTTTGTCCAATTTTACGGTTAGGAAACGCATAATACGTTCATCTCTTCTGAATTCCTGCTCATAAGGGGCAATTACCTCACCGGGAGCAGTAAATTCAAATAAGTGATAAAAACCACTTTTTTTGTTCTGGATTGGATAGGCCAACTTCTTTAGCCCCCAATTCTCTTTTGCGACCATTTTGGCCTTGTTTTTTTTCAAGAAATCCTCAAATTTCTTTACTGTTTCCTCTATCTGAGTGTCTGATAGAACGGGATTTAAAATGAAAACAGTTTCATAATTATTCATATCGTTATATATTTTTTAGGAGCGCAAAAGTAATAATATTTAGTTCTAATTACAAGAAATTGAAAAATTCTTCGTTATAGGTATCAAGAATCATAAAAATCAGACTTAACCTATTTAAACCTAAAATCTATAATCATTTACCATTTACACGTATTTATTAACAATGTTTACAACTTTTATTGCAGTTAAACTTGTTTTTTCGGTACTTTGTCGATGATTTAACCCCACAAATCAACCCATTTATGAAACTAAGAAGTATTGTTGTTGATGATTCGTCGATGCAACGTATGGCAGTTGCAAAATTAGTTAACAATCATCCCAATCTAGCACTTGTCGCCGACTACAGTAATGCTATTGAAGCCAAAAACGGCATCAAGAATAATGAAATTGACCTAATTTTTCTTGATGTTGAGATGCCTATCATTAGTGGTTTTGACTTATTGGAGTCCCTGGAAAACAGACCACAAGTTATCTTAATTACCGGAAAGCCGGATTATGCTTTAAAAGCATTTGATTACGATGTTACCGACTATCTCCATAAACCCATTACCATGGCTCGTTTTGATGCCTCTGTGAAAAGAGCGGTAGCGAAATATGAGCAGATGAATAAGGTAACGGAAGATGAAGAGCATATCTTCGTAAAAAGTAATCTTAAGAAAAGAAAAGTTATCCTGAATGAGATAAAGTGGATAGAGGCTTTAGGTGACTATATAAAATTAGTTACTGATGAAGCAAACATTGTTATTCTATCTACAATGAAAGCATTCGAAAAACAATTGCCGGAGGATAAATTCCTGCGAATTCACAAGTCTTACATTGTAAATCTTGAAAAAATTGAGAAATTCAATAGTAAGAATGTAGAGGTAAGCGGGAGGTCTATTCCGTTGAGCAGAAACAAAAAAACAGAGTTGGCGGAAGCTTTAAGCAATGTTTAGTTACACTAAGCATTGTTCTAGTTACATATGGTCTACATTGTAGATTATCCGAACCGCTTTAAACTGAGAAATAGCATCAAAGGAATTATGTATTCTTTTGATGTTTTTTTTTGTGATCTTAAGAGATACGCCCTGAGGTATCTTTATCAGAACATGTTTTAAATACTGATTGCGAATTCGGGCAACCGGAGGGAACTCCGGCCCTAAAACTATAATTTCATTCCTATTACGGAGGGCTTTGGCAAACCAGGCCGAAGCTTCATTTAATTTATTGAACTCTTTGTGCTTAAAAGTTAATCTTATGATCCGGTTGACCGGAGGATATTTATACTGCTCCCTTTCATATAATTGTTCCCGAAACATTCCTTCATAATCTCCGGTAGTTACCTGCTTAAGGATCTGATGATAAGGATTGTAAGTTTGAATGATTACTTTACCTCTTTTTTTGGTGCGCCCGGCCCGGCCGGCTACCTGTGTTAGCAATTGATACGTTCGCTCATGAGCTCTGAAATCGGGAAAATTTAAAAGTGCATCTGCATTCATAATACCCACCAGGTTTACATTTCGAAAATCAAGACCCTTGGTAAGCATCTGGGTTCCGACAAGGATGTCCATTTCCTGGTTTTCGAAGGCATGAATAATTTTCGCATAGGCGTGTTTCCCCCTTGTAGAGTCCAGATCCATTCGGCCCACCCTTGCAGAAGGAAAAATTGTATTTAGTTCCTGCTCTACCTGTTCCGTGCCAAAACCCTTGGTGTCCAGGGTAGTGCTCCCACAAGCCAGACAACTATCAGGTAAAGCCATATGATGTCCGCAATAATGGCACCTAAGTTGTTTTCTATGCATATGATATGTTAAACTAACGTCACAATTGGGACATTGCGGAGTGTGGCCGCAGGTAGTGCACTCTAAAATGGGGGCATATCCCCTGCGGTTCTGAAACAAGATGACCTGTTCTCCCTGATCAAGGGTTTCGGTGATCTCCTCTATCAGGCGTTCAGAAAAATGCCCATTCATTCGCTTTTTCCTATGTTGCTCCTTGATATCAACCAATTCCATATCGGGCATTAATACATTTCCAAACCTTCTTTCGATTTGTGTGTATCCGTACTTCCCTGTTTTGGCATTGTGATAACTTTCTATACTTGGCGTTGCCGATCCCAAAAGCATGTTGCTTTTAAAGAAACTCCCAAGAACAATAGCCGCATCCCTTGCATGGTACCTCGGAGCGGGATCGTACTGTTTAAATGATGTTTCGTGTTCCTCGTCTATAATTATAAGTCCCAAACTTGCAAAAGGTAAAAACAGAGCAGAACGTGCACCAATTATTAATTGTGCCTTGGGTTTATCCTCTAAAACATTCCTCCAAACCTCTACTTTTTCCTGCATATTGTATTTGGAATGAAAAACAGAAATAGCAGAACCAAAATATTCCTGCAACCTTGAAATAAGTTGTGTGGTAATGGCAATTTCCGGAACCAGATATAACGCCTGTTTATTCTCGGAAAGACAATTGGCAATCAGTTTTACATATACTTCGGTCTTACCGGAAGAGGTTACCCCTTTAAGCAGTGTAACGCTATCATTTTGAAAATAGCCTTTAATGTCATTCAATGCTTTTACCTGATATTCATTCAAAGTTTTTGGGGGCACAAGTTCTTTTGTGCTTTTGAACTCAACACGATCTTTTTGGATGAAATACTCTTCAAGAACTTCTTTCTTTATCAGGGCACGAATTACAGCGCGACTCGTCCTGCTATCAATTTCCAATTCACTAAGCTTTATTGGTTTCTTTTGGGTGGCCTGAAGATGAAATAAGGATAATACGACCTGACTTTGTTTTGGAGCCCGGGTTAGTGAATTTAATAGTTCCTGCAATTCTTTTTCCGAATTGTATTTATCCCCCATTCGAACATAACGAACCATTTTTGGCTTGTATCGTTCGTGAATTTCTTCCTTTATTGATATAGCCCCTGTTTTGATAAGACCATTAAGAATTGGTAAAATGTTCTTCCTTTCAACTATTTCCATTATATCATCCACACGAAGAATATTCTGTTGTTTGAGGGCCTCATAGATCAGGAATTCATCATCCCTTAAGTCATCTTCATCAATTACAACATCTTTATTGAGAAGAATAAGGCTTTCGCTCTCCAGTAAAAGTGCACTCGGAATGGCACTTCTAAATACCTCTCCTAATGTACACATGTAATAATCAGCTATCCACTGCCAATGTTTTAATTGAATTGTGGTTACTATTGGATGTTCATCCAGGATGTCATGTATGGGTTTAGCCTCATATACTTCAGGCGGGTCATTATGAATTTTAACCACCAGGGCGGTAAATAACTTAGATTTACCAAATGGCACCGCCACCCTCATCCCAATATTTAAACGCGCAGCCTCAATTTCACTTACGCTGTAAGTGAAGTGTTTTTGCAGGGGAATAGGCAGTACTACATTTATAAATATTTCCATTAAACTCTACCATCTAATTGGTTACCCTATGCCAGGTTTGTGTCCTATAAAAAAAAGCCAGATAACCCCTTACCTTGAGTTCGTTGGGGTTCTCAGGGTTTACCCAGATTTTGCATCTGTATTTTTTACCATTTTCAGGATCGAGTATTTCACCGCCGCTATATTCATTGTCATCCGAATTTTTCAAACCGTTGATAATTTGCATCCCTACAACGGGTTTGTCTTTTAGTTCACCTTCACATTTAATACAAAGTGCATTTTCCTTTCCTTTTTCAAGAATTTTTTGAACTTTTCCGTAGATACGATCCCCTTTTTTATATACTTCAAGAATAGATTTGGCATTTCCGCTAACATCATCTATTGTCTTCCATTGCCCTAAAACACTCTGGGAACTCACCACCTGCACGTTTAATATTAACATGCATACCAATAAAAGTATTTTGAAGAATAGGTATTTCATTTCTGGTGTTTTTTTCTAAGATAATTGAGGGTGGCATTTAATTCAAATCCAAGCAATAAAATGTTAGAATTAAGCCATATATAAAACATAAGAATTAACAATCCTGCCAGGGCACCATATAATTCATTATAGCGTGCAAAATTGTCGATATAGATCCCAAATAAATAGGAGGTTAATAAGAACAGCAAGGTAGTCATTAGTGCGCCGTAAGAAAAGAATTTGGCCTGTTTACCCTCCATGGTACCGAAATAGTACAGAATTGCAGTAGTAAGATAGGAAAGCAGAATAAAAAACAAGGTCTTCCCTATTTTAGCTCCAACAATATCTTTTTCCGAAAGATCATAGGTCCCTGTTTGAACAGCCCACTCATTTAAATATTCCAAAATATAGAATTCGAAGTAAACATATCCCACTGCCCCAACGATTAATAATAATGAAAGAAGAAAGCCTACCATCATGGAATAACCGTATTGCTTAAAGAAATTTCTGGTAAGTTTAATATGGTAGGAATCCTCGAACCCGGCAAAAATGGCACTTACACCATTTGTCATTAGAAAAATGGACAAAATAAATGCCGAGGAAAGTAGTCCCCCACTCTGTTGATCCTTAATTTGGTAATAAATTCCTTCAAAATAATCACCCGTGGCGGAAGGCAAAAAAGATTCCAAAAAATCGAGGAATTGACTATCGAAATTTTGGTTTCCGACACTTACGTATGGAATAATAAAAGGAATCAGGGTAAATAAAAAAATAAGCAACGGGAAAAGAGCCACAAAAAGGCTGAAAGATATGGAACTTGCACGGGTTGATAAAGCACCCTGCACCAAGCCTATTATGTACATTTCTACAAGATCATATAATGAAAGTCCTTCAAACGCGGGGAGTTTGATTTTTTTTAGCAACCTGACCAGCCATTTTACAACGGGAATTTTCTCCAGTTTTTCTTCTATCTCAGCGGTCATTCAAATTGCTTTTAGACTAAGGTCCTTATTATATACTGAATGCGTTAAAGCACCAGATGAAATGTAATCCACACCACATTCAGCATATTTTCTCATTGTATTTTCATTTATCCCCCCGGACGATTCGGTAAAGCACTGATCGCCTATTAAGGCTACCGCTTTTCGTGTATCCGTATAATTAAAATTATCTAGCAGGATCCTGAAAACGCCTCCGGCTTGCAGAATTTCTTCTACTTCTCTTAGATTCCTGGCTTCAACAATAATCTTTAAATTCCTATTTGATTCTTCCAGGTAATGCCTGGTTTTTTCTATTGCCCTGGTAATGCCCCCTGCAAAGTCTATATGGTTATCTTTTAACATAATCATATCATACAAAGCAAACCTATGATTCTCCCCTCCTCCGATGGTTACCGCCCACTTTTCAAGCGCTCTAATTCCGGGAGTGGTTTTACGGGTGTCAAGGACTTTTGTTTTAGTACCTTCCAGAAGTGAAACAAAATAATTGGTTTTGGTTGCTATGGCACACATCCTTTGCATTGCGTTTAACACCAGGCGTTCCGCTTTCAATATAGATTGTGATCTGCCTTCAACATAAAAGGCCACATCCCCATAATTGACTTTTTGGCCATCATTCAGGAGGATTTCCATTTTCAAATCCTTATCCACATAATTAAAAGTCTGTTTGGCAAAATCAACACCGGCTAATACAGTTTCATCTTTAACCAGGAGTTTAGCCTTACCCATTGCATCCTGTGGGATGCATGCAAGAGAACTGTGGTCCCCTTCTCCAACATCTTCCCTTATGGCATTTTTAATTATTAAAGATATCTCCTTTTGAAATTGTTCTTCTGATATCATTATCCTTTCTTGAAGGTTACTAAATTAATAAAAACATTAGCCAATAAAGAAATTCACTTTCCCTAAAATCATAACTTAGCAGGATGAGGATAAAACTACTTGCCGTTGGAAAAACTGATAGCCGGGAATTACAGAAATTAATAGAGGTCTACCTGAAAAGACTACGACATTATATCAACTTTGAACTTATCGTTTTACCCGATATCAAAAACACCAAGAACCTGTCTGAGAGTGATCAAAAGAAGAAGGAGGCCGAGATTATCCTTAAACATGTCAATAACACTGATAATGTATTTTTATTAGACGAAAGCGGTACGGAATATACTTCAACCGGCTTTGCTAACCTTTTACAAAAACAAATGAATGCAGGGATTAAAGAATGGATTTTGGTTATTGGTGGACCTTATGGTTTTAGTGACGTATTAAAACAAAAAGCTAAAGGCCAAATCAGTCTTTCAAAAATGACCTTCTCTCATCAAATGGTGCGATTATTTACAGTAGAACAAATTTACCGGGCATTTACCATCCTAAGAAATGAATCTTATCATAATAAATAGCAACTAATAGCTGTCCAACCCAAGACTATTTGAGCATCGAATTTCCCTGAAGTAAATAATAATTTAGTATAACACCCTGAATTTAATTGTATTTTCTACCTTTTTAAGGGCTTTAATTACCTCCTTATTATAATCTCTATCCAGATCTGTGATCACATAACCAACATCGCTGTCGGTTGACAGGTATTGCCCGGAAATATTCATCTCATAGTGAGCAAGCACCTCGTTAATCTTAGCCATAATCCCTGGTACATTCTTGTGAATATGCAGGAATCTATGTGCCTGATTTTGTTTAGGCAGGCGAATATTGGGAAAGTTAACCGCATCTACCGTATTTCCCGAGTTGATATAATACATAATCTTATTGGGTACAAAATCGGCTATATTTCTCTGAGCTTCTTCGGTATTACCCCCAATATGTGGTGTTAGAATAACATTATCAATTCCCTGTAATTCTGATTTAAAAGGGCCATTTGACATAGGTTCCTGCGGAAAAACATCAATAGCTGCACCACGTAATCTGCCACTTTTCAACCCTTTTACCAAGGCTTCAATATCAACGCTAAATCCCCTTGAAAGATTTATGAGGATAGCACCTGCACGCATTTGGTTAATTTCACGTTCCCCAATAAAGTTGACGTTGGCTTTATTGTCATCCATATGCAAGGAAACCACGTCGGATACATTTAATAAATCTTCGAGTGTTTCGCATTTTACGGCGTTACCCAATGCTAATCTATCTTCAATATCATAGTAATAAACACGCATCCCTATTGCCTCGGCCAGAACAGACAATTGTTTACCTATATTTCCATATCCCACAATGCCAAGGTTTTTACCCCGGACTTCTCTGGAATTAACCGCTGTCTTATTCCATTCGCCATTGTGTATTTCCGTACAGCGCGGAAAAACATTCCTAAACAGCATAATAATTTGGCCAATAGCCAATTCCACAACAGACCTTGTATTACTATAGGGTGCATTAAAAACTACCACTCCTTTCTTTTTGCAATAGTCAAGATCAATCTGGGTTGTCCCTATGCAAAAAGCACCAACGACCAATAATTTGTTGGCTGCATCCAACACCCTGGGGGTAAGCCTTGTTTTTGACCGTATTCCGAGGACGTGAACTCCTTCTATTTTTTCAATTAACTCATCTTCCGATAAACTTTTATCTATAAGCTCAACGGAGAAACCATCTTCTGAAAGATTATCAAAAGCTGCGGGATGTACATTTTCGAGTAAAAGTATCTTGATTCGGTTTTTTGGATAGGAAAGACTCCTGGGCAGGTCATTAACAAATAAAAATTCGTCCAGATTCGGTGTAACATGGTCTGCCTTGTCGGCAGCCTTATCTCTGTGTACATTTTCAGTATAGGCAAAAAATTTATGGGCGATGCCTGCTTCACGCATTACATAATCACTATAACCATCTCCAATGACCTGTACCTCGCCTTCAAGATCGAGTTGTCTCAAACATTCAATTTTGCCATTGTGTGTGGCGAGGACATTTTTTTCATCAAATCCCACAATATTTCCATCCACATCAAATTCGAAGGTATTGGCATATACCCTATCAGAAGGAATATTATACTCGGCAACTATGGGATCTATAAATTCTTTAAATCCACATGAAATAACATAAATGTCATCGGAATATTTTTCAAAAAACTCCTTGTTTGCCAAAATTGATTTAGAAATTTTTTGACGTAATTCCTCAACGAGCGGGTCTAAATGGTTTTTGTGTGCCTTTAGAAGTTGAATTCTTCTTTCGAGGGATTCCGTAAAAGAAATATCCCCGTCGATGCCAAGATTCGTTATTTCCTGGATCTTATGGATAACATCATCTCTCTCAGGCCTTCCTTGCAGGGTCATTTCTGCCAATACATCCAGTGCTTCAACACGGGTTAAGGTACTATCAAAATCAAATACATACTTACGTCCCACTTCTATCCGGCTTTATTAAATTTAGGGCGTAAAATTATTAAATTAATTTGGTGCACAAGGGCTTAATTGTTTAAAAATGAAGTTAATTCAAGGATAAATCAAAACCATTGTTGATCTTTCGTAGATATGGCTATTTAATTTCGAAATTGAAATTTACCTGTATACAGTGATCATTTAATTCCCTAACAATTACCTAATATCATTGAGAAATACCGGTTAATTGCTTAATAAAGCTTATTTCTTCCTTAGAGAAGGGTGTGCCATCACCCCTGAGTATGTCATGATGCCATATTTTAGGTTCAGATGTAAATGTAGAATCCCAGCTCTTCCACGGGTAAATAGTATTGGTTTTACCCGAAACAAAACCCCAATTGATTGCTGCAATTTTGTTCTCCTTTAGAACAGGTAGCACATTTTGAAACGTATTCCCAACTCCTCTTGCGAGGTACTCGGTACAAAATAGAGGTCTGTTGTATATTTTCAACTCCGAAATTTTCTTCTTTACCTTTTCTATATTGCCGTCATAGGCATGGAATGAAATTACATCAGAATTCATTAGCATATAACGATCTAAGGCAGGTAAACTATCCGGAGTGCCCCAATATTCAATCCTGCCTCTCCAAATTCCGGTTGTAAGGGGTTGACTAGGATTTATCTCCCTTGCCCAATTCATGACTTTCTTTAGAAGTTTAAGGGAATATATGTGCTTTTGTTGTACTTCAAGCTCTTTCCTCCCTGGCTGACCTGCAACATTATCAGGTTCGTTATAAAGGTCCCAAACCAAAACCCTCTCATCATTAGAAAAGCGCCCAATTATCCCTTTAATGTATGGCTTCAATTCTATATACCTGCTGGTATCCCGCAGAATATCGGCTCCTGGCGACTGCACCCAACCGGAATTATGCACATGAGGAACTGGTTCTGGTTGTACTCCCAGTTTAGGGATTGGGTGCCAAACATCGTCCAGCAATACAAACATGGTCTTAATCCTGTACTTTTGAGAAATTGTCAAATATTGATCAACCCGATTCAAAAAACCAATTGAATCCTGTTTCCAAAGTAAATTATGCAGATATACCCTATGCAGATTCATTCCCAGGTCTGCCGACCATTTTAATTCCCTTTCGATAGTTTTAGGATCAAATGAATCCTCTTGCCAGAATTCGAGCTGATTAATGGCTGTACTTGGATTGAAATTGGTTCCCATATACCAGGGTTGTTCCTCATACCAATCCCAGGCTTTTTCCTCAGTCCATTGTTCTCCAGGGATTTCTATAGTTAGCTTTTCTTCTTTTCGGATCTTTTTCTCGCCACAACCAAGTACCAATAGTATTAAAAGACCGGTGCAAAGTATTTTCATAAACCTAATTTATATGTAATTGTAAATAATCCCTGCTATTATTGCTATACCAAAACTCAAGAGGGTTCCTATTAAAATATATTCTGTTAATTTTCTGCTATTACTTTCTTTCAAATCATTAAATCGAAATACCGATTTAGCTGTAATAAGCAATCCTATTGCCTCCCATCGATCCATAATGATAAAAACAAGGACAAATAATCGTTCAATTATGCCAATATATTTTCCGGCATTTGGAAGTGATTTATGATCTAAATTTATCTGATTGGACATTCCTTCAAGAAGAATTCTCATTAAGATAGCTGCAGGGTAGGTAACAAAAACCATAACGGTTAAAAGTCTCCAGTCTATTTGTTCTATTAAAGAATTGGTATGTTCAATAAGATTACCGTAATAAACACATATGTACAAGACCACGATATGCAGAAATTGATCTAGAAAAAAAGGAACGGCTTTATTTTTAAATGCAGGGGTTAAATAGATTTTAAGGAGGTCGATTACATAATGAGAGGAGGCAATAATCAGGGCAATTTGCCAATAGTTTATATCCCACAGGATCACAATGACAAGCAAAAAGTGGATTAAAATATGCAGGTACAGAAATGCCGAAGCCGCCTTCTTAGATTCTTTCTGAATGACCCAACGTTTTGGTTGTAAAATAAAATCGCCAATGATATGTGCCAGAAAAAGTTTCGTAAGGAGTATCATGATTGGGGGTTTTTGTAATTTTTGTGGTAATAGTTCAACAGGTCTTTAACAAGGTCCAATCGCGCTCGTTTTTGCCTCTGGCTTACTGCAGATTGTTGAATTTTAAGTTGATTAGCAAATTCAGTTTGGGAAGTTTTTGGATTTTTCAGCGCCATTATGATGATCTCGGCAGAAACCACACTCCAGGCATCCATGAAATCTAATCCCAATTTCAATATTAAATTAAGGGTATCATCCAATTGCAGGTCACCTGTTGCAATAGCCAGATTTATTTTTTTTTCCTTCAAAAAACTTAAGGTCCTGCCCGATCTTTGATAAGCAGTACCATTAGACTCACTTACTCCGGAACCCTTAAAATCTTCTTCTCCCAATCCGATCCCTATTCTTACATCCAGGTTCTTGGTAGTTTTTATAAGGGCTTTAATATATATAGCTACCTCCATGGCTTTTTCAGGTACAATCCTTAGCTGAAATTCGTCTCCTCTGTATATTTCCCAATCCTGTGGTGTATTGCCCAGAGCTAAAAAATACTCCTTTAATTTCGGAAGCCATTCAGAGGTGTTATAACCTGCCGAATTAATAATATCACCTGTTAATACTGCAATCATATTTTATAATCTTAATTGCTAATATAGTATATTATAAGTTATTTTACTAATTATTTTAAATATTAGTTATTTAGATAATATTTAGTATGCTTTTGAAAAGAAGCGCTTTTTGGCTAAAACCACCTTCTCACCAGTATACAATACTGTTTGTATTCTTTACCAAATAAGGAGGTGAGAGCCACTTCTTCAGGTTTTATCTGAAAAGTATTCATATACGACACAAAACCGGCAGCTAAAAGAACATTGAATGCGTTACCCAAATAAAGGCCCCAAGCCAATAATAGTAGTAGCAAACCTAAATACATAGGATTTCTCGAATATTTATAAATACCATTCGTAACCAAAAATGAGGCTCTGGAAAGATCTTTTGGGTTTGATGTGGTCTTTGCCAGATAGAACTGAATTAAGGCATAACAGCTAATCACTATGGCCAAAAACAATAAGGCCAGGATTAGATACCTCCTTCCAAAAAAATCAAAATATCCAAATGGCAAAAATTCTGCCAACAGAAACATCAGACCTCCAAAGATCACGAAAACAAGTACTGGTGGTATTTTAAGTTTCATAATAAAAATAAGGCAGCTAAAATTACTATTTTTGATCCCCTCAACCATTTTGATAAGGTGAATTTTTTCTTTATATGGATTTGATATTCGCTACGCACAATACCAACAAAGTTAAGGAAGTAGATCTTTTACTTCCCAATGATATTCGTCTTATCTCCCTGGAAGAACTTGGCTTCCATGAAGAAATACCGGAAACAGAAGCTACCCTTGAAGCTAATGCACAATTAAAAGCAGATTATATCAGTGATCGCTTTGGACTTCCATGCTTTTCAGATGATACAGGGTTGATTATTGATGCTTTGAATGGCGCCCCCGGAGTGCATACCGCCAGGTATGCAGGTGAAGAAAAAGATCCGGAAAAAAACATGGAGAAAGTTTTGAAGGAACTAAGGAATATATCCTCTCGTGAAGCAAGGTTTAAAACAGTAATTGCCTTAAATTTTAATAATCAAAAATTACTTTTTGACGGGATAGTTGAAGGTACAATAGCCACAAAAAAAATAGGTGATGAAGGGTTTGGTTACGATCCTATCTTTAGACCTGAAGGTTATGACCAAACATTTGCTGAATTGCCTTTGCAGGTAAAGAATCAAATAAGTCATCGCGGAAAGGCCTTTCAAAAGCTCATTAACTACCTTACAAAACGGAAAAGATTTTAAGTTTGGCTACCATCTAAATAAATAGGAGTATCTTTGCCGCTTAAATTAAAGCCGCTGGTATAGCATGTGTTGCGCTGAGTCTAAGACGTTATAAGGATAATCGCTCTATGCAACATACATATTTGCGATTAGGTAAATTATAACATATTATGACAAAATTTGAAGCATTGGGGCTTAATAGTTCCATATTAAATGCTATTGCCGATTTAGGATTTGAAACTCCATCAGAAGTTCAGGAGAAGTCCATACCCCTTTTATTAGATGATGAAATAGATCTGGTTGCCCTGGCCCAGACTGGTACAGGGAAAACTGCAGCGTTTGGATTTCCGCTAATTCAAAAGATAAACAGCGATAGCAGAACCACTCAGGGCCTTATACTTTCACCAACCAGAGAACTCTGCCTACAGATTACCAATGAAATGCAATTGTATTCTAAATACGTAAAAGGATTGAATACAGTAGCAATCTATGGTGGTGCAAGCATAACAGAGCAGGCGCGCCAAATTAAAAGAGGTGCCCAAATTGTGGTTGCCACCCCGGGAAGAATGAAAGATATGATAGGCCGTGGTATTATAGATATAACCAAAATAGACTATTGCATTCTTGATGAAGCGGATGAGATGCTAAATATGGGGTTCTATGAAGATATAAAAGATATTCTTTCAAACACACCCAAGGAGAAATCAACCTGGCTTTTTTCGGCTACCATGCCAAAAGAAGTAGCTACAATTGCAAAAAAGTTCATGCACAATCCTACGGAAATTACAGTGGGGGCCAAGAATTCGGGAGTAGACACCGTGCAGCATGAATATTATTTAGTAGGTGGCCGCGACAGGTATCCTGCTTTAAAACGCTTATCAGATGCAAATCCTGGAATATTTTCCGTTGTCTTTTGCCGAACTAAGCGAGATACTCAAAGGGTGGCCGAGAAGTTAATTGAAGATGGTTACAATGCCGGAGCACTGCATGGTGATTTAAGCCAGAATCAACGCGACCTGGTAATGAATGCTTTCCGCAAGAAACAAATTCAGATGTTGGTAGCAACAGATGTTGCGGCAAGAGGTATTGATGTAGACGATATCACCCACGTAATAAATTATCAGCTCCCGGATGAAATTGAAACCTATACCCATAGGAGTGGTCGTACGGGTAGAGCCGGAAAGTCTGGTATTTCTATGGTAATTATAACCCGAAGTGAGTTGCGGAAAATTCATTCCATTGAGAAAAAGATAAAGCAAAATTTTATCTCAAAAAAAATACCTACAGGAATCGAAATTTGCGAAATTCAATTGTATCATTTGGCCAATAGAATACGTACAACGGAAATCAATGAGGAAATAAATAATTATTTGCCTGCCATCCATGACGTTTTAGATGGTCTGGACAGGGATGAATTAATTCAAAAAATTGTATCAGTAGAATTTACCCGTTTTTTCAATTATTATAACAAAACCAAGGATCTGAATTCTGCAGAACCGGATCGCAGGGAAAGAGGTAAAGGCAAAACCGACCAGAGTTTTTCAGGAAACGGATCTGTTCGTTATTTTATTAATGTTGGCGAACGAGATGGCTATGACTGGATGTCATTAAAGGACTTTTTAAAGGATACACTTCATCTTGGTAAAGACGATTTGTTTAAAGTAGATGTTAAAGACAGTTTTTCATTTTTCAATACCGAAGCGGCTCTTAAAGACCAAATTTTGGAGACGTTTACAGACTTCAAAGTAAAAGGACGCTTCGTAAACGTTGAAGTCTCCGATAGCCCCGAAGGTGGAAGAAGAAGAAAAAGAAGTGATAGAGGACCAAGAAAGAATAAGGATAACCGAGACCGGGATAGAAGCTATGGAAAGAAAAGGGAAGGTAAATATTCCAAAAGTGGTTCCCGAAGATCCGGATCCAAACAAGGTTCATCTTCCGGAAAAAGACGAAGTAAAAATAGAGATGGTTTCTTTTAGTTAATTGTATATTAAAAAATGTGCCAGAGAATCTATTTTTGTTTTATTCGCAATATTAATTAGGATAAGGCTGAATGAGGAACTATTTATTGTGCATGTTGGCGTTTACAGGCTTTTTCGGGATATCCCAGGAAAATGAAGCTGATCAACAGGAACAGGAGTTTAAGGCAGTAGTGGTTAATGCACAGTCCGGTATTCCACTGGAAAGCGTTCACGTTATTAATCTCAATAAGGTAGTGGGTACAATTACCAGCGCCAAAGGTGAGTTTACCCTTAATGCTTCAGTTAACGATACCCTTTATTTTTCCTATTTGGGATTTAAATCTCAAAAAGTCAGAGTAACTAACGATTTATTGAAGTTTAAGGATACCAAAATTTCACTTACTGAACTCGCCTATGCTTTGGAAGAAGTTATAGTTAAACCATACCAATTAACCGGGTATCTTGAAATTGATGTTAAAAACTTACCTATAAATACTTCATATCAATATAGCATTTCAGGACTGCCTACCAGCTATGAGGCAGGCAGTAAAAACCCCAGCGCCGTCACCAAGGTACTAGGTTCCATTCTCAATCCGGCAGATCTGTTGCGTAACCTATTTGGTAAACGACCTAATCAGATGAAAAAATTAAGGCAAATTAAAGAGGATGAAGATATCAGGGATCTGCTGGCCTCAAAATTTGACCGTGAAACACTTACGGAATTACTGCAAATTGATAAATTCGATATTGATGATATCCTCTCCAATTGCAACTATTCTACTTCTTTTATAAAAACCGCCAATGATTTGCAAATATTGGATGCGATCAGCAGTTGCTATGAAGAGTACAAGGTCCTTAACCGTAAGAAATAAATCAAAAGTTAAAAACATCACTTAGTCAATATTTTCATGTAGGAATAGCCTTATGAATTGTTTTGAAGGTTGGTGAAATAAATTTTATTATTACATATTCATTTTATAGCTTTAGCCAAAATCTGTGAAAATGAAAAAACTGCTTATTGCCTTCATAATTTCTGCACTTTTTTTAACTTGTAAAGAAGAAAAAAAAGAATCGGAAATTGTAGTTGCAGCAGCTGTTGATAGCACGCAAACCGCTCCTAAAAAAGCTCCATTTGTCTGGCAAGGCGCCAATATATATTTTTTACTCACAGACAGATTTAACAATGGAAACCCCGAAAATGATTTAAACTTTGACCGAACAAATGAAACGGCTCCACTGAGAGGTTTTATGGGTGGCGATATTCAGGGAATAATTAATAAAATTGAAGATGGTTACTTCTCAAAACTCGGAGTAAATGCAATTTGGTTTACACCCGTGGTAGAGCAAGTTCATGGAGATACTGATGAAGGAACAGGTAACACATATGGTTACCACGGTTACTGGACGAAGGACTGGACAGCTCTTGATCCCAATTTTGGCACTAAAAAGGATCTCGAAAACCTTGTGAAAACAGCCCATAAAAATGATATCCGGATACTTATGGATGTTGTAATTAATCATACGGGGCCTGTAACGGAAAAAGATCCGGTATGGCCAGAGGATTGGGTTAGAACTGCACCGGTATGTGAATATACCAATTACGAGACTACTACAAGTTGTACTCTGGTTGCGAACTTGCCGGATATTTATACAGAATCTGATGAAGCAGTGGAACTCCCGGACCCCTTACTGGCCAAATGGAAGGAAGAAGGAAGGTTGAGTAATGAATTGGACGAACTCCAGCTTTTCTTTCAAAGGACGGGATATCCAAGGGCTCCCAGGTTTTATATTATTAAATGGCTGACCGATTATGTAAATGATCTTGGTATTGATGGTTTCAGAGTGGATACTGTAAAACACGCCGACGAACAAACATGGGCTGAATTATATGCTGAAGCTTCAAACGCCTTCGCAACCTGGAAAAAAAAGCACCCGGAAGATGTTTTGGATGATACCCCCTTCTATATGGTTGGTGAAGTCTATGGCTATGGAATTTCAAACGGCAGAAAATATTCCTTTGGCGATAAAGATGTTGATTATTTTGACCATGGATTTGAAAGTCTTATCAATTTTGAGCTAAAAAATGACGCCAAAAAGAATTACGAAACAATTTTTAAAAAATACAACCGCATCCTAAACACAGGATTAAAAAATAAAGGTGTGGTGAATTATCTGACTTCCCATGATGACGCAGAACCATTTGATAAAGAAAGGAAACGACCCTATTACATGGCGAATGTCCTTTTCTTAACCCCCGGTACTTCACAGATCTATTACGGGGATGAATCTGCCAGAGATCTCACGATAGAAAATACGGCGGGGGATGCTACTCTGAGGTCATTTATGAATTGGCAGGATATTGATAGTATCCCGGAAACCCAGAATATTCTGGCCCATTGGCGAAAACTAGGTAGCTTTCGAAACAACCACCCCGCAATCGGAGCCGGAAAGCATAAGAGACTGGCTAAAAAACCCTATGTTTTCAGCAGAACATTTGTGGATGAGAATTATAAGGATAAGGTCGTTGTTGGCCTCGATTTGCCTAAAGGTAAAAAGTCCCTGTGGGTGAAAGGCTTTTTTGGTGATGGCACAAAACTATTTGATACCTACTCCGAAACTTATGTTGAAGTAAGAAATGGAAAGGTAATCCTGGAAAATGATAATGATATAGCGCTCCTTGAATTAGCAGATTAATTAGTTTTCTTATTGTAAAGCATAATCTATGATTTTTTATGTTTAAGATATTTGCGTTAATTAAGGGATTTTTATGAAGATAAATAGGAGAAGTTTTATCATTAAGTCCGTTTTAGCCTTTCTGGGGTTATTCCTTTTTGACATTTTCTGGTTTGAGAAATATGTTATTCAGTGGACAACCTATGATCTCTCCGAATCGGATAGCAAAATAAAAATCATACAATTATCTGATCTTCATATAAATGAGCTAAAAACTTTCCATAAATCTATTGCCTCTAAAATAAACGAAGAATTGCCGGATCTCATTTGCATTACAGGAGATGCAGTTAACAATAATAAGGGATTACCCGTCTTAGATCAATTTTTAGACCTTATAAGTAAAGAAATACCCAAGTTTGTGATCATGGGTAACAAGGAATATGCGGGAAAAGTTAATATAGATTCTTTCAGAACGCTAATTAAAAAACACAATGGTCAATTAATGATCAATGAAAGTCTAAAATTCACAACTGCCAACAGACACCTTAATATAATAGGCATTGATGACCTAATTGGAGGTAATCCGGATTTCATAAATGCCACATCGGCCTATGACAGATCTGAAGAAGCTATAGTACTAAATCATTGTCCTGAGTATAGTGATGAAATTGCATTTTTAAATGAAACTCAAAAGGTCAATATTAAACTTATATTATCCGGTCATACCCATGGAGGGCAAATAACCTTTCTTGGGAAGGCGTTTTATAAGCCAGGTGGCAGTGGAAGGTTTCTAAGAGGGTGGTATAGGCTTAATGATACAAGAATGTATGTATCCAAAGGCATTGGAACAAAATATATTCCAATTCGAATGGGTTCCAGAGCCGAAGCTACCGTTTTTTATGTTTAGTTTAATTTACTGCAGGGAATGCAGTGCTATCCTGTTTCCTTCAGTATCCGTGAGAAGTGCCATAAAACCATGGCCACCGCCTATTTCTTTTTTTTGCTGAATTACAGATCCTCCGGCCTTTGGTACTCTGGCCAATTCTATTGCAAGGTCTTTGCACGAAAAATAAAGAAGTGGTCCGGCATTATCGCTTGGAGTATACATTTCATGTTTTACCAAAGACCCGGGACTGCCCGGTTTTCCCTGTACCCCTGGAAACCAACCCATTGTAATATCACCTAAATCATGTACTGAAATTGAAATGCGAAAGACTTCCTCATAAAACTTCTTCGCCCTGTCCATTTCATTAACAGGTATTTCAAACCACCCCACCATATTATGTTCCATAATTACGGGTTTTTTTCCAAAATAGCCTTTAAACTCGCTAAACCTTCTTCAAAGTCTTTGCCTACAGCCTTATCCATATTCATAAAAAGCATCATAATGCTCATTGGAAATTTATTCTTACCTGTAAAACCCCAGGTAACTTCTGTCTCACCCGAACCGGCTTCATTAACCTTCAAATAGGCATCTGATTGCGACTTCCAGGGTTTGAGGAATCGCAGATCAGACTCAATTAGTTCGTTTTCCACTATCCTTGTTATTTCCTGTTCGCCGCTACCAACTTCTTTATTTCCTTCCCATTTACTGGTTGCTCCTATTTCACCGTCTGTTCCAACAAATTCCTTTTTCATATTAGGGTCCCTTTTACCCCACGGACTCCAATGGTCCTGATTTTTCAAATATTTCAGATAATCGAATACCACAGAAACGGGTTGCCGTACTTTAATAGAACGGCTAACATCATAACCTTTAGGAGCTATGATACCTAAAATCAGAATCAGAACAGCTATGCCGGCAAGAATATATAATACTGTATCCATTTGTTTATCAATTAATTAGTTACCTTTAAATATAAAAAAATTTAATGCCCTTTCACATATCTTTCCATAATTTCTTCAATACTCTTTATTGTTTTTTTAGTCCAATCCAATCGTTTTTTCAAAATCTCAGTATCTGTCAATTGCCAGGATACATCTGATCGTTTTAACTTTTGGGTTAAATCATACAGAATAATAGCGGCAGATACGGAGATATTGAGACTTTCAGAAAACCCGGACATAGGTATTTTCAACTTAGCATCCGCCTCTTTTAAAACCACTTCGCTCAGGCCTTCTTTTTCGGTCCCAAAAAACAATGCCGTTTTATCTGTTATATCAAAGTCCTCGAGCAAACAAGATTCCGTATGAGGCGTGGTTGCAACAATTTTATATCCCTGTTCTCTTAGATGATCTATACAGGATTTGGCGGTTGAATATCGCTGAATATCTACCCATTTTTCAGCTCCCATAGCGATATTTTTATCGAGATCCTGAGCAAATTTTGCTTCAATAACATGAATACTTTGTATACCAAAAACATCGCAACTCCTCAGAACAGCGCTGGTATTATGCATCTGAAAAACATCCTCAATAGCCACCGTGATATAATCTGTGCGCTCCGCTAAAACCGCCTTAAATCGATTTATCCGGTCAGGGGTAATAAATGTTTCCAAATAGGCAAGCAGATTCTGATCTATCATCCTTCTAATTTAAGAAAAATGTATCTTTATAGTAGAACCTAAATTATGCAAAAAAGGATTGTAGTACTTACAGGCGCCGGCATGAGCGCAGATAGCGGGATTAGAACTTTTCGTGGCGCCGATGGGTTATGGGAAGGACATGATGTAATGGAGGTAGCCTCTCCATACGGGTTCGCCCAAAACCCGGCTCTGGTTCTTGATTTTTATAACCAAAGGAGAAGGCAACTGTCGGAAGTTGTACCCAATCCCGGTCATGAGGTACTTGTTGCCCTTGAACAGCACTTTAATGTAACTATAATAACACAAAATGTAGACGATTTGCATGAACGTGCGGGAAGTTCACACATAATCCATCTTCATGGAGAATTGCTAAAAGTTCGTAGTACTGGTGATGCGTCAACGGTATTA
Source organism: uncultured Eudoraea sp. (assembly GCF_947258925.1). GTDB lineage: Bacteria > Bacteroidota > Bacteroidia > Flavobacteriales > Flavobacteriaceae > Eudoraea. The sequence continues at coordinate 79,840 of NZ_CAMYKG010000003.1, read as the reverse complement.
GAGTGGAAAAAAGATTTGAATCTCGGAGATACATGCCCAAAGGGGTACCAATTACGTCCGCATATAGTATGGTTTGGCGAGGAGGTTCCTCTTTTAACGGAAGCTTCCCGAATTACTGAATCTGCAGACATTCTTATTATTATTGGAACTTCAATGCAGGTATATCCAGCAGCTGGTTTATTAAACTTTGCAAAACAAGGCATCCCAATATACTTTATTGACCCCAAGCCTAATATCAACGCCTCCTATTATGAAAACCTGACCGTTATTGAAAATACAGCGGCAAAAGGAGTTCCTACCTTGGTAACTCACCTAATCCATAAAGAATTCTAGTTCGTTTAGCCCATTCCACTAAAGCTTTTTGCTGCTCTTCCGTAAGCCTTGCTTTTTCATGTGTCCAGGTGTACTCGTTTAAAGGCATTTTAGCTGCCTCCACTTCCTCAATCAATTCCTCCAACTTATGGTCCTTCTGATTCTTGCTATATTGGTCCCATTCCGAAAAATTCAATTCTTCTTTACCGTGTTTTATATGATTTGAAATCCAGTAGGAAACAGGTGCAATATTGTTGTACCAGGGATATTGAGTATTGCTACTATGACAATCAAAACAACTTTGTGTCAGAATAGCCATGACATCTTCGGGCGGATTAGTTTCCGTTCTAAAGTAGACTGTATGATCGCCTTGGTTACTATTCTTGTCCGGTCTGAAAAATTGAAGCGCAATAAAAAGTAGTAATAGCAATTTTGCTATTTTTTTTATTATTTTCATTTGGGGGTGCTTTAAAGGGCTAAAATACAAATTTTCGTGACCAAAGCTGAATTGTTAGAATCTTTAAATTATGTAAACGGTACACGCTATAATCGGCAGGAAACTACAGAACTTGTTCTGGATAATCCCGGAAATATTGCACCCTTAATGGAAATTGCTTTTGAGGATCGTGGATCAATATCTTCTAAAGCGTGCTGGATTTTGGAGTTTATAGCTAAAAAAGACCTGAAATACATCCTAATGCATACGGATTCTTTTATTCACGGGATATCAAAAGTACATTTAGATTCGTCGGTAAGACCTATAGCCAAAATTTGCGAAATCCTTATGAAGGTTTATTTTTCGAGTTCAAATAATGATGTTCGGGATTCATTAAAAGACGATCACTTAAAGAGAATCACATCCTGTTGTTTTGATTGGCTTATAGGCGATCATAAAGTAGCTGCTAAGGCTTATTCTATGTCGAGCCTATATTTACTAGGCGAAAAATTTGAATGGATAAGACCTGAACTTAAGCTTGTTCTTGAGCAAAATTTCTATGCGGGTAGCGCAGCATATAAGGCAAGGGCAAGGCAAATCCTGGCATTAATTAAAAAGAATGAAAAGTTATCTAAATAAAATTGTGTTTATTACCCCGGAGTATTCATTCAAAAAAAGTGACTATCCTTTTTATCTCCCGAGCATATAAGTATCTTTACATTTTTCAAAAATTAACCAATCTAAAAGCATATGTCGTTAAATCAATTAAACGCCATTTCACCTATTGATGGAAGATATCGATCAAAAGTAGAATCCCTGGCTAATTTCTTTTCTGAAGAAGCCTTAATCAAGTTTCGGGTAATGGTGGAAATTGAATACTTCATAGCCCTTTGTGAATTAGGATTGGCACAACTCCCTTCATTAAGCAAAGAAAAAATCAGTGCCCTTCGGAATATTGTCCAAAATTTTAGTGAAGAAGATGCTTTAGCCGTAAAGGAAATTGAGCGAACTACTAATCATGATGTAAAAGCTGTTGAATATTTTATCAAAGACAAATTTGATTTACTGGGACTCGAAAAATACAAGGAGTTTATCCATTTTGGACTTACCTCTCAGGACATTAACAATACTGCTATACCCTATTCTTTGAAAGAGGCTCTGAATGAAGTATATATCCCGGTATTCGAAGAACTGACTTCTGAATTAAGAACATTGGTAAAAAAATGGGATGCAGTGCCCATGCTGGCCAGAACCCATGGTCAACCTGCGTCGCCAACTCGTTTGGGTAAAGAAATTAACGTCTTTGTAGTTCGGCTAGAAGAACAGTTTGGTCTTTTAAAAGCTATTCCACAGGCCGCAAAATTTGGTGGTGCAACCGGTAATTATAATGCGCATAAAGTGGCTTACCCCGATTTAGACTGGCAAAATTTTGGACAAGGTTTTGTTCAGAACAGCTTGGGTTTGGTCCACTCATTCCCTACTACTCAAATTGAACATTATGATCATATGGCTGCCTTATTTGATGCATTAAAACGTATCAATACAATAGTCCTAGACTTGAATAAGGATATGTGGACATATATTTCCATGGATTATTTTAAACAAAAAATAACTAAGGGTGAAGTGGGTTCTTCAGCCATGCCTCATAAAGTAAATCCGATTGATTTTGAAAATTCCGAAGGAAATCTGGGGATTGCCAATGCAATATTTGAGCATTTGTCCGCTAAATTACCTATTTCGCGTATGCAGCGCGATTTAACGGACAGTACCGTTTTGCGTAACGTAGGAGTGCCATTCGCTCATACCTTAATTGCCTTTAAGGCCACAATTAAAGGGCTGAGCAAATTATTACTAAATAGGGCCCAATTTGAAAAAGATCTGAACGATAATTGGGCGGTCGTAGCCGAAGCGATACAAACCATACTTAGAAGGGAAGGATATCCCAACCCCTACGAAGCATTAAAAGGACTTACCCGGACCAACGAAGCTATAACCAAGACCTCGATTGCAACGTTTATTGACCAATTAGAAATTAGCGAAGATCTTAAAACGGAACTAAAAAATATAAGTCCCTTAAATTATACCGGAATATAACAAGAGGTCTCCTTAAACAATCAAGTTGAAATGTTATAATCCTTTACCAAAAAACCAGGCATTAATTGAGGTTATCCGTTTTTTAATATTTGTACATGGGGATAAGGAATTTCAATTCCAGCCTTGTCCAGTGCTAGTTTACATCCCTCGGTGGTGGCAAAAAATACATCCCAGTAATCCTCAGGTTTGGCATATGGGCGGACTGCAAAGTTAATTGAACTATCTGCCAGGGCTGAAACATTTACTGAAGGTTCAGGATCTTGTAAAACTTTTTCGTTTGAGGTAAGTACTTCCATCAAAACTTCTTTGGCCTTTTTAATATCTTCTCCATAGCCTATACCAATTTCAACATCAACTCTGATTTTACCTTCAGCCGTGTAATTAACAATATTTCCATTAGCCATAGCACCATTTGGCACTATCGCCAACTTATTTTGAGGTGTTATAAGCTTAGTGGTGAAAATCTCAATTTCTTTCACTGCACCCAATACGCCTTGTGCTTCAATTAAATCACCAATACGGTAAGGTTTAAAGATCATGATCAAAATTCCTCCAGCAAAATTAGAAAGGGATCCCTGTAAAGCCAGGCCAACTGCCAAACCTGCCGCGGCAATAACTGCAGCAAAAGTTGTTACATTGACCCCCAGGGTAGAAATAACCATAATAATCAGCAAAATCTTTAAAGCCCATGAAGTGAGGTTTAAGAGAAATCTTTGCAATGATTCATCATACTTACCCTTGGACATGGCCTTTCTGGATACCCCGACTATCTTTTTTATTATCCAGGAACCTATCATAAAAATCAGAATTGCACCAATTAGCTTGGGGCCGTATTCGGTAATGAAATCAATACCTTTATTCATCCATATCTGAGCGTCTTCCATGATATATAACTTTTAGAATTAAAGAGTTGGGAAGATATAAAATTGAATAGAGAAATTTAAACCAAATAAGAACTTTTAGTCCCTTTTTTAGAAATAGAATAAAAAAACCCGGCCGGAAAGTATCCGGACGGGTTTCGCATATAAAATTATTTGAATTATCCTTTGAGAAATTCTCCTATTTCTCCAAGACCTTCACCATTGAAATCAGAACTTTGTATCGCATTCATTAATTGAATAATATGTCCGGGATTCATATTTTTTCCCAGAACCCTGATAATAGCGAAACCTTTATCATCGCTGCTGCCATAAATAATTACCTCATCTATAGCGTCTTCATCACCAACATACTTAACAACTCCTTTTCCGTATTGTGAATTCAGCTTCATTAATTCAACAAAGTCGTCATTCTTTAAAATAGCTTTTACCTTTGACTTTTCAACTTCATATTCTGCCCCGTTTTCGTTTGTCTTTTTAAAAGCCAATAAATTCAATTTCCTTAAGGACTGCAGGGCCTCTTGTTGCGATTCTGATAAATCCTGATTTTCCAGATTCAGCATGCTTGTCGGAACATCCAATGCAATAAAATTGGGGTTTTCTGAATTATCCACATAATATTCCTGAAGGCTTTGAGTTGAAGAACAAGCAATAAAGAACAGCAAGCTCATTACGGAAAATACAGTTAATATTTTTTTCATTTTTTGATCTTTTATTTAATCAGAATTTTGTCTAAAGGCAATTGACCTGTTGGGAAGTTTGTAACATCTCAACGGTCAATTACCTCTATATGCATATATTATTCTGATTTGTCCTTTTTTTCTGCCTTGTTCAATTCTTCCGGTAAATTCATCTTTTTTGTAAGGGAACCTATTTTGGTAAGATCAATATCTCCTGTTAATGTAAGAAGAACAGTTTCAATCTTTCTGTCATTTATTTCCATATCTACGTTGTCGATACCGGTAACAAACATTAATAATTCGCTTACATGATCTTCATCTTTACCGTTTTTTACATAGAATTTTATATTGGTTTCTTTATCCTTAACCCTCATCAGTTCTTCCAAAGAAGAAGATTTAAGATACTTATTCACCGTGGCCTGCATATCTGCAGAAACCGATTTATCTTCTGTGATAAAAACTTTAAGTCCGCTTAAACTCTTGGCTACATCCATAAACTCCTGAGCTTCGGGATCATCAACATCCACATCCATCTTCATTAAAAGATTAAACATGTTTTTATTAACTATTACAGAACTTACTTCATCTGAATCTTCAAACTTGTCAAAGATTGACTGTGAAAAACCACAAAGCGGTAAAACTGCCAATGCAACTATTAGAATATACTTTTTCATCTTTTTTAAATTTTAATTGTTTTTGTAAATTTTTTGTTTTGTTTCTTCAAATTCATTTAAATAACCCACTTTTTCAGTACCGCGCTCCAAATTAACTGCCAGCAGGTTTAATGCCTTTTTAGTTTCATTATACGCATATTCTGCTTCCATTTGTTGGCGGTAATCATTACCGAAAAATATTCCAAAGGCTATAACCGCTACTGCTGCAATAGAAATCCATTTGTAGTACGATACTCTAGGTTTTAATGGAACCTGCTTTGTAAACCGTTCGTCTTTGGCTGTAGAAAAGTAAGTAAACATTGGGGCGTACTGCTCCAGGTGTGGTGCCACCGCATCCTGTGAAAAATACTTTCTCAATTGTTTCTCCTCAGCTACCGTGGTAGTAGCCTCGAAGTACTTTTCTAATAATTTTTCAATTTTATCCAATTCCATAACTATGTTTTTTCATTAATCTTTCTCTGACTGTTTTTCTTGCTCTGGAAAGAGCTACTCTTACTGCCGTAGGTTTCATTTCCAGCAAATCTGCAATTTCATCAAAATCGTATTCTTCAACATCTCTCAATTGCAATACCATTTTTTGTTGTTCCGGTAATTCCATCATAATCTTTTCCACCCAACTTACGCTATCTCTCGCCTCCAGCTGTCTTTGTAATGATGCATTCCCATCTTCGTAATTGCTGTGAACCAGTTTCAGGTTACCGGACTGTTTCGACTTTAACCTATCCAGGCAAAAGTTTTTGGTCATTGTCATTGCGAAAGCTTCAACATTCTTATATTTCGCAATATTGTCATTCTTAGACCATAACTTCATCAGGATCTCCTGAGTGGCATCTTCTGCCTCTTCTGCGGATGTGAGTAGTCTTTTTGACAGTCTGTATAACTTGTCTTTAAAAGGCATAACCACATTTAAAAATTCTGATTGCGTCATATTCGGTTGTTCTGTTGTTGTATAAACCATTCAAGGTGTTTTACATAAGCAAGACGAAGTACATCGAATTTTGTTACAAAAAATTTTATTTTCTTGCAGATGTAAGTAATTTGTGCGCTCAAAGCTACTTATCATGATAATATACAGATAATTAGCGAGGGAGGTAAAATAGTGTTAATGAATATTAAAATTGGAATGATAGTTGCATAAACTATGTAAATTGCAAAAAAAATAATAAATGAAAAAGTTTCTCCTTTTATTTGTGGGAATAATCTCCCTAAGTGTTTCTTGCAGTAAAGACGATGATATTGGAGGCGTGGATGGCCCAGGCAGCGCTTCTGTCAATGTTCAGGACTTTATGTGGAAAGCAATGAATATTTGGTATTTCTGGCAATCTGATGTAGATGACCTTGCAGATGATAGATTCACCAACAACGAGGATTACAACGCATTTTTAGCCTCGGAAGCAGACCCAGCGGATTTTTTCGACAATAAACTGCGCTTTGCAGAAGATCGTTTTAGCTTTTATAGCATGGATTATAAAGAGCTCACTGAAAATTTAGCTGGTATTTCACGAAGTAACGGTTTGGAGTTTGGGTTATTTTTCTATGGTGAAAATGATACAGATATCTTTGGATACGTCCGCTACATCGTGGCAAATTCTGATGCTTCTACCAAAGATATTTCACGCGGAGAATTATTCACCGGAGTGGATGGCCAGGGTTTAAATGAAAGCAATTACCGGGATCTCTTATTTGGCGAAAACGCCACCTATACCCTGAATATGGCCGATATCAATAATGGTGAAATTACTCCGAATGGCAAAAGTGTGGAGTTGACTAAACAGGATGGGTTAGTTGAAAATCCTGTGTTTATTGTAAATTCATTTGACATAAGTGGGAACGTAATAGGATATTTAATGTATAATGGTTTCACCAATGAATTTGATGAAGAATTGAATGATGCCTTTGGACAATTAAAGGCTGATGGAGTTACCGATTTAGTGCTCGACTTACGTTATAATCCGGGAGGTTCTGTAAATTCTTCCCGCTTACTTTCAAGTATGATCTTTAGCACCAATACCAATAATTTATACCTACGCCAACGCTGGAATGACAAATTGCAGGCCATTTTTTCTGATGAAGATTTAACAGATTATTTTGCAGACCGAACAGGAGCAGGTACCACAATTAATACGTTAAACCTGAATAGGGTTTACATATTAACTACAGGCAGTTCAGCTTCAGCTAGTGAATTGGTGATTAATGCCCTGGATCCATACGTAGAAGTTATTAAAATAGGGACTACAACCCGGGGTAAGAATGAATTTTCGCTTACTATGGTAGATGATCCCAGCCGCGAAGGTGCTCCGTTTATTTATACTCCTTCCAGAGAAAACCAAATTAATCCGGATAATAGTTGGGCCATACAACCTTTGGTTGGAAGAAATGAAAATGCCGTTGGTTTTTCTGATTATACTGCCGGTTTTGCACCGGATATCGAATTAGCCGAGGATTTGGAGAATCTGGGAATTTTGGGAGATGAAAATGAACCCTTACTTGCCAGAGCAATTGAAGCCATTACAGGAGTCTCCGGAAAAAGAGATTTTACCGTTAAGACCCCCGTTAATTTGTTCACAAGTTCCAAAATGTTTACGCCAATGAAAGACAATATGGTATTGGATAAGCCGCTTCATTTGAATCTTGATCTGAAATAGCAACTTTTTAAAGTTTTAGATTTATTCCTAATCTAAGGTTCCTCCCTCTTGTGGTAAATCCGATAACCTCGGTGAAATTTGCATTAAACACATTCTCTATGTTTAAAAAGAATTTGAGTTTGTTCGCCATCACTTCTTGTGAAATGTAAATGCCAAAGGTTGAAAACGGATCGAGAACCTCATCATTAAATGTATTAAAATCGGTATCGAGGCGCTTCCCTAAAAAGGCATACGTCAGTGAGGCATAAGTGCTGGATGTAAAATTATAGCTCAAGGCCGCATTAATACTGTGCTTGGGTATTCTAATTGCATTATCTCCTTTTCTTTCAGTAAAAGTATAGTTTGCGCTAAAATTCATTTTCTCAAGAGGAATCCAGTCTAATTGAGCCTCAAAACCCTGTATGTCAATGGTATTTGAAGCATTAAAGTATTGAAAAAGCGTATTATCAAAAAACACAAAATTGTCCTCTTTTCTATTAAAATACAACCCGCTCAACCTCAGTTTCTCATTCACTTTATACTCCAAACCTCCTTCGACTGTGCGGTTAATTTCAGGTTCCAGCAATGGGTTTGCACCAAAAATCCCAAATAACTGTGTTAAAGAAGGTGTGATATATGAAGTTGCATAAGTGCCCATAAACTTTAGATAACCCTCATTAAATTTCAAAGTATAAGACGGATTAATATTGTAGACCAGATGTGAACCATATTCTGAATGAATATTTAGTCTCAGTCCTGCATTAACGTTTAATCCAAAGGGTGAAACATAAACCAAATTTGCATAAGGATCTATAAGTGAAAATTCTTGTGTTCCATCAACTTCCGCCCTATCCAGATTATAATTAACACCTAATATTGTGTATATCCGATCGTTAAAGGTATACCTGTTAAACAGATCAACAACGTAATTATTCCCTTCAAACATGGAAGGAAATGCACTTCTGTTATCCGACCTATAATTGGTATATGAACCATTTAAATTTAAATTCCCTTTGTTGTAAGTCCATTTAGAAGATAATCCCAGACGTTTTTGCTCTGTAAGAAAAGTGTAGGGGGCATCAAGCAAACCAAAAGATTCGTCATAGGCACTGTTCAAATTCGTCTGATTGCCGTAAATAACTAGCTTTACCTTGTCATTAAACTCATACCCCAGTTTTAGGTCAATATTGTATCTTGAAAAAGGGTCTTCCTCATTAGTTTCAGTAATAATTGATGACAAACCGTTGGTATATACATTGGAAAAGCCCAGAGAATAGGTAAAATCATCAAGGGTTCCGTTAACCAGAGCAGTATTGCTAATATCCGCAATATTATAATTCTGATCAGAGGAAGATTGGTTTGTTCCAAAACTGGATTGAAAATCACCGCTTATCTTTTTATCTGAGACTTTCTTGCTGGTTATATTTATCACGGCTGTTGCTGCGCTCATACCATACAGGGTACTGGCAGCTCCCTTTATAATTTCAATTGATTCTATATTTGATACAGCAAGTAGCCTAAGATCATATTCCTGAGAAAATGAAGAAGGGTCCGATACTCTTACGCCGTCAATTAAGACTAAAACCTGCCTGCCTCTTCCTCCCCGGGCAAAAACACCCAAAACCTCCCCTTGCCTACCACGGCTACCGGCGATTTCTATACCACTTTTGGTATTAATTATTTCTGCAACGGTTTTACCCTGGTTATTTTCCAACTCACCGGGGCCAATCTTTATGACTGTTTTGCCAGAGTTCTCCCTTTTTAAAGGAAATCTGGAATCACTGACAACCACCTCATCTAATTCCTGCAACCTAATGGAGTCAACCTTTGTCTGGGCAGAAACTGTTGTTAGTATTACGATAAAAATGGAAAAAAAAGAATACCTTTTTATCATTAAAGTCAATAATATTGCGGGAAAAAGGTACAGCTGTTCCTATACGCAAACTTCTATCCCGAAAGTTTAACATTGTTGGTTGAATTTGGCAGGTCTCCTGACTTACGTCTTGCTACCAACCTTCCCGTGAATATTCAGTTTATATGAATAGTTACAGTGGTAATGAAGTAGTAACAAGCATTCCTAACAAAAGGAATAAAGCTTACAGTTGCGGGAACAGTTCCGGATTTAAACCGGATTCCCTTTTAATTTCATTTCTAATTAAAGAACTGAAAACCATAATTCGAAGCTAATGTAGTGCAATTTCTCTAGTCCGGGTCACTTTTCCTTCCTAGTTTTATAATTAACCAGAGAATTCCAATAATAAAATGAAGTATTACAATCCCAATTATGATATAGACTATGATATTCGAATCTCTCACCAAATATGAAGTTTTAACAAATTTAGAACGTATCTAATTTTAAAAATGTGACTTTTGTTACCTTGCGAAAGTGTTTATGAATCTGTTCCCATTTAAATATATAGCCTTGCTTAGTTTCATTGTGGTCTTCGTTTCATGTAAACCGAAAACTGAGACCTCTTTACAACAAATCGTAAAAAGTGAGCTGGTAGCTATTAATTATGCAAAAGGATTTTCAATTGAAAAGTCCGCTTCAGGAATTACCATAATTAAGATTTTATCTCCCTGGCCGGATGCGAAAGAAGGATTTACCTATGCTTTAGTACCTAAGGGACTTAAGACAAAACCCGAACTCAGCAATAAAGATTTTGACGCCATTATTAATGTTCCCATAGAACGTCTAATCGTTACTTCCACAACTCATATACCGGCATTGGAGAATCTTGGTGTATTAGACATGCTTGTAGGTTTTCCGGATACCAAATATATTTCTTCGGATGCTGCAAGAAAGAAAATAGATGAGGGAAAAATCAAGGATTTAGGTAATAACGAGTCTCTTAATACTGAAATGGCCATAAACCTTAATCCTGACCTGGTAATAGGGTTTAGTATAAATAATCAGAATAGGGCCTATGAAACCTTACAACGTTCAGATATTCCGGTGGTTTACAATGGGGATTGGACTGAAGAAACACCCTTGGGCAAGGCAGAGTGGATCAAATTCTTTGCACCCTTCTTTGGCCTGGAGGCTGAAGCTCAGGACATATTCAAAACTACTGAGAAAAATTACTTAACTGCCAGGGATTTAGCTCTGAAAGCCACTACCAGGCCAACGGTGCTTAGCGGTGCACTTTATAAAGATGTTTGGTATCTACCCGGAGGAAAGAGTTGGGCGGCCAGCTTTATTAATGACGCAAATGCAGATTATTTATGGAGTGACACAAGTGCTACAGGCAGCCTTTCTTTAAGTATTGAAAGTGTACTTGCAAAAGCTGCCTACGCTTCATTTTGGATTTCTCCCTCTCAATTTATTTCTTATAATGAACTTGATAAGGCAAGCAGACACTACAGTCAGTTTAAAGCTTATAAAGAAAAAAAAATATACACTTTTGCCAATACAAAAGGAGAAAGCGGAGGTTTGTTGTTTTATGAACTAGGGCCTTCCAAACCCGATTTAATACTAAAAGACCTTATACATATTTTTCATCCTCAGTTACTGCCGGAACACAAGCTTTTCTTTTTTAAACCTTTACAATAGTGCAAAGATCAAATACATACCTGTTTCCCTTTCTAATCCTAATTGTGGTTATGTTTTTATGCTTTGTACTTAATCTGAGCCTTGGATCGGTAACCATTCCCTTCACTGCCACTTTGAAAAGTATTTTTGGTGGTGCAGTTGAGAACGAATCCTGGCATTACATTATATGGAACTATAGAATTCCTAAGGCTTTTACAGCTGTTTTGGTGGGTAGCGGGCTTTCTCTGAGTGGTTTATTAATGCAGACTCTTTTTAGAAACCCATTGGCAGGACCTTTTGTTTTAGGAATAAGCTCGGGGGCAAGCCTTGGCGCGGCGCTTTTAATCATGGGGTCATCCCTGTTTTCTCATTGGTATTTTTTTGAAGTTATCGATGATGTTTCGCTGGCCATTGCCTCAAGTATAGGTAGTTTTTTAGTTCTTTTGGCTGTAATCACGGTAGCTTCAAGAGTTAAAGATACCATGGCATTGCTTATTATTGGTCTTATGTTTGGCAGTATCACTGCGGCCCTGGTGAGCGTCTTGTCCTATTTCACGGATGCCGAAAAATTGCAGCAATATATCTTTTGGGCATTTGGGAGCGTAGGGAATTTATCAGGGGGACAATTAGCTGTCTTATCGGTTTTTATTCTTGCTGGTGTTATATTGAGTATTACTTCCCTAAAACCACTAAACGCATTATTACTGGGAGAGAATTATGCCCGAAGTCTGGGTGTCCATTTAAAGCAAACTCGATTCATAATCATAATTGCTACAGGTTTACTAGCCGGTGCGGTAACAGCTTTTGCTGGTCCGATCGCTTTTATTGGACTTGCTGTTCCTCACTTAACCCGACAAATTTTTAATACCACAGATCATAAAATATTAGTACCGGCAGTACTTGTATACGGAGCCATACTTCTGTTACTTTGTGATTTGATAGCCCAACTTCCTTCCTCCTCCTATGTATTGCCCTTGAACGCGATTACTTCGGTAGTAGGTGCACCTGTGGTGATATGGTTATTGGTACGAAAGAAGAAAATGATATTTTAATCCATAATAAAACCGCACAATCATCAGTACAACAAAAGAAAATATCATCTTAGAAGCTAAGAATTTGGGCATTGGGTATACTTCAGGCAAAAAGCAAAGCTATGTGGCTGATCAAATTAGCTTTGGACTGTCTAAAGGCGAACTTGGAGCAATTGTTGGTATCAACGGCATTGGTAAGTCTACATTATTGCGAACTCTGGGCAACGTACAACCCAAATTGTCGGGTTCAGTAATGATAAATAATAACCCTATTGAATCCTTAAGGCCAGATGTACTGGCAACCCACATCAGTGTAGTTCTCACAGAACCTATTGCTTCAAAAAATCTAACCGTATCGCAATTAGTGAGTTTAGGCAGACATCCTTATACGAATTGGATTGGGACTTTATCCGGGGAGGATCAAATAAAAATCTTAAAGGCCATTGAAATGCTCGAATTGGAAAGTTTACAACATCATAAATGTTTCGAACTTAGTGATGGGCAATTGCAAAAGGTTATGATAGCCAGGGCATTAGCCCAGGATACAGAAATTATTCTTTTGGATGAGCCTACCACACACTTGGATCTATACCATAAAGTGCACATCTTAAAACTATTGCAAAGAATAGCCCATGATACGGAAAAGGTCGTCCTTTATACTACTCATGAAATAGACCTTGCCATCCAGCTTTGTGATAAAATATTTGTCATGAATAAAAGCCAAAATAATTTTGGTGCTCCCTGTGAACTAATCGAAAGCAAAAGCTTTGAGGAATTATTTCCCAAAGATACCATAACCTTTGACCCGGAATCCGGTTCTTTTAAGATTAATAAGTAAGTTAAGCTTCATCTGAAAATTTAATGTTAATCAATTATCTTTACTTTCAAGAATAAATAATTTATGGAAGCCTACTTGGTTTATGTGATCCTTGCCCTTGTTTTTTTGGTTGCCGGTTATTTTTTAGGTAACTACATCCAAAATCTTAAAACAAAATCAAATTACAGCACCCTTTTGGAGCGGGAGCAGCAACTTAGGAACAACCTTACAGAAATAGAGAAAAGGTTGGCGCTTGGTATTGAAGAGACCAAGGAATTAAGATCTCAAAAAGAACGTTTAGGCCTTCAGATTGTTCGATATGAAGCCGAAATGGAAAACCTGCAGCAAAAAAATGTAGAGCAGAAAGGCGAAGTAGAAAAGCTTCAGGAAAAATTCACAAAAGAATTTGAGAATTTAGCCAATAAAATTTTAGATGTAAAGTCTGAGAAATTCACCAAACAGAATAAAGAAAATATTGAAAGTATACTTAATCCCTTAAAGGAGAAAATTAAAACCTTTGAAGACAAAGTTGAGAAGAGTCAAAAAGAAAACATTAGTATCCATTCCTCCCTTAAAGAACAATTATTAAACCTGCAAAGCCAAAATCTGAAGATCACCCAGGAAGCAGAAAATTTGACAAAAGCGCTCAAAGGGGATAGTAAAATGCAGGGGAATTGGGGAGAATTAGTACTGGAGAGGGTCCTTGAAAAATCAGGCCTGGAAAAAGACAGGGAATATTCTGTTCAGCAAAGTTTTACCAGGGAAGACGGCAGCAGGGTATTACCCGATGTAATCATAAACCTGCCTGATGGTAAAAAGATGGTGGTAGATTCAAAGGTTTCTCTTACCGCTTATGAGCGTTATATCAATGTTGAAGAAGAATTTAAGGAAAAGTTTTTAAAAGAACACATTAGTTCTATTAAGACCCATGTGGATCAGTTATCTTCCAAAAAATACGAAGATCTCTATGAAATGGAAAGCCCGGATTTTGTTCTGATGTTTGTTCCCATAGAACCTGCTTTTGCCATCGCAATTAATACTGACAATGCTATTTATTCTAAAGCATTTGAACAGAATATTGTTATTGTTACACCTTCAACCTTATTGGCAACACTTCGCACTATTGATAGTATGTGGAACAATGAGAAACAGCAAAGAAATGCTATTGAAATAGCAAGGCAGGCAGGTGCATTATACGACAAGTTTGAAGGCTTTATTACTGATTTGACCAAAGTGGGTAAAAAAATGGATGAAGCCAAGGTTGAATATAAAGGGGCAATGAATAAATTGGTAGAGGGCCGCGGTAATATTATAACGAGCATAGAAAAACTCAAAAAAATGGGCGCTAAGGCCAAAAAATCTCTTCCGGATAAATATCTTGAACGGGCCCAACAAGATGATTTTGAAGAAAAGCTAAATTAAATTGCATGAAAAAGCCATTGATCATAGGGATATCGATTATCATTATAGCCTTCACTTTGTATCTTGCCTTTGTGTATTACGTTCCCTATAGTGAAGGTGTACGATCTGGTGAACTAATAAAAATAAGTCATAAAGGCTTTGTAGTAAAAACCTGGGAAGGTGAGATAAGCCAGGGTATTTCAGGAGCACAGATATTTAAATTTTCCGTTGCCAGGAAAAAGAAAGGTGTAATTGATAAACTGAAGGAATATCAGGGAGCCTATGTTAAAGTGAATTACGAGGAACGGTATACTACTTTCTTCTGGTGGGGTGATACAAAATATTTTATTACTGATGTACAGCGTGAGAAATCTCCCCATTTTAATAAATGACTCCTAAAAAACCAAATTACGTTTGAAGTTGCTGTTCAAGTTCAAAATTGTGTGAGCAATTTTGAAGCCTCCTGGTCCAAAAACCAGTTTAACCTTCCTGAATCAGGATTAACAAGTGAAGCTGGGTAGGCCGTATAGTTACCCCTTCTCTCTACAACCTCCAATACTTTTTGTGCCTTATTGGCACCTGTAACTAAAAATGCTACCTCTTTGGCATTATTAATTATATTGCCCGTCAGCGTAATTCGTTTTTGGCCGGTTTCAGGATGTTCGGCGACCTCACAATATGCACTAGAGTTCCATAAGTCAATCTGATCAGGAAATATAGATGCGGTATGGCCATCATCACCAAGTCCTAAGATTACAAGGTCAAATTGTGGTTTTTCTCTGAAAACCGGTAGTTGCTTACCTAATAACCGGGCATATCTCGTGGCTTCTTCCACCGGTTCGTTTTCACCCTTAATTCGATGTATATGGTACAAGGGAATTTCTAATTTTGAAAAAAGTAACTCATTTGCCATTTTATAATTACTCTGTGAATTCTCTGGTTGAACGCAACGTTCATCACCCCAGTAGAATTGAACTTTTGACCAATCTACCGCATCTTCAAATTCTGCTGCCAATTCCTTAAAAACCTCCTTGGGGGTGCTCCCTCCGGATAATGCAATATGCAGGAAAACATTATTGCTGATTAAATTTACGAGGTATTCAGAAAATAACCGCGCCGTTTGTTGCTTTGAATCTGATATATTGATTTTCATCAACTTAACTTAATTTATTTCACAAAAACCGGGATCATCAGCAAGAGCTTCACCGGGGTTCCTCCAGCTATAATGACCTTCAAAAAGTTCGTCTGCATTTTGCGGGCCCCATACCCCGGAAGAATAACCATAGGTCTTAACATCTTTGCCGTTTTTCCAGAAAGCCAATATTGGATCCACAAACTCCCAGGCCGCTTCTACCTCATCTGCTCTGGCATATAAAGTCGGATCTCCCTGCATGGCATCCAACAAGAGGCGTTCATAAGCGCTCATAAGCTTTTGATCGGCCAGATCAGAGTAGTAAAACTCCAGATTCGCTCGCTCAACCATAAACCCCTGTCCCGGAACTTTCACCCCGAATTTTATCAGGATCCCTTCATCGGGTTGTATTCGAATAATCAATTTGTTGTCTTTATCAATAACTCCCGATTCACTGAAAATATGATGATGTGGCGATTTAAAATGGATCACAATTTCTGTTACTTTCGTAGGCATTCTTTTTGCCGTTCTTACATAAAAAGGAACATCTTTCCATCTCCAGTTATCAATATAAAATTTTAGTGCCGCGTACGTTTCCGTAGTGGATTCAGGTTCTACCCCTTCTTCCTCCCTATAGCCCGGTACCTTCTCCCCCATTATATCAGAAGCCAAATACTGGCCCCTAATGGTATTTTTATAAAGTGTTTCCTCATCTCGCATGATCCGAAGCGACTTCAGGGCCTTTACTTTCTCGTTCCTAATTTCTTCCGCTTTATCGTCAATTGGAGGTTCCATTACAACCAATGAGACAATTTGTAAAAGATGATTCTGAAACATATCCCTTAAGGCTCCCGATTTATCATAATACCCGCCTCTTTTTTCTACACCCACTGTTTCAGCATTTGTAATCTCCACATGATGAATATAATTTCTATTCCACAAGGGTTCAAATATGCTGTTTGCAAATCGGGTTATCAACAGGTTTTGTACCGTCTCCTTTCCCAGGTAGTGATCTATCCTGTAAATTTGGGTTTCATTAAAGTATTTTTGAAGCCCGGTATTCAATCTTTTTGCTGTTTCGTAACTATAACCAAATGGTTTTTCAACTATAATCCTTTTCCAGCCCTGAGACTCATTTGCCAATCCTTTTTCCGCAAGATGCATTGCAATGGTCTCATAAATATTGGGTGGAGTAGACAAATAGAACATAAAATTCTTTTCTGTCCCATGTTTTTTATCAAGCTTGGTAATCCGTTCTTTTAATTTGCCGTAGTCCGTATCGTAATCCTTGCCAATTTTGGTGTAAAATATTCTGTTAGCAAAAGATTGGATATAGTTTTCGTCATGATCACTAAGCTTCTCCCTTAAATATTTACTATTGGTAACCACCTTCTTTCTAAATTCCTGATCACTTAAATCACTTCTACTGGTTCCTAAAACAACAAAATTTTCACACAGATGTTTTCCTATATATAGATCAAACAATGCCGGTAAAAGTTTTCTGGCCGTGAGATCTCCCGAAGCTCCAAAAATTATCAGCATGTGATTTTCTACTTTGCGCATAGTTGGTTGAATTAATCAATTAGAATTTATACCCGGAGAGAATATACAGATAGCTCCTATATTCGATATTTTAATTTATTTTTGAATCTCGCCTTTGGCTAAGATAGAATTTATTTACTTCTCATACGGAAGAAATGTAGGGTCTCCTTCCTGGGTAGAATAAAGATTTAAATCCATACTTATGGAAAATATTACATATGATTTTGGACTGGTAGGCCTTGGTGTTATGGGTCGCAATTTTATTTTAAACGTTGCAGATCAGAACTTTAAAGCTTTTGGTTATGATCTCGATCCTGAAAAGGTAAGTGAGTTAATAGAGGAAGGAGGCGATCAGTCAAGGGTTAATGCTTCTTCTGATATAAGTTCCTTTGTTGAAGCCCTATCTCTGCCGCGTAAAATTATGCTGTTGGTGCCGGCTGGTAAAATTGTTGATGCCGTAATTGAAAACTTGCTACCTCATTTATCTAAAAATGATATCATTATTGACGGAGGAAATTCATTTTTTACAGACACGGACAGAAGAGAAGCCTATCTACAATCAAAAGGAATTTATTTTTTTGGTGCAGGTGTTTCCGGTGGTGCGAAAGGCGCAAGATACGGACCTAGCATTATGCCCGGGGGGTCAAGATCTGCTTACAAGGAAGTACAGCCCATTTTTGAAGCCGTAGCTGCCAAGTTTAAAAATGAACCCTGTGTGGCCTATATGGGTCCCAAATCTGCAGGAAATTATGTAAAAATGGTGCATAATGGTATAGAGTATGGTTTAATGCAATTAACTTCAGAATTTTATTCTCTTCTGCAAAAAGGTGGTGGACTGACCAATAATGAATTACACCAGGTATATAAAACGTGGAACGAAGGGGATTTACAGTCCTTTTTAGTGGAAATAAGCGCAAAGATATTTGAAAAAAAAGACCCCCTTGGTGAAGGTGAATTAATTGACAAAATTTTGGATAAAGCAAAGCAAAAAGGTACAGGTAAATGGACCTCTCAAAATGCAATGGATATTGGAATTCCAATACCTACCATAGATATTGCGGTTAGTATGAGGGAGATTTCGGCTCTAAAAAATGAAAGGATCCTGGCAGCAAAGAAATATAAGGATGGTTCAATTGATATAAGTCCAAAGCAACAGCTAATAGCAAAAGCCGAAAATGCCTTGTTTTTCTCATTCATAATTACCTATGCGCAAGGAATGCATCAGCTAAAGGCAGCATCTGATGAGTATGGCTACGAGCTTAGCCTGGCAAGTATTGCCAAAATCTGGAGGGCAGGATGTATTATTCGGGCGGCGCTGCTTGAAGATATTGCCGAGACATTTGAAAAGGACAAGGATTTAAACAATCTCCTTTTGTCACCTGCTTTCGAATCAAAAGTAAAAGAATCTGTTGGGGCTGCCAGAGAAATCGTTATTTATGCAGCGGAAAATGCAATTCCTATGCCAGGACTTTTTAATTCCCTTAGTTATTTTGATGCCTTTACCTCTGAGAAACTACCCTTAAATTTAATACAGGCCCAACGAGATTACTTTGGTTCTCACACTTATGAGCGTACTGACAGGGAAGGTGTTTTCCATACTGAATGGAATTAGAAGATAATAAGAGGTTTGCTTAATAGCCATCAATAGTAAATATATATAGGACTCCGAAATGAAATACAAACTACATAAATCCTTTGGCTTGTTTCTATTCCTGGCGATGGTCAATTCTGCTATAGCCCAGGACAAACGATTGTTTATTCAGGACGTTTCGGGAATGCATCCGGTGATTCAGGGAGGAATTTGGTTGTCACACGAACACATCCTTGTAGATTTTGTTGGAGCAGATAGCATTAAATATCACAACTGGAACAAAGATGATGTATTAAAACAAGTACTCCCTTTTCTCCGCGAACTACGAAGCTTCAATGTGAATTATTTTGTTGATGCCACCCCGCAATACCTGGGTCGGGACATACAGCTATTAAAAAGGGTTTTTGATAGTACCGGCATTAAAATTATAACGAATACAGGGCTTTATGGGGCTCAGAACAATAAGTTTATCCCGGTAAAATTGCGGAAACATACCGCTGAAGAATTGGCCAATCAATGGTTGACTGAATTTAAAGAGGGAATTGACGAAACCTCAATTAAACCGGGTTTTATAAAAATAAGTGTAGACAATACAGATTCTCTTAGTGCTATGCACAAGAAAATAGTAAAGGCTGCAGCACTATGTCATTTAAAGAGCGGACTAACAATTGCTTCACACACGGGTAAGGCCCTTGCCCTATGGCAGCAATTAGACATCCTTTCAGAATATGGCATATCCCCTAAAGCTTTTATCTGGGTGCATGCACAAGCTGAAGATGAACTGGCAAACTATCAAAAAGCAGCCAATACAGGATGTTGGATAAGCCTTGACGGACTTGGCTGGGAGATTGAAAAACATGTTGAAAAAATAATCTACGCGAAAAAGAACGGTTTTTTAAACCAAATTCTAATATCACATGACGCCGGTTGGTATGACCCGGCTAAAAAAGAGCAAAACATCAAACCATATACACCAATCTTTAAAACACTAATCCCCTTATTGAGGTCCGGAGGATTTACAGAGGATGACATTAAGCTTCTAATTTCCATCAATCCCTCAAAGGCATATGCCATCCAAAAAAGGACTACAAACCCCTAATCCGGGTAATTGATAAACAGGTATAAAAAGGTTTATTTACTGAGATACATCTTACGTTTAGAATAAAGCTCGTAGAACTCATCATCTTTCAAATTATCTATAAATAAGATGCTCTCTCCTGTACTTTTCATTTCAGGTCCCAGGTTTTTGTTCACATTCGGGAATTTATTAAAAGAAAAAACAGGCTGCTTAATAGCAAATCCTTCCAGCTTAGGATTAAAGTTAAAATCACCTATCTTCTTTTCCCCCAGCATTACCTTGGTCGCATAATTAACGTAAGGTTCACCATAAGCTTTGGCGATAAACGGAACGGTTCGCGAAGCTCTTGGATTAGCCTCAATTACGTAAACCATATCGTCCTTTATAGCAAACTGAATATTTATTAAACCCACAGTATTCAGGGCCAGAGCAATTTTTTTTGTATGATCCTTAATCTGCTGCATAACAAATTCTCCCAAATTGAAAGGCGGAAGAGTAGCATTTGAATCCCCTGAGTGAATACCACATGGTTCTATGTGTTCCATAATACCCACAATGTATACCTCTTTACCATCGCAAATAGCATCGGCTTCAGCTTCTATGGCCCCATCTAAATAGTGGTCCAGTAAGAGTTTATTATTGGGTATTTTTCTTAGCAGATCTACGACGTGCTCTTCCAATTCTTCTTTGTTTATGACAATTTTCATGCCCTGCCCACCTAAAACGTATGAAGGTCTGACCAAGAGTGGGAAATTGAGTTTGTCCGCTAATTCCAGAGCTTCTTCTGCGCTTTCAGCTACGCCAAATTCAGGGTAAGGTATATCGTTGGCCTTTAATAATTTAGAAAAACTACCTCTGTCCTCGGCAAGATCTAATGACTCGAAACTGGTACCAATAATTTTGATCCCATATTTATCTAACTTTTCTGCTAATTTAAGAGCGGTCTGTCCTCCTAATTGAACAATCACACCTTCAGGTTCTTCATGTCTTATTATATCATATATATGTTCCCAAAACACAGGTTCAAAATATAATTTATCTGCCGTATCAAAATCTGTGGATACCGTTTCAGGGTTGCAATTAATCATAATGGTTTCGTACCCGCATTCCGCCGATGCAAGAACGCCGTGTACGCAGCAGTAATCAAATTCAATCCCCTGACCAATTCTGTTAGGACCAGAACCAAGGACGACTATTTTTTTTCGATCTGTAACAATACTGTCATTAGATACAAACCGATCACCCTCCGGGGTTTCAATTTCTTCTTCAAAAGTAGAGTAGTAATAAGGCGTCATCGCTTTAAATTCCGCAGCACAGGTATCTACCAATTTATAAACCCGATTAATCTTTAACGCTATTCTTTTCTTATGAACTTCACTTTCATAACAATCAAGCATATGGGCAATTTGCCTGTCTGCAAAACCTTTTTGTTTACCTTCGAGCAGCAATTCACGGGGTAAGCTTTCAACAGTATATTTAGAAATTTCCTTCTCCAACAAATGCAATTCTTCATATTGCTTTAAGAACCACATATCAATTTTGGTAATATCGTGTATTCTACTAAGTGGAATCCCAAGTTGGATGGCATCATAAATCACAAAAACCCTGTCCCAGCTTGGGATAGTAAGTTTACTAATGATCTGATCATAATTCTTATATCCTTTTCCATCAGCTCCAAGGCCATTTCTTTTTATTTCCAGAGACTGGGTAGCTTTATGTAATGCTTCCTGAAAAGACCTACCAATTCCCATAACTTCCCCCACCGATTTCATCTGAAGTCCAAGGGTTCTGTCTGATCCTTCAAATTTGTCAAAGTTCCATCTTGGAATTTTCACGATTACATAATCAAGGGTTGGTTCAAATAAGGCCGAAGTAGATTTGGTTATCTGATTTTCTAACTCATCTAAAGAGTATCCAATGGCCAGTTTCGCTGCTATTTTGGCAATCGGATAACCGGTGGCTTTGGAAGCCAGCGCTGAAGACCTGGACACCCTTGGATTTATCTCAATGGCTATGATATCTTCCTTTTCGTCCGGACTTACCGCGAATTGTACATTACATCCCCCGGCAAAATCACCAATGCTTCTCATCATGTGAATCGCCATGTCCCGCATTCTTTGAAAAGTACTGTCAGACAGAGTCATAGCAGGAGCCACTGTAATAGAGTCACCTGTGTGGATCCCCATTGGATCCATATTTTCAATGGTACAAATAATTACTACATTATCATTTTTATCCCGCAGCAATTCAAGTTCATACTCCTTCCATCCCATGAGGGCCTTATCTATCATAACCTCATGTATAGGTGATATTTCCAGACCTCTACTTAAAAGTTCATCAAAATCCTCTGGTTTATACACGATTGAAGCCCCTGCACCCCCAAGTGTATAGGAGGCTCTGATAACCAGTGGAAAACCAAATTCCTGAGCAATCTCTTTCCCCTCAAGAAAAGATGTCGCGGTGGACTGGGGTGCCATGCCAATCCCTATTTTTAACATTAACTCTCGGAATTTCTCACGATCCTCAGTGATATTAATCGCATCTATATCAACTCCTATGATTTCAATATCGAAGTCAGCCCATATACCCTTGTCCCCCGCTTCAATACACAGGTTTAGCGCTGTTTGACCCCCCATTGTTGGAAGAACTGCATCGATTTCAGGATGCTTCTTCAATATTTGCACAATAGATTTGGTGGTAAGGGGTAGAAGATAAATATGATCCGCCATACTAGGATCGGTCATAATAGTAGCTGGATTACTATTGATCAATATTGTCTCAATACCGTCTTCTCTTAATGAACGTAAAGCCTGTGAGCCAGAATAATCGAATTCACATGCCTGGCCTATTATTATTGGTCCGGAACCAATTATTAGTATTGATTTTAAATCCTTGCGTTTTGGCATCTCTATATTTTTTTAGCTGCGTAATTGTTATTGGACAAAAAAAAGGTGCTACTTTTAAAAAGTAACACCTCATTATTTGATTTTAATTCAATCATTATTTTTTGTGTCTCGGCTCTGAAGATACACTAAGTTTTTTTCTGCCTTTAGCTCTTCTTCTCGCAAGAACCTTGCGTCCACTTACAGAAGCCATTCGCTCCCTAAATCCATGTTTATTCTTTCTCTTGCGCTTGGATGGCTGATATGTTCTTTTCATTACCGATTTATTTACTTTGGCTTTGCAAAATCTGCGCGCAAATATACGAAGAGTTTTTGCTTTGGCAAATGGAATTAAAAAAATATTTCGGATAGTTTTAGTACTTTTGCCGCAACTAAAAATTTATTGACTAAAAAGTTGAAAAGCTTACCTTATTTAGTGATTTTCCTATTATTTAATTCGATAGTCTTGGGGCAGTCAACACTGCAATACAACCTGTCTGTAGGAGACGTTTTTATTATTAAACAAGATGCGAATCAACTAATTACTCAGGAAATAGAAGGAACTACGCATGAAATCACCAATACACTGGGTGGAGTTATGGAATTTAGGGTGCGCGCGGAAAACGAAGATACTTATGACTTAGATGTATTATTTAAAGACCTGAATTTAAAAATGATTTCAAGTAGTCAGGGAGAATTACTTAATGTAAGCGCCAAGGACTATGAAGAAAACGACATCCAGTCCAAAATATTCAATAGTTTGCTGAATGTACCTGTGCAAGTTACTTTAGCCAGAACAGGTGATATTTTAGAGGTAAACGGCGGAGACAGTCTGGTATCAAAAATGGTAAATGCATCTGGGGTAAAAGATGAATATTCACTAAACATGATGAAAAAGTCTCTGGAGAAAGAATTTGGATCTGAAGCGCTTTCAAATAGTTACGAACAATTTACATTCCTGTACCCCAATTCTTCCGTTAAAGTAGGAGACAGCTGGAACAACGAATACAAAGGAAAAATGCAAGCGCAAAACACCTGGACCCTAAAAGAAATTTCTGAGGTCAGTGCTGCTATTGAGGGAAATGCCTTAGTAGTAATGGAAGTCGTTGAACCTGCTTCTACAATGAAACTTAATGGCACCCAGGATTCATCAGTAGCAACTGATATTAGTACCGGATTTGCCCGAAAAATGACCGTGACCGGATTAGTTGAAGGATTTACATCCATGAGTCAAATGGGGGATCAGGAGATTCCCACTAAAATTAAATCAACCATTATATACGAACTAATAGAAAACTAATTATGTTTAACAAGAATATAAAGCTTGTAATTGCTGCTCTTATTATCGCTTATGCGGTGTACCAGTTCATAGAGGGAAATATTGGAAACGGTATTTTTCTGATTTTACTGGCATCCATATTTGTATTTCTTTATTTCCGGAATGAATTTATTTTACTTGCCTTCCTTAGAATGCGCAAACAGGATATGGAAGGAACTGAAAAATGGTTAAAAAGAATAAAGAACCCTGAGTCCGCCCTAACCCAAAAACAACAGGGGTATTACAATTATCTGTATGGGATTATATATTCCCAAAAGAATCTTACTCAGGCTGAAAAGTATTTTAGAAAAGCACTTAAATTGGGTTTAAATATGGACTATGACGTGGCAATGGCCAAGCTTAGTCTGGCGGGAATAGCTATGCAAAAAAGGCGTAAAAGGGAAGCTACAAAACTCCTGCAGGAAGCCAAAAAATTAGATAAGAATAATATGCTCACTGATCAGATAAAAATGATGCAGCAGCAGATGAAGAAAATCTAATACCCTTTACTTGGACATTTTATAGTACCCTTTATTTGGTATGTCTAAAGTGTACAGTTTTCCAGATGCATTATTAAGATGGGGTTCCCGTAACCAGGGGTTGTGTCGTTTCAGTATTTTGTAATTGATTTCATATTGCTGAGCAAAATCTGCAAAATTTTGAACCGGTTCATCAACCTCTACTCTAAAAGTGGGTACCGCATTGTACAGATCTTCATTATTAATATCAAATCCGTATTTATCAGGATTACTAAGAATTTCCTTTATGGCCAGTATTCGGAAGACATAGCGCCCGGTTTCCTCACCTAAAAGCAAATCATAATAATCATTTGCCTTTTGTATCCCCATGTACTTATTGATTGAACCCGGACCGGCATTGTAAGCTGCCGCTGCAAGGGTCCAGCTTCCATATTTATCCTTGTATTTCTGCAAATATCTGCAAGCAACTTCCGTAGATTTTTCCAGGTGATAACGTTCATCGACATTTGCATTCACTTCAAGACCGTATTCGCGACCGGTAGCCTTCATAATTTGCCAAAATCCTGTTGCACCGGCATGAGAGACAACATTTTGTAATCCGCTTTCAGCTACTGCCAGGTATTTGAAGTCGTCAGGAATACCATTTTTAGCCAGTATGGGTTCAATTACAGGAAAGTATTTGTGTGCGCGTTTCATTAACAATAGTGCATTGGATTGCCAATACGTATTCACTAAAAACTCCCGATCTACACGCTCCATGATTTCCGGATCCTCCTGAGGCACTTTCTCATTTGCAAAATTTAAATCTGATGGAATATCAATAGCGGAAATCCGGTATTCCGCCGAAACGCTTTTATCCGTTACCTCTTTGATTTCTCCCTCGTATTGATCGCCGTAAGAATCATCTTGCTGAATGGCAAATATTAAAGTGCTAATAACAAAAACGACACCTAAAATCATCAGGATATTCTTAATAATTCTCATATTATATTTTTTAGTGACCTATCAAAGGTATAAAATAGAACTCCCTTATTCCAAAATAATTGTGGGCAATCGTTCATTAAACCATTTAAATCTGTGAATGATCATGGTATGGGTTCCCTTAGGGACTATATGGCAGTTTTCAATATATTGGATAGGGAAAACCGCATCTTTTTCTCCATGGATATGAACTATCCTTGAATCATAACTACTTTGATTCCAGTGTACTAAATTGTCAATACACCAGTCAAGATAGTATTTATCGCGGATAGACAGGTATTCTTCATATAATTCCAGTCGTTTGGTAATCATTTCCCCAAAAGCATACTTAGCTAATAATTCTACATTATTTACCAAGCCGGTGGGTAGTAATTTATGTATGCTTGTGTATTTGGCAAAGAGTAAACGTTTAGGCAGTTCAGACTTTTGTTTGATACTCGAAATAATAATGACTTTGTCTGCCTCCATATGCTTCGCCATTTCCTGTACAAGAAGACCTCCAAGAGAAACGCCTATAAGCACAGCGTTTTTATGTTTAATAAAACTGCACATCTTTGCTGCATAAGCATCGAAGGTAATCCCGCGTTCGGGTATAAACCATTCCAATAAATGCATTTCAAAACGATCCTCAGGCAGTCGAATATTTTTAAATATTTCGGAGCTCGCAGCCATTCCCGGCATAAAATAAACAGGGATTTTAGAGACATTCATATTATCTAAACTCTTGATTTTACTAGGTCATTAGCATTTTTTTTGT
Organism: uncultured Eudoraea sp.; assembly: GCF_947258925.1. Lineage (GTDB taxonomy): Bacteria > Bacteroidota > Bacteroidia > Flavobacteriales > Flavobacteriaceae > Eudoraea. Next base: position 53,601 of record NZ_CAMYKG010000003.1, on the reverse strand, counting down.
TACTTTTGTACGCTTATTGTTAGAAAAATACTCCAGTTCACTCTATAACTATTGGCAAACAATATAGACAATTACGATTAATGCAAGATCGTAATTTTTTTATCTGAAACCACTATAAAGCAAACTATATGAATGAAGTAGCAATTAAGGATAACAGTTTCTTACGCCAGTTTGAAACCAAGGTTGATGGTCATCTTGCTAAGATTGAATATTCTTCGCAAGAAAGGAAAGTTTTCTTAACCAAATTGGTAATTCCTGAAGAAATATCTCAAAATGGATTTAAAGAAGAGTTTATTAAGTCGGTTTTAAATCATATTCAGGAACAAAAACTAAGAGTGGTTCCCACTAGCCCGGAAATTGCAGGTTTTTTACGAAAGAACAGACAATATAAAGAAATGCTCCCGGTGGGTATTCGAATTTGAAAAATGTTCAAACCTCCTCTCAGGAGGTTTTTTTATGCCCAGGCTTCATCTAAGACAAAATTGATCTTTACCAAACCATCTTCACAAATATCGGTTAGGGTAACCTCTTGTAAAGTATTAACCAATGCAGGATTCCAGGGCGTTTTTACTTTTACATAATTCTCTGTGAAACCATGGATATACCCTTCTTTATTCTCACTTTCAAACAATACTATCCTTTTACTTCCCAGTTGGCTTTCATAAAACGCTCTTCTTTTTTTAACGGAAAGCCCACGCAACATTTTACTGCGTTTCTTCCTGACATTCTGTGGTACTACACCCGGCATTTCGGCGGCTTCAGTATCATCCCGCTCAGAATACGTAAATACGTGTAGATAAGATATCTCCAGCTGATTTAAAAAATTATAGGTTTCCAGAAAGTGTTCATCTGTTTCTCCGGGAAAGCCCACGATGACATCAACACCGATGCATGCATGGGGCATTACCTCCTTTATTCTATGAATTCTCTCTACATAGAGATTTGTCAGATAACGCCTTTTCATTAGTTTAAGCAATTCATCACTTCCACTCTGAAGCGGGATATGAAAATGGGGAACAAACGTCTTGCTCTCCGCCACAAAATCTATGGTTTCATTTTTTAAAAGATTAGGTTCAATTGAAGATATTCGAAGCCTTTGTATACCCTCTACCCTATCCAATCCTTTAACAAGGTCAAAGAAAGTGTGTTCATGTTTTTTATTCCCAAATTCTCCCTTTCCATAATCTCCAATATTAACCCCGGTAAGCACAATTTCTTTTATCCCTTTTTCAGAGATCTCCCTGGCATTTTTTAAAACATTACTCAGCGTGTCACTCCTTGAAATACCTCTCGCTAAAGGAATCGTACAATAGGTACATTTATAATCGCAACCATCCTGGACCTTTAAAAAAGCACGGGTTCTATCTCCAACAGCATAACTGCTCACATAAAAATCTGCTTCTTCAATCTCACAGGAATGAACTTCGCCAAAATCATTTTTGGTTAGATCATTTACATAATCAGCTATCTTAAATTTTTCCGAAGCCCCTAAAACAAGATCCACCCCATCGACATCTGCAAGGTCCTGAGGTTTTAATTGGGCATAACATCCAATGGCCGCAACAAATGCATCCGGATTTATTTTTAGTGCTTGCCTTACAAGTATTTTGAAACGTTTATCGGCATTCTCTGTTACTGAACACGTATTTATGACGTACATATGCGCATGATCGGTAAAGTCCACACGATCATAACCTTTTTGCTCAAAACTCCTGGCAATAGTAGAAGTTTCCGAAAAGTTTAGCTTACAGCCCAATGTATAAAACGCCACTTTTTTCTTCATTACAACAGAATGATCTTAAAATTTTGGACCGCAAAGATATCAAAATTTGGAGCAAATGAACTGAAGTAAAGCGGTTTAAAAAACTTGTAGGCTCATAATCACCTCTATATTATATTCATTGAGTTTACGATCCCCGGTTATTTTAATAATTCCGGTATTTCTTTGTTAACTCAAAAACGTGGTTTAGGATAGCCGCTTCCTGTTCGTCAAAAACAACCCCTCTTCTGGCCATCATAACCTCCGCAGCTTCAAAAGCCTTCTTTGGTAAGTAGGTTGTAAAACCGGAAGCTCCTCCCCAACTAAAACTGGGCACAAAATTTCTTGGGAATCCCGGAACATAGATATTTGCATTAACCCCGATAACCGTGCCGGTATTAAACATTGTATTTATCGCGGTTTTACTGTGATCACCCATCATAAGGCCGCAAAATTGAAGTCCGGTATGTTCAAAGCGTTCAGTGCCATAATTCCATAAGCGGACTTTGGCATAGTTATTTTTCAGATTTGAATTATTTGAATCCGCCCCAATATTACACCATTCTCCTAAGACAGAATTCCCCAAATAACCATCATGTCCTTTACTGGAATAACCAAATATTACAGAGTTATTTATTTCGCCGCATACTTTACCATAAGGTCCAACTGTGGTAGGTCCATATATTTTTGCCCCCATCTTTACCACTGCCTTTTCACATAAGGCAAATGCTCCCCTTATCAGATTTCCTTCCATTACCTCGGAATCCTTACCCAAGTATATAGGGCCTTTAGTGGCATTTAAAATACTGTATTCAACCTTTGCACCTTCCTCCAGAAAAATTTGTTCAGGATTTATTAAATGATTGGTACTGGAAATTGGAGCACTTTTCCTGCCATGGGTAATCATGTCAAAATCCTGCTGAATTGCAATGTCATTTTTTGAAAAAATATCCCAGGTATTACAAACCCTTAGTACTTCTCCATCAAAATGAATTTTTTTAAAATCTGAAAAGTTTACTTTTTGTGTCGCATCTTCTGCGTGATAAGCAACTACCAGATTGTCTTTAAAAACAGCCTCGCCCTTTTGTAAATTACGTATTATGGAAACAAGTTCTTTCGTTGGAATAAAAGCAGCATTGATTAAAATATTTACATCGCTATGGACCAACGGGTATTTTTTGGAAAGATATTCTTCTGTCTTCGTACTGGTTGATTTACCAAGAAGGGTTTCCCATTTTTCTCTGATAGTAAGAATACCGATTCTTATATCGGCTACAGGTCTGGTAAAAGTAAATGGTAAAAGGGAATTCCTGACCTCGCCATCAAAGAGAATATAATTCATCTATTTAAATTTTGAATAAAAATAAAAAAATAACGCCCCCGATAGATATCGGAGGCGCATCTTTATATATAATTTTTTGAAAATTTACTTCTCTTCAGTACCGGGCTTATCCTCTTTTGCTTCAGGTGCAGAGGGTTTTGCTTCCTTTTTAAATTTATTATACTTACTCTTAAATTTATCAATTCTACCCGCTGTATCCACTAATTTGGCCTTACCGGTATAAAAAGGATGTGATGTCCTGGAAATTTCCAATTTTACCAATGGGTATTCCACTCCTTCTACTTCTAATGTCTCTTTTGTAGCTGCTGTTGATTTAGTGATAAACACGTCATCATTAGACATGTCCTTAAATGCAACCAACCTGTAATTATCCGGATGTATCCCTTTCTTCATTTTATATTCTTTTAAACTTCTGAATTTTCAGCCTGCAAATTTAAATAAATTTCTCAGAAACAACAATTTTAATTTCCTAAAAAAGAAAACTTAAAAAATGTATCTTTAATTGTAACAAAAATATAACATGCACAACTAACTAATTAAACAACTAAAATTTTTACAAATGGAAGAAAATCAACCTAAAACCGGAAAGTTTTCCCTGAATTACGGATTAATCCTGGGCGCTATAAGCGTAATTTTCGGAATTATGCTTTACAGCATGGATGCCCATACTTCGCAGGATCCAAGCAATACGGTAATTAGTATTGTCATAATGGTGGCTGTAATTATCTGGGGTATTATTAGTTTTAGAAAAGCCAATGGTGGGTTCCTCACTTTGGGAGAAGCTTTAAAATTAGGGGCAGGAATAGCGCTGGTCGCTGCAATAATTGCTGTTCTTTACACTGTCTTAATGGCTAATGTTATAGATCCGGATTTTGCCCTTAAAATCGCGGAAAATCAAAAAGCTGCTGGTGAAGCGGCCGGAACAATGTCTGCCGAACAATTACAACAGCAGTATGATGGAACAATAAATTATTTCTGGATTTCTTATCCTTTCATTCTAATCTTTAACATCATAGCTGGTTTAATTATTGGGCTAATCGGTGGATTAATACTGAAAAAAGCCAAACCGGATTATTAATTATTAAAAATTGTACTTTTGAAAGGAATTTCCCTTCGAACTCAATGAACTTATCAATAGTTATTCCTTTACTTAACGAAGAAGAGTCCTTAAAAGAACTCCATGGTTGGATTGCAGATGTCATGCAATCCAACCATTTTATATATGAAATCATATTTATTGATGATGGCAGTACAGACGGTTCCTGGAAAGTTATTGAGCAGTTAACGCAAAAAGATGCTAATGTTAAAGGCATTCGCTTTCATAAGAATTTTGGCAAATCCCAGGCACTCAATGCCGGTTTTAAAGTAGCTCAGGGTAATGTAGTGATCACTATGGATGCCGATCTGCAGGACAATCCCGAAGAAATCCCGGAATTATACAACCTTATCACACAAAATGGTTATGACCTTGTTTCGGGCTGGAAGAAGAAAAGATACGATTCCCTAATCACCAAGAATATTCCCTCCAAATTATTTAATTGGGCTGCGAGGGTTACATCCAATGTAAAATTACATGATTTTAACTGCGGACTAAAGGCCTTTAGAATAGATGTAATTAAAAATATAGAGGTCTCGGGTGAAATGCATCGTTATATTCCGGTTTTGGCCAAAAATGCGGGATATACGCAGATTGGTGAAAAAGTTGTCAAACATCAGGCCCGCAAATATGGAAAGACCAAGTTTGGGGCAGAACGCTTTATAAATGGTTTGTTAGATCTAATAACAATTTGGTTCGTATCCAAGTTTGGTAAGCGACCAATGCACTTATTTGGGGCTTTAGGGGTACTTATGTTTATAATTGGCTTTGGTTTTGCTCTGTATCTTGGAATCGACAAGCTTTTTATTAACCCTTTTGGGCGATTGTTATCTGAACGCCCTCAATTCTATGTTTCACTTACAGCAATGATTATAGGTACGCAATTTTTTCTCGCAGGATTCCTTGGAGAGATTGTAGTCAGATCAAGAACAAATGTAATCCGATATACCATTTCCGAAGAAATAAATCTTTCAATGCCTTAAAACGGATATTCTTCGTAATTTTGACTTTTCACCAGTAAATTCCGTATCCATGGATGATATTCTTTCCAATGCCCAAGCCTGGCAAACCGACTTTTTTGATCCTGAAGTCAAAAAGGAAATTCAGGATCTAATAACAAATGACCCTGAAGATCTCAAAGACAGGTTCTATAAAAATATGGAATTCGGTACCGGAGGTATGCGGGGTATTATGGGAGTTGGAACAAATAGGATAAATAAATATACATTAGGTAAAAGTACACAAGGGTTAAGTAACTATCTGAAAAGAATATATCCCGGCGAAAATTTAAAAGTAGTCATAGCTTACGACTGCAGACATAACAGTGATACCCTGGCCAGGACAGTCGCCAATGTATTTTCAGCAAATGGTATAAAAGTGTTTCTTTTCTCAGAATTACGAACAACTCCGGAACTTTCTTTTGCCGTAAGACATTTAGATTGCAAGGCAGGAATAGTTTTAACAGCCTCACATAATCCGCCAGAGTATAACGGATATAAGGTTTATTGGTCCGATGGCGGACAAATTGTGCCTCCTCAGGATCATGAGATCATTGAAGAGATAAATCGGCTAAACTATGAGGAAATTAATTTTGAAGCCAATCCGGGTTTAATAGACTTGATAGACCATGAAGTTGATGAGGCTTTCATTGAAGCTTCTGTAAAAAACGGTAGCTTTGAAGCGAAAGGAAAGGATAATTTTAAAATAGTTTTCACGTCATTGCACGGCACTTCAATTACGGTTATCCCGGAAGTTTTAAAACGTGCCGGTTATAATAATGTGACCATTATTGAAGAACAGGCCGTTCCCGATGGCAATTTTCCAACGGTGCAATCACCGAATCCGGAAGAGCCGGAAGCACTAACCCTGGCCATGAAAAAAGCAGAAGAAATTGGGGCCGATATGGTTGTGGGAACAGACCCGGATAGCGATAGGTTAGGAATTGCAGTAAGAAACCCCGAGGGCAAAATGGAATTATTAAATGGAAATCAAACCATGGTTTTGATGACCAAATTTTTGCTTGATCAACGGGTAAAGAAAGGCTTAACCGGTAATGAATTTATAGCTACAACGATAGTTTCTACACCAATGATGGATGAAATGGCCAATAGTTATGGCGTAGAATGCAAAACAGCATTGACAGGCTTTAAATGGATTGCCAAAATGATCAAAGATTTTCCAGATCAATATTTTATCGGCGGAGGTGAAGAAAGTTTCGGTTACATGGTAGGAGATTTTGTCAGAGACAAGGATGCGGTTACGGCTACTTTACTTGCCTGTGAAATTGCTTCGAATGCTAAAGCTGAAGGCAGCTCTTTTTACAAACAACTTATAGACTGTTATGTAAAGTTCGGTTTTTATAAGGAAAAATTGATTTCTCTTACCAAAAAAGGAATGAGCGGCGCGGAAGAGATAAGTAAAATGATGAAAGATTTTAAAGAGAATCCGGTGAAATCTATTGGTGGGGCGAAGGTGGTAAAAATCGATGATTACAATACCTCAACTTCCAAAAACTTAATCACAGCCGAGGTAACTCCGATTGATATCCCTAAATCCAATGTCTTAATATATACCACTGAGGATGGAACAAGAATGGCTGCCAGACCCAGTGGTACCGAACCTAAAATTAAATTTTACTTTAGTATAAATACAAAACTGGATGCTGCAGAAAACTTTGATAAGGTGGATAAAGAGCTGGATGCTCAAATAGAAAAGATTCTTACAGAACTGAAGCTTCATTGATGGATTATTTCAAGAAAATCCTGCGTTTTGCAATCCCGTATCGCAGGTACGGATTATTAAATGTTTTTTTTAATATTCTTTATGCCCTTTTTAGTGCACTTTCTTTTGCCGCCCTTATTCCCATGCTGGATGTACTTTTTGATAAAGCAAAAAAAGTATATGTGGCTCCGACCTATAATGGTTTTGGAAGTTTAAAAAACTATTTACAGGACTATTTAAATTTTAAGGTTACGGCCTTCTCAGGCAACGACGAAATGAAAGGCTTGTTATTGGTTATTGGCCTGGTACTTATTCTTTTTCTATTTAAAAATATCTTTAACTATCTGGCCATGTATTTCATAACATTTTTGAGAAATGGGGTCTTAAAAGATGTTCGGAACGCGATGTACCAAAAAATTGTAGATCTCCCTCTCTCCTACTATTCGGAGAAAAGGAAAGGCGATGTCATAGCCAGAATTTCATCAGATGTTCTTGAAATTCAATATTCCTTTTTATCGATTCTGGAATTGATTGTTAGAGAACCTCTAACGATCATCTTCACTATCAGCGTCATGTTTATAATTAGTGTTAAACTTACCCTGTTTGTCTTCATCTTTATTCCGATAGCGGGTATGATAATTTCCAGAATAGGGAAATCACTTAAAAAGAATTCAGATAAGGTGCAGAAGGAACAGGGTGAATTCCTTTCCATACTGGAAGAAACACTTGGTGGTCTTAGGGTAATCAAAGCATTCAATGCAGAATCAAAATTCTACAATACGTTTCAAAATTCTACTGCACGTTTTTTTAAATTTTCAAATAGTTTACTCAACAGACAAAATCTGGCATCTCCTGTTGGGGAGTTTTTAGGTATCCTGGTAATTGGAGTCCTATTATGGTTTGGGGGAAAAATGGTATTGATAGATAAAACCCTGGGAGCTTCTGAATTTATTGCATATATGGGATTGGCATACAACATCCTCACGCCCGCTAAACAAATTAGTAAAGCGTTATACGGAGTTAAAAAAGGAAATTCTGCGGCCGAACGTATTTTGGAAGTCCTTGAGACAAAAAATCCGATAAGCGAAAAGCACGATGCCCGGATAAAAACTGATTTCACAAGCGGCATTGAATTAAAAAATGTTTCGTTCAAATATGAGGATGAATACGTTTTGCAAAATTTCAATCTTTATGTCCCGAAAGGTCAAACGGTTGCTTTGGTGGGCCAATCGGGCAGCGGTAAAAGTACGATCGCTAACCTGGTTACCAGGTTTTATGATATAAATGAAGGCGAGATTACAATTGATGAAACTAATATTAAAGACCTAACCAAGAAATCACTCAGGGATCTTATTGGCCTGGTTACACAAGATTCGATACTCTTTAATGATACCGTGAAAAAAAATATTGGCCTTGGAAAAGATGGTGCCAGCGATGAGGAAATTGAAGCTGCCGCTAAAATTGCCAATGCCCATGATTTTATTATGGAATTACCAATGGGTTACGACACGAATATTGGAGATAGTGGCAATAAGCTTAGCGGTGGCCAAAAGCAACGACTTTCAATTGCGAGGGCAGTTCTAAAGAACCCGCCTGTAATGATAATGGACGAGGCTACTTCAGCATTGGATACAGAAAGTGAACGGCTGGTGCAGGATGCGCTTGAAAAAATGATGCGCAACCGCACTTCTATTGTTATTGCCCATAGGCTGTCAACTATACAAAACGCGGATAAAATTGTTGTTTTGCAAAAAGGTAAGATAGTAGAGCAGGGATCCCATCTCGAATTGCTTAAAACAAGCGGGGTTTACAAAAATCTCGTAGATATGCAAACTTTAGGAGTAATCTGATTCGAATATACAATTAAACCTTTTCTATGAAATGCAGTCTTAAACAAATAAGCAATTGCTTTGATAGTTGAAGAAACCTTAATAGAGAATTTAAAGCATAAAGATACGCAGGCCAAGGCCTTTGAAGTGCTTATTAACACTTACAAAGAACGTCTGTATTGGCATATCAGGAGAATTGTGCTAAATCATGACGATACTGATGATGTTTTGCAGAACACCTTTATTAAAGTTTTTCGAAATATTGATAACTTTAAAGGAGATAGTAAATTGTATTCCTGGATGTACAGGATTGCGACCAATGAAGCACTGACCTTCCTAAAGGTAAAATCCAAAAAATTAGGGGTCAGCAATGACGAGTTACATGAACGGATGGCAAATAATTTACAGGCTGATGTTTATTTCGAAGGTGATGACATACAATTGAAGTTACAAAAGGCCATTGCATTATTACCGGAAAAGCAGAAATTGGTTTTTAACATGAAGTATTTTGAAGAGTTGAAGTACGATGAAATATCAGAGATCTTAGAAACCTCTGTAGGCGGTTTAAAAGCGTCTTATCATTTGGCAGTTAAGAAAATTGAAGCCAGTTTAAAGGATGAAGAATAATACTATTAATTAGGTTATATGTCCGGCTTTTATTTAAGTTATTGGAGAATGCAGGTATTAAACCTTTTATTAAATTAGGAGTCAAACCATAAGAATGGGTGCAAAAAGAAAAAATAGCGGTTTTAAAGCCCCGGAAGGGTACTTTGAAGGATTGACAGATGATCTTATGGATAAATTGTCCAAAGAGACTTCAAATCTTCCTGATAAAGGTGGATTCAAAGTACCTGAAAACTATTTTGAAAATTTGCCTAAGGAAATAGCAGAAAAAGTCGCTAAAAAAGAAACCGGAGTTATAAGACTTAAATCTTACAGGAAGTACTTTTATGCTGCGGCTTCTGTGGCGGCCATTCTATTATTGGTAATAAGTCTTGAATGGAAGAATACCGTTGATTTTACTTTTGATGATCTGGCTGAAACAGACATAGAATATTATCTTGAAGACAACCAATTTGGATTGAGCAGTTATGAACTGGCAGAGGTGATTCTGGAAGAAGATTTGGAAATAAACAATTTTTTGGATACTGAAATGAATGATAATCTGGATGATGAAAACATTATGGATTACCTTGAGGATAATATTGAAGATATTGATGAATTAAATTTAGAGATCGATGAATAATTTCGGCAAAATATGGGTGTTTACGCTACTTTTTTTGACAGTTGCAGTAATGTCAGGTCAAGGCAGGCCCGGAATGGATAAAATTAAATCCCTAAAAGTTGCATTTATCACTGAAAGGGTGGGCCTTAGCAGTCAGGAGGCTACTATGTTCTGGCCCGTTTACAATGAGCATGAGCAGGCACTGGCCCAAATCCGCAGAAAGGAGCGTGTTGATATAAGAAGTAAAATGGCAGATTTTGATAATTTAAGTGAGAATGAAGCCAGTAAACTTTTGGATCAGCTAATTGGACTGGAGCGTGAGAAACAAGAACTCAATATACTTTTCCTGTCCAATATTCGGGAAGTTATTTCACCTAAAAAGACCTTTCTATTGATTAAGGCGGAAGAAGACTTTAAGAAACGACTTTTAAAACAAATTCAGCAAAGGCGACAAGGAGGTAGATAAATTATAGATGGATTGCGAAGACATGAGGAAACCTTTTGGTTTCCTTTTTTTATTGAAAAAAATAAGAAATAACTGTTTCCGGAAATCAAAGAATTTAAATAATCCCAATAAATTTTCAATTTCAATTAAACCTTTACTTTAAATAATAGTCTTAGCACTATAATCAATAAATAAATTAGTTATGAAAAGTTTAAAACTATTGGTAATTCTTATTTTTTTGGCTGGTACGACTTCAACTGTAAATGCGCAGCGCACCGTAAGAGTGTACCCTAAGTACGGTACAGTTGTTACAACCTTACAAAAGCCCAGGATTATTGTACATAAGGGCGTGAATTTTCATTTCGCCAACGGTATTTGGTACAAAGCAAGAGGTAGAAAATATGTGGTATGCGCAGCTCCTGTTGGGATAAAAGTAAGGCATCTTCCCAGGGGAAATAAGGTTGTCGTTTACCGGGGGATAAAGTATCATACCTACAATGGGGTTTATTATAAGAAACAAGGCAAGAAATATATTGTAGTGAATGTTTAGTTCGTATGGTTTTGATTTGGTAATTACAATATATATCAGGTTGTTGGTGATGATAAAGGGAAGTTTTTAAACTTCCCTTTTTACTTAAAAGTAAGTTTAGCAATTCTGTTTGCTCCTGCAGCATAGGCCACAGAATCATTCTGGAAACGTATTGTGTAGAATCCTTCATCCGAAATACTTTTCCAGTTTGCCCCCATATCACTGGAATACGATATTCCCGTAAATCCAATTGCAACAATCTCCTTTCCATCAGAATTAGGGACAAACCTTATACAGCTCTTGTAGCCGGGTTCCTTATTATCCGCAATTAACTCCCAACTTATTCCACCATCCCTGCTGATCATCTTGTTTGCCGAACGCATATTCGGATCTGTATAATCCCCGCCTATGGCTATTCCTAATAATTCATCTTCAAAATCCAAAGAATAGATACCCTGGGTAGGCTTATCGCTTTTCATGGGACTTTGGATAACATCCCATGACAACCCTTTATCTGCTGTATATAATATCCGCCCTTTAGATGTTCCTATCCACGCTTTATCACCCTGGATTGCAATATTCGTGTTACTCGCTGCAAAAGCTCCTTCCCCTTCAGTCGCTTCGGGTAATTGGGTGCAAGAGAGTTTATTCCAGCTATAACCCCCATCTCGGGTGATTATTATAGAAAGACAATCTCCTGTCTTATCCCCTATGGCTATACCCTCTTTATCATTCCAAAAAGCCATAGCATCATAAAAAACGCCCTCCCCGACTTCTGTATAAACCAATTCCATGCTTCCCTTATCCCCCGTTTTATATAATAAAGCGGGATCAGAAACAGAGAGCATAAAAAAATCTGTAGAGGTATGTGCTATTGAACGAAATTCAGGAAGAAGAGTGTCATACTTCTGGATATTTGTCCTTACGGTCTTTGTTTGCAGGTCAATTGTACCAAAAACACCTTTGTTGGCGGCAAAGCCCAAACTTCCACCCATTAGTTCAATGGCGCGGAAACTCAGAGAATCTTTATAAAGAACCTCTATATCCACTTCTGAAAAAAAAGGCCTCTTCTCCGGTGTATTGCACGAGAGAAGTAAAAATAAAGATGTAACCAAAATTATATATCGCATATGTAAATTTAGGAAGAATAGTGCTTTTACATCCATAACAAAGAACGAATCTTACTATTTGTTGAATCAATCTCCATTGCTGATGGCCTATATTGGCTTACTCAAAAATTCTCCAAAGGTTTGGTTTAGTTGCTGAGTTTAGATTGGTTGGTTAAAAATTAAAAGCAATACCTTTGCCACCTAATTTTTACAGATGCGGTTACATAGAAATTTGGTATTTGCTGTGATAGATGCACTTAACCTCATATTTAATGAAAGTGAGTATGCAGACAAAGTGGTTGAAAAAACCCTGAAACTTGATAAAAGATGGGGTTCCAGAGACAGGGGTTTTATTGCCGAAACCACCTATGATATAGTCCGCTGGAAACGACTTTATTCGGAAATTGCTGAAGTTGGTGCTCCCTATTCCAGACCAAATCTATTCAGGCTATTTGCTGTATGGGCGGTGCTCAGGGGAATTCAACTACCCGATTGGAAGCAGATAGAGGACACTCCTGCCAGGCGAATCAAAGGAAGGTATGATGAACTTTCTAAAATTAGGAAATTCAGGGAATCTATTCCGGACTGGATGGATGATTTAGGGGCAGATTCCTTGGGTGAGGAGTTATGGACAAAGGAAATTGCAGCATTAAACAAGCAGGCTCAGGTAATACTAAGGACCAATACACTAAAAACAACTAAACCCAAATTAAGAACTATTCTAATGGATGAGGGTATTGGGACAGATCCAATTGAGGGTTATGCGGATGCACTAGTACTAAAAGAACGAACTAATGTGTTTAAAACTAAGGCTTTCGCAGATGGCTTTTTTGAAGTCCAGGATGCCTCCTCTCAAAAGGTTGGAACCTTTACACAGGCAGAACCGGGATTGCGGGTGATAGATGCATGTGCAGGAGCAGGTGGTAAAACTTTGCATTTGGCTGCTCTTATGCAGAATAAAGGTCAGCTGATTGCTCTTGATATTTATGGTAATAAATTAAAGGAACTAAAGCGAAGAGCGAAAAGGGCCGGGGCACATAATATTGAAACACGGCTTATTAGTAGCAGCAAAATCTACAAGAAATTATACTCCAGTGCAGATAGAGTTCTTATTGATGCGCCTTGCACCGGCCTGGGGGTATTAAGGCGCAATCCGGATGCCAAGTGGAAGTTACAGCCAGAATTTCTGACCAAGATTACGAAAGTCCAGCAGGAAATATTGAGAACCTACAGTAAAATGGTCAAAGAAAATGGCAAACTTATCTATGTTACCTGCTCCATCCTGCCACAGGAAAATTCGGAACAAGTAAAACAATTTTTTGCATCTGAGGAAGGCAGCGTATTCTCTTTGGAAAAAGAAAAAACTATTTATGCCTCAGAAAGTGGGTTTGATGGTTTCTACATGGCCCGAATGACAAGGAAGTAATGAACAATTTCATTTGAAAACTGTTAACTATTCTCCAAAAAAAACCCATATTATTAATGTAAATTTGTGCTTTCATGAACCTAATATGTAATATATTCCATGATTCATTTCTTTGGAGATCCCAGCGGTAAAGTTTTTGCAGTACAATCTAACCACGAACTTTCTACAAATGATATTGAGAAACTCAGCTGGTTATTTGGAAATCAACCTAAAATAAATGCGGCGTCTATTGACGCCTTTTTTGTTGGCCCCAGAGCGGCTATGATAACACCCTGGAGTACCAATGCAACAGAAATAACGCAGAACATGGGTATTACCGGGATAATCAGAATAGAAGAATTTACAACGGTGGGTGAAGACTTCATGGAGTTTGATCCTATGCTTTCACAAAAGTATCCGGGATTAGATCAGGATGTTTTTAATATTGAAGTAGTGCCTCATCCTATTCTTGAAATCGAAAATATTTCAGAATACAATGAAAAAGAAGGCCTGGCCCTTAGTCAGGATGAAGTAGAATATCTCGAAGGCTTATCAACTAAAATAGGCAGGAAATTAACCGATTCTGAAGTCTTTGGTTTCAGTCAGGTAAATTCTGAGCATTGCAGGCATAAAATTTTTAATGGGACATTTGTTATTGATGGCAAAGAGATGCCTTCTTCACTCTTCAAACTAATAAAAAAAACAGCTAAGGAAAATCCTAATGAAATTGTATCTGCTTACAAGGATAATGTAGCATTTGTTAAAGGTCCCAGGGTGTTTCAATTTGCCCCAAAAACCTCAGATAAACCGGATTTTTATCAGGAAAGCGAATTTGATTCCGTTATTTCACTTAAAGCCGAGACCCACAACTTTCCTACCACAGTGGAGCCTTTTAATGGAGCAGCTACAGGCTCAGGGGGTGAGATCAGAGATCGCCTTGCAGGAGGTAAAGGTTCACTCCCCATTGCCGGTACGGCGGTATACATGACCTCTTATTCCCGACTGGAAGAAAACAGGCCATGGGAACATAAAATGGAGGAAAGACCCTGGTTATATCAAACTCCTATGGATATTCTTATAAAAGCTTCCAATGGGGCTTCCGATTTCGGTAACAAATTTGGACAACCATTGATTTCAGGATCTTTACTGACCTTTGAACATGAAGAGCACTCCAGAAAATTGGGGTATGACAAGGTAATTATGCTCGCAGGGGGCATTGGTTATGGCAAGGCCAACCAGGCCCTGAAAGATATACCTAAAAAAGGAGATAAAATTGTTATACTCGGCGGGGACAACTATCGCATTGGGATGGGTGGTGCAGCAGTATCGAGCGCCGATACCGGAGAATTTAGTTCGGCGATAGAATTGAATGCGGTACAAAGGTCCAACCCGGAAATGCAAAAACGTGCGGCCAATGCCATTCGGGGCCTTGTGGAAAGTGAAGAAAATCCAATAGTTTCAATTCATGATCACGGAGCTGGCGGGCATTTAAACTGTTTATCTGAACTAGTGGAGGAAACCGGCGGTATCATTAATCTGGATAAACTCCCTATTGGCGATCCAACTTTGTCAGCCAAGGAAATAATTGGAAACGAATCTCAGGAACGCATGGGTTTGGTCATGGGAACCGAAAATATGAGTTTATTGCACAGAATTGCGGACCGTGAACGATCTCCTATTTATGATGTAGGGGATGTCACAGGGGACCATAGGTTCACGTTTCAATCCGAAACTAAAGGAATCAAACCTATGGACCTCGAGCTTTCGGATATGTTTGGCAGCTCCCCGAAAACCATAATGGATGATATTACTATAGATCGGAAATATCAAGATACTAAATTTAAAACCGCTCTTTTTAAAGACTATCTCGAGCAAGTTTTACAGTTAGAAGCAGTTGCCTGTAAAGACTGGTTAACCAACAAAGTAGACCGTTGTGTGGGTGGCAGAGTAGCCAAACAACAATGTGCGGGACCTTTACAACTACCTCTCAATAATTGTGGGGTCATGGCATTGGATTTCAAAGGCAGGGAGGGTATTGCCACTTCTATTGGTCATTCACCCATAAGTGGGTTGATTGACCCGGTTGCAGGAAGCAGGAATAGTATTGCCGAGGCCCTTACAAATATTGTTTGGGCACCTCTGAAAGACGGTTTAGCATCGGTCGCCCTTTCGGCAAACTGGATGTGGCCTTGTAGAAACGAAGGAGAAGACGCCAGGCTGTATAAGGCGGTAAAAGCCATTTCTGATTTTTCCATTGAACTTGGAATCAATGTTCCAACGGGAAAGGATTCATTATCCATGAAACAAAAATACAAGGATGAAGAAGTTATTGCACCCGGAACCGTAATTATATCAGCAGCAGCAAATTGCAATGATATAACCAAGGTTGTAGAACCTGTATTTGTAAAAAATATGGGAAGTCTTTATTATATTAATATTTCCCGTGACGCCTTTGAGTTGGGTGGTTCCTCTTTTGCACAAATCCTAAATACGATTGGCGATAAAGCACCAACAATTAGAGAGGCATCCTATGTCGCAAAGGTCTTCAACACATTGCAGGCACTGATTCGTGAGGGACAAATTATTGCAGGACACGATGTGGCCTCCGGCGGATTAATAACTACACTTTTGGAGATGTGTTTTGCCGATATTGATCTGGGTGCATCGGTGAATCTATCAGGTCTCGGAGAAAATGACACCGTTAAACTTCTTTTTGCAGAAAATAGCGCTGTGGTTTTTCAATCCAAAGATGATTCAGTAGAATTAAAAATGCAGGAAGCAGGTATTGATTTTATAAAAATAGGGAAAGTTGACCCGCAACCTGAACTGAATATAAAAAATCAAGATGTTGAAATTAACCTCAGTGTTGCAGAGTTACGTGATATTTGGTACAAAACATCCTACCTCCTGGATGCCAAACAAAGCTCTGGTAACCTGGCTAAATCGAGATATAAAAATTACAAAAAACAACCGCTGACTTTCAGTTTCCCGGAATACTACCAAAATAAATATCCAGAAAGGGGTAATGAAAAAATAAAACGCCCTAAAGCGGCAATTTTACGTGAAAAAGGAAGCAACTCCGAGCGCGAAATGGCCAATGCCATGTACCTTGCCGGATTTGACGTAAAGGACGTACATATGACCGATCTTATTTCAGGCAGGGAAACTCTTGAAAATATACAATTCATTGGTGCCGTAGGAGGATTCTCAAATTCAGATGTGCTGGGAAGTGCCAAAGGCTGGGCAGGTGCATTTAAATATAATGAAAAGGCCCGTCAGTCGCTTCTGAACTTCTTCAAACGCCCTGATACTTTGTCGGTAGGGATTTGCAATGGATGCCAGCTTTTTATGGAATTGGAATTAGTGAATCCTGAACATGAAATTCACGGTAAAATGACCTTTAACGATTCACATAAACACGAAAGTAATTTCACTTCGGTGAAGATAGAGGATAATAATTCCGTAATGCTGAGTTCTCTATCGGGAGCAGCACTTGGCGTATGGATATCTCATGGTGAAGGAAAATTTAGTCTTCCTTTAGCTGAAGAGAATTATAATATTGTGGCCAAATATGGCTATAGTGGTTATCCCGCCAATCCGAATGGCAGCGATTACAACACGGCAATGATTTGTGATAAAACAGGAAGGCATTTGGTAACCATGCCCCATATAGAACGCTCTATATTTCCCTGGAACTGGGCTTTTTACCCGAAGGATACTAATGATGAGATATCTCCCTGGCTGGAGGCGTTTATTAATGCCAGAAAATGGATTAATAATCCAACCCCGGCATCATGACGATAAGGAGAGCCAAACAGGAGGATGTCCCTGCAATTGTGCAACTTTTAGCGAATGATAAACTAGGCCGACTAAGAGAAGACTACAAAACACCTTTACCTGATACCTATTTGAAGGCCTTTAAAAATATTGATGGCGACATCAATCAGGAACTGGTTGTCGTTATAGATAACAATGAAATGGTTATTGGCACTTTGCAATTAAGTTTTATTCAATATCTGACGTATCAGGGAGGAATAAGAGCCCAAATAGAAGGGGTCAGGGTTCATGAGAATTACAGAAATAAAGGAATTGGAAAGGATCTTTTTGAATGGGCTATAGGACGTGCTAAGGAAATAGGTGCGCATGTTGTGCAACTGACGACGGATAAGAAAAGAGCTTCGACACTTAATTTTTATGAAAATTTGGGTTTCACTGCATCACATGAAGGAATGAAACTTCACTTAAAATAATGCCTCGGTCATAATAAAAAATATCAAAATACACCCATCGCCAGATTCTTGTTATCTGACATAACTTTTTACGATTTTGTTAGAAAATAAAGCCTTTTTTTAGAAATCTCATTTTATAATACCGTTCCCTTTTCTTATTTTGCAATTACCATTCAGAAACTTAATATGCAAAATATCACTCGTCTCTTTGATTTTCCTTATTACCAATTAGAAAAATTTAGCCTAAAGAATTCCCTCATAACGAAATATGATGGAGAGTGGGTTGAAACATCAACCAAAGAATATATTGATAAAGCCAATACAATTAGCAGGGCTTTATTAAGGTTGAATGTAAAACCCAATGATAAGATTGCTCTAATATCCATGACTAATAGAACAGAATGGAATATCATGGATATTGGAATATTGCAACTGGGAGCCCAAAATGTACCAATATATCCTACGATATCTGAAGAAGATTATGCTTATGTGCTTAACCATTCTGAATGTGTTTACTGTTTTGTATCCTGCAGTGAGGTTTATGAGAAAGTCAGGGCTGTAAAAAGTAAGGTGCCTTCTTTGAAAGAAATCTATTCTTTTGATCAACTCAAGGATTGCAAGAATTGGAAGGAATTATTAGAATTAGGTGAAGATGAGTCCAACCAGGATGAAGTAGAAAGCCTTAAGGAAAAAGTAAAGCCTTCAGATCTGGCCACTCTTATATACACTTCAGGAACTACCGGAAGACCAAAAGGTGTGATGCTTTCCCACGATAATATAGTGAGTAATGCACTGGAAAGTTCCGAGAGATTACCTATTGCCGATGGTTCCGTTAGGGCGCTAAGTTTCCTGCCGGTGTGTCACATTTATGAACGTATGCTGATGTATTTGTACCAGTATAGAAGTGTTGCCATCTATTTTGCTGAATCTCTGGAAACAATTAGCGAAAATTTAAAAGAGGTTGAACCTCATGTAATGACCGCTGTTCCCCGACTGATAGAAAAGGTTTATGATAAAATTATTGCAAAAGGCGCTGATTTAAAAGGTATAAAGAAATTCTTGTTTTTTTGGGCGGTCAAACTTGGACTTAGATATGAACCCTATGGCCAAAACGGATGGTTTTACGAAAAACAACTGAAACTGGCCCGCAAACTAATCTTTAGTAAATGGAAAGCGGGTCTCGGAGGAAATCTTGACCTTATAGCCTCGGGAAGTGCAGCCTTACAGCCCAGATTAGCCCGGATTTTTAATGCCGCGGAAATGGGCCTTATGGAAGGATATGGTTTAACAGAAACCTCTCCTGTGATATCAGTAAATGATATGCGCAATAACGGTTTTAAAATTGGTTCAGTAGGCAGACCCATTGGGCGTACTGAGGTAAAGATTGCACCGGATGGTGAGATCTGCGTTAAGGGTCCTCAAGTAATGATGGGTTATTATAGAGATCCCGAGAAAAGTGCAGAAGTATTAATAGATGGCTTCTTTCACACCGGGGATATAGGGGAAATTGATGCGGATGGTTTCCTGAAGATTACAGATCGCAAGAAAGAAATGTTTAAGACTTCCGGCGGAAAATATGTGGCTCCTCAGGTTTTGGAAAACCGATTTAAACAATCCAGGTTTATCGAACAGATTATGGTGGTGGGTGAAGGTGAAAAAATGCCCGCGGCACTTATACAGCCTAACTTTGAATTTTTAAAGGAATGGGGGGTCAGACATGATATCCAGCTTGGAACCAATGCAGAAAGTGTGATGAATGAAAAAGTTCTGGACCGGATACAGGAAGAAGTTGACCACGCCAATGAAAAATTTGCCAAATGGGAAAAAATTAAACAGTTCAGATTAACTCCGGATGTTTGGGGTGTTGACACTGGCCACCTTACCCCTACTATGAAACTTCGTCGAAAAATTATAAAAGAAAAATATATCGACCTGTATAATCAAATATATGGGCATTAGTGCTGTAAACCTCCTGTTTTTCGCATTTATACTTCTAAATTATAGTTGAATTCTTTTTAAAAACAATAAACGGTTCTTAAAAATTTATTATGCATGCATAATAAATTTTTATATCTTTGAAGAACAATTCAAGATTTTATGAAGGATATTACTATTGACTACGCGCTGCGTGCCACCTGGCAATCTGTCGCCAAAATGTATAATGAAGAAGCCAAACATTTTGGTACAACAATGGCCGTAGGCTTTACCTTATTGAGCATAGACCCTAAAACCGGTACTCCTTCTACTGCCCTGGGACCTAAAATGGGAATGGAGGCAACCAGCTTATCCCGTATACTTAAAAGTATGGAAGAAAAAGGGCTAATTGTGCGTAAGCCCAACCCGGCTGATGGTCGTGGTGTTTTAATTCATCTTACCCCTTTTGGGCTTGAAAAGCGCGAGGATTCTAAAGATGTTGTATTGCGGTTTAATGAGGTAGTGAAAGAAAATGTGAATGAAGCGCAGTTAAACAGTTTTTTTGAGGTAATAAATACCATTAACAGGCTAATATCTGAGAAAAAAATATACAGTAGGAACTCAAAATTAAATAATTATCATCAATGAATAAGCACATTAAAAAAGTAGCTGTCATAGGATCTGGTATTATGGGCAGTGGAATTGCTTGCCACTTTGCAAATATTGGCGTCGAAGTCCTATTACTTGATATAGTTCCCGGAGATCTTAATGAGAAGGAAAAATCAAAAGGGTTAACACTTAATGATAGGGCAGTTAGAAATAGAATTGTCAATTCTTCCTTGGCAACAGCTTTAAAATCAAAACCTTCACCTATCTATCATTCGGCTTTTGCGAGTAGAATCAGCACAGGGAATCTGGAAGACGACATAGCCAAGGTTGGTGGAGTAGACTGGATAATTGAGGTGGTTGTAGAGCGTTTGGATATTAAGAAAAAAGTATTTGAGAATCTTGAAAAACATCGTAGTCCGGGCACACTAATTACCTCTAATACCTCAGGAATCCCTATTAAATTCATGAGTGAAGGCAGAAGCGAAGATTTTCAGGAGCACTTTTGTGGTACTCATTTTTTCAATCCCGCTCGCTATTTAAAACTTTTTGAAATTATTCCCGGTCCGAAAACTAAGCAATCCGTGCTTGATTTTTTAAACGCTTACGGAGAAAAGTTTCTGGGAAAAACGTCCGTGATAGCTAAAGATACTCCTGCTTTTATAGGTAATAGAATAGGTATTTTCAGTATTCAAAGCCTGTTTCACATGGTAAAAGAGTTAGGGTTAACGGTGGAAGAAGTTGATAAACTTACCGGTCCCGTAATTGGCAGGCCAAAATCTGCGACGTTTAGAACGGTCGATGTTGTAGGTCTGGATACGCTTGTTCATGTTGCCAATGGTATTCATGAAAACTGTACGGAAGACGAAAGACATGATCTATTTAAATTACCGGAATTCATCCGGACCATGTCCGATAATAAATGGTTGGGCAGTAAAACGGGACAGGGTTTCTATAAAAAGGTAAAGACAAAAGAGGGCAAAAGTGAAATTCTAACCCTGGATTTGGAATCGATGGATTACCGACCAAAAAAGAAAGCGAATTTTGCCACCCTGGAAAAGACCAAACCCATTGACAATGTCATAGATCGTTTTAAAATTCTGGTAAATGGGAAAGATAAAGCGGGAGATTTTTACCGCAAAAGTTTTGCCGCACTTTTCGCTTATGTTTCTCATCGAATTCCTGAAATATCAGATGAATTATATAAAATAGATAATGCCATGAAGGCCGGCTTTGGCTGGGAACACGGTCCTTTCCAAATATGGGACGCCATTGGCTTGGAAAATGGTTTAAAAATGATCGCGGATGAAGGCCATAGTCCTGCAGCATGGGTTGAACAATTAAAAGATTCAGGGATTTCTTCATTCTATAGTGTAAAGGATGGAGCTACCTACTTTTATGATATCCCTAAAAATATCATGACGAAAGTTCCTGGTCAGGATGCCTTTATTATTCTGGATAACATAAGAAAATCCAATGAGGTATTTAAAAATAGTGGTGTAGTTATTGAAGACCTCGGAGATGGAATACTCAATGTAGAATTCCAATCAAAAATGAATACAATCGGTGGAGATGTTCTAGCCGGTTTAAATAAGGCAATAGATCTGGCCGAAAGAGATTTCCATGGCTTAGTGGTTGGTAACCAGGCTGCCAATTTTTCTGTGGGAGCAAATATTGGAATGATTTTCATGATGGCCGTGGAACAGGAGTATGATGAATTGAATATGGCCATAAAATTATTTCAGGATACCATGATGCGGATGCGATATTCATCTATCCCGACAATTTCAGCACCGCATGGTATGTGCCTTGGAGGTGGATGTGAGCTATCTCTGCATGCGGATAAAGTTGTTGCGGCTGCAGAAACCTATATTGGATTGGTGGAATTTGGCGTTGGAGTTATCCCTGGAGGCGGTGGTTCTAAAGAAATGGCCCTAAGGGCGTCTGACACCTTCAGAAAGAATGATGTTGAATTAAATGTATTACAGGAATATTTTCTGACTATTGGGATGGCTAAAGTTTCTACTTCTGCCTATGAAGCTTATGACTTAGGTATCCTTCAAAAAGGCAAGGATATCGTTGTTGTCAATAAAGACCGGCAGATCGCTACTGCCAAATCATATGCAAAACTAATGGCAGATGCAGGTTATACCCAACCTGTTAAAAGAAAGGACGTTAAGGTTTTAGGTAAACAAGCATTGGGTATGTTCCTTGTGGGTACAGATTCTATGGAGGCCGGACAATATATTAGTGAACACGACAAGAAAATTGCGGATAAATTAGCTTATGTAATGGCAGGAGGTGATTTATCAGAATCTAGTCTGGTTAGCGAACAATATTTATTGGATTTGGAGAGAGAAGCCTTTCTATCCCTTTGCACAGAACGAAAAACTTTGGAACGAATTCAGCATATGTTAAAAACAGGTAAACCACTTAGAAATTAAAAAAATGAAAACAGCATATATTGTTAAAGCTTATAGAACGGCAGTTGGAAAAGCACCAAAAGGATTATTCCGCTTTAAAAGACCCGATGAATTGGCGGCTGAGACTATCTCATATATGATGTCCGAATTGCCACAGCTCGATAAGAAAAGAATTGATGACGTTATTGTAGGTAATGCAATGCCCGAAGCGGAACAGGGCCTTAATATGGCACGTCTCATTTCTTTAATGGGCCTTGGGGTAGATGACGTTCCCGGGGTCACGGTAAACCGATATTGTGCATCCGGACTGGAAACTATTGGAATTGCTACCGCCAAGATACAGGCCGGTATGGCCGATTGTATAATAGCCGGAGGCGCTGAAAGCATGAGTTACATTCCAATGGGCGGATACAAGCCAACCCCGGATTATGAAATTGCTAAAGAAGGACATGAAGATTATTAT
Organism: uncultured Eudoraea sp.; assembly: GCF_947258925.1. GTDB lineage: Bacteria > Bacteroidota > Bacteroidia > Flavobacteriales > Flavobacteriaceae > Eudoraea. The sequence continues at coordinate 30,506 of NZ_CAMYKG010000003.1, read as the reverse complement.
TGGGGCATGGGTTTAACTGCTGAGGCGGTTGCCAATCAATTTAATGTTTCAAGGGAAGATCAGGATAATTTTGCCTATAACTCTCATATGAAAGCCTTAAAGGCACAGAAAGAAAATAAATTCCAGGACCAAATTGTTCCTATTGAAGTCGAACACACTTTCGTAAATTCTCAAGGTAAAAAGGAAACAAATAGCTACACGGTACAAAAAGATGAAGGTCCAAGAGCAGATACCTCATTAGAAGTTCTTTCCAAATTAAGACCTGTTTTCGCAGCCAAAGGGAGCGTTACTGCTGGAAATTCTTCACAAATGAGTGATGGAGCAGCTTTTGTAATGGTTATGAGTGAAGAATTGGTAAAAGAATTAAAATTAGAGCCTATAGCTCGTTTAGCAAACTATGCCGCTGCAGGCGTAGAACCGCGTATCATGGGTATAGGGCCTGTAAAAGCCATCCCCAAAGCGTTAAAGCAGGCAGGCCTGAAACAGGAGGACATATCATTGATTGAGCTAAATGAGGCATTTGCTTCGCAATCGCTTGCGGTTATAAGGGAGCTTGATCTCAATCAGGATATCGTTAACGTAAATGGAGGAGCCATTGCTCTGGGGCACCCTCTTGGTTGTACAGGAGCCAAATTATCTGTCCAGTTATTTGATGAAATGCGCAAACGTAAAATGAAGGGAAAATATGGAATGGTAACCATGTGTGTAGGAACCGGCCAGGGCGCGGCAGGGATATTCGAATTTATAAATTAATAGTAAAAAATAAGATAAAATGAGTACCGATACAATTAGTAAAGACATCTTAAGAGGAGGTCAGTTTTTGGTAAAGGAAACCAAATGTGAAGATATATTTACACTGGAAGATCTGACCGAAGAGCAAAAAATGATGCGAGAAAGCACCAAGGAGTTTGTAGATCGTGAACTATGGGGGCATTGGGAAAGGTTTGAGAAAAAGGATTATGCCTATACCGAGGAGACAATGCGAAAAGCAGGTGAATTAGGTCTTTTAAGTGTCGCTGTTCCCGAAGCCTATGGGGGAATGGGGATGGGATTCGTTTCCACAATGTTAGTATGTGATTATATTTCAGGGGCCACCGGATCATTCAGCACAGCCTTCGGAGCACATACTGGAATTGGCACTATGCCTATTACGCTTTACGGCACGGAAGAACAAAAAAAGAAATATGTGCCCAAATTGGCATCAGGTGAATGGTTTGGGGCGTATTGTCTTACCGAACCCGGAGCTGGTTCCGATGCAAATTCTGGAAAAACCAAGGCAGTACTGTCTAAAGATGGGAAACATTATCATATCAGCGGACAAAAAATGTGGATTTCCAACGCAGGATTCTGTAAGTTATTTATTGTTTTTGCCAGAATAGAGGACGATAAAAATATTACAGGCTTCATAGTTGAAAATGATCCTTCAAATGGAATCACCCTGGGAGATGAAGAAAAAAAACTGGGCATTCACTCTTCCTCTACACGACAGGTGTTTTTTAGTGATACCAAAGTTCCGGTAGAAAATATGCTCTCTGAACGCGGCAATGGATTTAAAATAGCAATGAATGCTTTAAATGTAGGAAGGATAAAATTAGCCGCCGCTTGTCTTGAAGCTCAAAGGAAAGTACTGGGAGAGGCCGTAAATTATGCCAACGAAAGGATTCAATTCAAAACTCCGATTATAAAGTTCGGTGCAATTAAAGCTAAAATTGCCCAAATGGCTACCAACGCCTATGCCGGTGAATCAGCATGTTACAGGGCTGCCAAGAATATTGAAGAAAGGATAGCCATAAGGGTGGCAGAAGGCAATTCACATCAGGAAGCAGAGCTTAAAGGAGTTGAGGAATATGCAATTGAATGTTCTATCCTGAAGGTTGCGGTTTCTGAAGATGTACAACAAACTACAGACGAAGGAATACAAATCTTTGGCGGAATGGGTTTTAGTGCAGATACCCCTATGGAATCGGCCTGGAGAGATGCGCGAATAGCAAGGATTTATGAAGGAACGAACGAAATAAACAGGATGTTAGCCGTGGGTATGCTTGTTAAAAAGGCAATGAAGGGCCATGTCGACCTTTTAGGACCCGCAACTAAAGTAGCCGAAGAACTTTTAGGAATCCCATCTTTTGACACACCCGATTACTCGGTCCTTTTTTCAGAAGAAAAGGATATTATCGGTCGCCTGAAGAAAGTATTTCTCATGGTTGCAGGAAGTGCAGTTCAGAAATTTGGTACAGATCTGGAAAAACACCAGCAAATATTATTGGCCGCATCAGATATATTAATAGAAATCTATATGGCGGAATCTACAGTCCTTAGAACTGAAAAAAATGCCAAACGATTTGGAGAAGAAAATCAGGCCGCGCAAATTGCTATGTCCAGGTTATACTTGTACAATGCCGTAGACACGGTTATCCAAAAAGGTAAGGAAGCTATCGTATCTTTTACGGAAGGGGATGAACAGCGAATGATGTTAATGGGTCTTAAGAGATTCACGAAGTATAACAATCAGCCAAATATAGCGTCTCTCCGTACGCAAATTGCAGACAAAATAGCTGCAGATAACAAGTATAGTTTCGATTAAAATTGAAAAGTGATTGCGAATAGATCATAATTAAAAACCGCTCAATTGAGCGGTTTTTCTTTTTATTTGACTTAGGTTATCCTTAATTTCTAATTTTTGGAATTTAGAAAATTAAAGGATTCGGAGTAACTCAACATCTGTTCTTCAAAACTTGTGGGTTGAACTATATCAACAGCTATAATCTCACCTTCTTCATTTTCAGTTGGAACCAATACAGGGTTTACGAAACCACTGTACGGCGCAGATTTGAACTGTGAATTTCTATCCAAAACTTCGGCATGTAATGCCTGATCAACCTTTACTCCATAACCTTCTACCAACTCCTGGGCCGCCTTGAAATCGCCTTCAGACTTTATCCGTTGCGTTTCTCGTAACAATTGTCCGAATAATTCACGCAAGGCGTCATAGTCATTGATATTAAAATACGTTTTGCCATCTCTGGTTACTTTTTCTATTACGTTGTTGGGCTTACCCTTTTCAAACGCCCAGGCAGATACCCATTGTCTGTTCACCATATGATCTTCTTCTATATCGTCTCCTAATTCTATTCTGACTAACTGAGACATCAGACCGTTTCTTATATATCCGTCATATGCGGCTTTACCCAGTTCTTCCCAATTATCAACAAGTCCCAGCTCCTGAAGTTTTGGGTCCATACTAAAATACAGCCCTATGAGGTCTGCCCTACCCTCTTCCATAGTAGAACTATAATTTTTCAAAGTTTCCTTTGGCTGACCAACCCCCGGGTTTATTTGTCCTGAAGCATGACCCACTACTTCATGTAAGGCAGTATGTAACTTATCTGCCTGCTTACCATATTTCTCTTCAAGCCTGATTTCCTCTTCGTCATGCGCAAACTCTTTCAATCTGCCACTTCCACCTGCATTATTGTATGCATCTATGATATTTCCCAGGGATACCGACTTGCTTCCATGCTGTTGTCGAATCCAGTTATTATTAGGTAGATTAACACCGATAGGCGTACTTGGAGAGGCATCCCCGGCCTCACCGGCAACATTTACCGTTTTATAGGATACGCCAACCACATTATCTTTTTTATGCTCTTCCATCAGGGTAGAGTTATCCTCAAACCATTGGGCATTTTCAGAGAGCACCGCCATTTTACGGGACATATCGAAATCATTGATCTCAATAATACTTTCATAGGAACCCCTATAACCTTTGGGATCATTATAAACTTCTATAAAACCATTTATCCAATCAATATTGCCCTGGGTAGAAGTTGCCCACTCAATACAATAGGCATCCCAGGTATCCAGACTTCCGGTTTTATAATATTCTATGAGTAATCCCAGAGCATTAGCTTGTTGATCATTTTCAGCAACGCTTTTAGCTTTTTCCAGCCATTTAATGATTTCATCTATGGCCGAGCCATACATGCCACCAGATTTCCAGACCTTTTCTACTAATTGGCCATTTTCCTTTACCAGACTGGAGTTTAAACCTGCCTCAACCGGGCGTCCTTCAGGACCCTTATACGCCGTTTTATAAAAATTATCCACATCAGCATCCGTAATATCCGATCCATAAAAATTCACAGCAGATGAAGCTATATTATCCACCCCCTTCTTCTTATTTACCTTTTTAGTATCCTTGTCATTAAAAATAACATCAAAAGCTTTTCCTTTAAGTTCAGTATCTGTTTCAGCGAGCAAATAATTTAAATATTCCTTTGAAAAACCAGGACGAAGCTTATCATTGGAATAATGATGGTGAATTCCGTTTGAGAACCAAAAACGCTTTAAATAAACCTCAAATGCAGCCCAATCTTTTGTAGATTTATCACCTGAATATGTCCTGTAAATATTCTCTAGTGCAGCCCTGATTTCCAGATTATGCCTGTAATTCTGGTCCCAGATTATATCGCGACCCGCTAAACCTGCCTGTGTCAAATAATAGACTAATTTTTTCTCCTTTAAAGTGAGTTCCTCAAAACCCGGAATCTGGTAGCGCAGAACTTTCAAATCTGCAAATTGGTCGACCAGGTATTCAAACTTGTCATCAGTAAGGGTCAAAGTTTCCTCGGGTACCGGTTTTTCTTTGCAGGACCAAAGCAATGAGACCAAAAGAAAGCTGCCAAATACTTGTTTAAATGTCATGATTTTTACCTTTTAATTAACCATGCAAATTTAGCGAAACATTAATGATTTCGTCTACTTGAAGAAAGAAGTTTCAATTACGTAACTCCATATTAGAAACATTTATCAAAAATAGTGGAACTTGTTTCCCAAAAGGGAACTATCTACTTTTATCGGATGAACAAACAACTAATTAAAGCTGCTTACTCCCCCGAAGATTTCAGAAATTCCGGTCATGAATTGATTGACCTTATTGCCGATCATTTGGATACTGCGATGAAGGGAACTTCATCAAAGGTCATTAATTATGCACAACCTACAGAGGAATATGAATTCTGGAACAACTATCTTCAGGTAGGCGAAGCCTCAGAGCTCAATAAAGCAATAATTAACCGAAGTATCCATTTACACCATCCCGGATATATGGGACATCAGATAAGTCCGGTAGCACCGGTAACAGCACTGACTAGCTTATTAAATGGAATACTTAATAATGGTATGGGCATTTATGAAATGGGGATGGCTCCAACAGCCATGGAGCGTGTTGTTATTGAGCAACTTTGTAAAGTAGTGGGCTATAGCCATAATTCTGGTGGATTTTTAACTTCAGGTGGAACATTAGCTAATCTCACTGCACTTCTGAGTGCTCGCAAGAGAATTGGCCTGAATGATGTCTGGGAAAATGGTACTGCTCATAAGATGGCAATAATGGTCTCTGAAGAAGCACATTACTGTATAGACCGAGCTGCCAGGATTATGGGGTTTGGGACAGATGGGATTGTTAAAATTCCAGTGACCGAAAATTTTGAAATAAATACGGCCTTGATGGAAGATGCTTTCAAAAAGACTACTGAAAAAGGGTATCAAATAATAGCTATTGTAGGAAGTGCTCCTTCAACGGCTACCGGTATTTATGACAATCTGGATGCCATTGGAGATTTCGCTCTGGCGAAGGGAATTTGGTTCCATATTGACGCTGCACATGGTGGCGGGGCAATATTTTCAGGAAAGTATCGGTCATTACTAAAGGGGATGAACAAAGCAGATTCTATGGTTATCGACGGTCATAAAATGATGATGATGCCCTCTATTACCACAGCCCTGTTATTTAAAAAAGGTAAAGATTCCTACAATACCTTTAGACAAAAAGCAGATTATTTACTGCAGGAATCTGAAGATGAAGATTGGTATAATCTTGCAAAACGTACTTTTGAATGTACCAAATATATGATGAGCCTGCATTGGTATACCTTACTAAAAATCTATGGTAAAAGTATTTTTGATGAATTCGTTACAACGCTATATGATCTGGGACAAAAGTTCGGTCTTATCCTTGAAAGTGATCCATCATTTGAAGTTGCCGTAAAACCGATGTCTAATATTATTTGTTTCAGATTTATAAACAAAGACATAGATCTTTTCAGCCTCAATAAAATCAATGCAACAATTAGACAACAACTTCTGGAAGAAGGAGAATTTTACATTGTTCAATCAAAAATTAAAGAAATTATTTATCTGCGGGTCACAATAATGAATCCATTCACGAATGAAGAACACTTTAAGGAATTACTGGATAATATTAAAAGAAAAGCAATCCCATTAATAAATGCTTAAATCTTGTGTAATCAATTATATGCAAAAAATTAGCGCATTGACTCTAAGACTTTTTCTTCACCGGCCTTGTTTGCAAAATTAATTGCACATTCTATCAAAGCCAAATGTGAGTATGCCTGAGGGAAATTCCCTAGCAATCTTTTTGTTTTGAAATCTATATCCTCACTAAAAAGCCCCAAATGATTGCTGTAGCTTAATATTTTATCAAAGAGCTTTTGCGCTTTTTTTTCCTCTCCTATCTTGAACAAGCTGTTAATAAACCAGAACGTACAAATAGTAAATGAGGATGAAGGCAATCCAAAATCGTCTTCATTCTTATATCTGTATAGCAATCCATCATTGCTTAACTCTTTTTCTATTGCCAGTACAGTACTCACAAATTTAGGGTCCTTAGAATGAATAAATCCATAAGACTCCATCAATAAAACGGAAGCATCCAGGTGAGTAGAACCATAGGACTGTGTAAATGCATTAACCTCGCTGTTCCAGGAATTTGAAAGAATATCATTTTTTATTTCCTGTTCCAAACTTTGCCATTTTTCAACTTTTCGCATTTTTTTTAATATCCTGGCAACTTTTATTGCCCGATCTATTGCTACCCAACACAGCACTTTAGAAAAAGTAAAATGCCTTTCCTCCGTCCTCAATTCCCAAATCCCTTTATCAGCCTCTTTCCAATGTCTAGAAACTATCCAGACAATGCCTTTGGTTATACCCCATAATTCTTCTCCATTCTCAATATTGGTAGTGAATTTGACCAGTTGGGCATGAATTACATCCATAAGAATGCCATATATATCATTTTGCTTTTGCTCATAAGCAGCATTGCCTATCCGAACCGGTTTGGAACCTTTATATCCACTCAAATGATCTAGTGTCTCTTCGGTGAGATTTTTTTCCTTATTAATACCATACATTATCTGAAGTTTCTCGTCTTTATCCGGAATTAGATCGATAATAAACTGAAGATATCTCTTGGCTACGTTTTCATGCCCTAAGTAAGCCATTACTTTAATAACCATTGAAGCATCTCTTATCCAGCAAAAACGATAATCCCAATTTCTAACCTCTCCTATAGTTTCGGGAAGGGAGGTGGTGGCAGCTGCCAGCACTGCCCCGCTTTTGTCATAACTCAAAAGCTTAAGTGTTATGGCACTTCTGGTAATTTCTCTATTATATTGATTATAAGTTGGTGTTCTGTTGGCCCAGTTCAACCAATATACTTTTGTATTTTCCAGGTCCAAATAAATCTTCCTCGAATCGGGCTGTAGTATCTTCTCATTATAAGTCAGTAAAAAGTACCCATTTTTTTTAACCTCCAGCTCCCTTCCTTCTATGACTGCATTTTTATTGAAAGAAGTATATAAAAAAACAGTGTCAAATTTTTTATTGTCCGTAAGGCTAACAACAAAATTTTTTTTCACATAAGACCTGGTCTCTCCTATGGCATACTCCAATTTTGGATCATAATTTACTCTAAACCTTGGTCTACCTTTAACATGTCTTACATGCCTCGCTAATTCCGGAGGTGCATGATATTTTCCATTCTCTGCATAATACCTGGGCATGAAATCATGAAGCTCGAAAGCATTATCGCCATCAGAATATTTCGTAATCAAAATAGCTGTGTTTTTTTTGTATCGCTGGGTTATTTTGTACTCTTCAGAAACATGAATTGCAAAACTGCCCCCAATTTTCTCATCCAGTAGCTTAGCAAAAACTGAAGAGGAGTCAAATTCAGGCAAACAGCACCATTCTATGGAACCGGTTTTAGAAATTAATGCTGCACTCCTGCAATTTCCGATAATGCCATAATCTAAATTGTCCATAATTAAATTATCTGCTAAAAGTTTCTTTTTAATTGTTATTACACTGCAATTTGCCGAAATTTAGAAAAATAAAAATCAATACCCCTTAATTTTATACAATACATGAGCAAAACTATCATAATCTCAAATAGACTGCCTGTTCAATTACAAATTAGCAATGGAAGCATCAATGCAATTCCAAGTGTGGGAGGCCTGGCCACGGGTATGAAATCCGTTCATACGGGCGGCGATAGTCTTTGGATTGGCTGGAGTGGCCTTACCGATGAAGAAATTCCTAAAGAACTAATCCTAAAAATAGATAAAGCGCTCGCCAAACATGGTTCTTCCAAAGTAAATCTCAGTGAAGAAGAGGTAAATGGTTTTTATTTTGGGTTCAGCAATCGTGCGATCTGGCCATTATTTCATTATTTTTTGCAGTATGCTGAATTTAAATTAGATCACTGGTTGACTTATAAATCTGTTAATCGAAAATTTGCAGATGCAATCATCGAAAAGGCAAGTGAAGAAGATACAATTTGGATTCATGACTACCAGTTGATGCTGGTACCTAAAATGGTTAGAGAAAAGCGACCCAAATTATCCATTGGATTTTTCCTCCATATTCCTTTTCCTTCCTATGAAATTTTCCGGACCTTACCCTGGCGAGAAGAAATTCTTGAAGGACTATTAGGTTCAGATTTAATCGGTTTTCACACCTATGATTATGAACGTCATTTTTTAAGTTCAGTAAGAAGGTTGCTGGGAAATGAAGTTAGTTTTGATGATATCTATGTTGATGATAGAATTGTAAAGGTTGATTCCTTTCCCATGGGAATAGACTATAAAAAATTTAGTGATGCGGCCAAAAAACAGAAGGAATTTAGTGAAGCACAGCAATCCGATTTACAGCGCAGGCTTGATCTTCATAAAAAATCAAGTCCGGATGCCAAATTAGTAGTATCTATTGATCGTTTGGATTACAGTAAAGGTATCGCTAAACGCCTCCATGCATTTAAGTATTTTCTTGATAAATTTCCTCAATACAAAGAAAAGATCCGACTAATAATTTTGGCGGTTCCCTCAAGATCTAATGTCCCTCAATATCAACTTTTAAAAAAGGAGATTGATGAGCTTGTCGGACGAATTAATGGAGAATTGGCAACGGTTAGCTGGACTCCCATCTGGTATTTTTACAGGTCCCTGCCGTTTGATAATCTAATTGATTTATACACTTCCAGTGATATTGCATGGTTGACGCCTATCCGGGATGGAATGAACCTTGTTGCTAAAGAATACATTGCCACAAGAACGGATAAAACCGGGGTTCTAATTTTAAGTGAAATGGCCGGTTCTGCTAATGAAATGAATGAAGCATTGCTCATTAACCCAAATAATTTTGAACAGATTGCAGACACGCTTTATAAGGCAATAAATATGCCTGAGTTAGAACAGCAAAGAAGGAATACAATTCTGCAAAGGCGCCTTAAACGCTATGATGTTGAGAAATGGGCCAATGACTTTATGGATTCCCTGAGGAAGCAAAAAAACCGTGATGCCGCTAATGTTTCAAAACGCCTTACTGACAACCTGATGTCCGCAGTCCTTAAAAATTACAACAAGGCCAGGAAACGAGTTTTTTTTATTGACTATGATGGAACACTAACAGGTTTTAAAATTGATCCGCAAAAAGCAAGCCCGGATAAATCACTTTATAAATTATTGGATCAATTAAACGAAAAGGAAGGAAACGATATTTACTTGATCAGCGGACGGGATAAAGAAACGTTTGGTCGCTGGTTTTTACCAAAGAAGTATAATATGATTGTGGAACACGGCGTATGGATTTCAGAAGAAGGCGGAGAATTCAGAATGCTCGAAAATGTTAATAAGGACTGGATGGAAAAAATATATCCGGTATTGGAATCATTTGTAGATAGGACCCCCGGGTCATTTATTGAAGAAAAAAATTATTCCCTTGCCTGGCATTACAGAAATACAGATCCCGACTTTGGAGCCAACAGAGCTGCTGAATTAAATACTGTACTTACCAGTCTTATAGGGAATGATGATATAAGTGTATTAAATGGTAATAAGGTCATGGAAATAAAAAGTAGCAATGTAAATAAAGGCAGGGCGGCAATGAGAGTGCTACCACAAGAGGATTATGATTTTATTTTTGCTATCGGGGATGACTGGACAGATGAATTTATGTTTCAGGAGCTTCCCGATGAAGCAGTGACAGTTAAAGTGGGAATGCAAAACACAAAGGCCAAATATTATATTGAAAGCGTTTCCAAGGTCAGAAATATTTTGAAAAAATTTATTTAGAGAAGATCAGTCTTTTTTAGTTATAATTTGCTTTGTATTGAGCAAATTAAGCCACCTCGTATTAATACTAAATTTTGTTTCTATTTTATTCCTTGTATGATTATACCTAAGTAACAAAAATATCTTGTCCGGTTGAATTTCCGATTTAACAATTTTAAATTGGCGATTTTGTGAAGAAGTTTTGTTCCCGGTCGTATTTTAGACGAATTAATTGAAAACTAATCCTTTTTAAATTTTACAAGTAATGAAAAAATATACTACGCTGCTACTATTTGTCTTTTCTGCAATTACTTTTTCACAAAGTGATTCCCGTTTATATGAAATCATTGAAAATGTTTCATCGGAACGTTTAAGAAATGATGTGACAACACTCACAAACTTTGGTACCAGACATACTTTGAGTGATACGACTTCAGCAACAAGGGGAATTGGAGCAGCCAGACGCTGGATAAAAAGTGAATTTGAAAAAATTAGCGATGACTGCAATAACTGCCTGGAGGTGTTTTACCAAAAAGATTTGGTCAAAGAAGGCGAAAACCAACGTATTGTTCATGATGTTTGGGTTGTGAATGTAGTTGCCATCCAGCGAGGCAGTAAATACCCGAATAGGTTTATAATAATGAGTGGGGATATAGATTCAAGGGTTAGTGACCCCACTGATTTTACATCTGACTCTCCCGGGGCCAATGACAATGCCAGTGGAATGGCAGGCACTATTGAAGCTGCCCGAATACTAAGCAAATACAATTTTGAAAGTAGTATTATCTACGTAGGATTATCCGGGGAAGAACAAGGATTATTTGGAGGTAAAGGTCTTGCCGCTTATGCCAAGGAAAAGGGATGGGAAATTATCGGGATTATGAATAACGATATGATTGGCAATATTAAGGGTGTTGATGGTGTTATAAGCAATAGAGATTTTCGAATTTTTTCTGAACCTGTGCCTCCTACGGAAACTGAACAGCAGCGCAAATCAAGAAGATTCTATGGTGGAGAAGTAGATGGTATTTCCAGACAATTGGCGCGATATATATACACGACCACGAAAACATATATGCCGGAAATGAATCCCATACTAATTTACCGATTGGATCGTTTTGGTAGAGGCGGGCATCACAGACCATTTAATGACGCCGGTTTTGCAGGTATTCGGATAATGGAAGCCCATGAAAATTACACACAACAACATCAGGATATCAGAATGGAAAATGGTATAGCTTATGGTGATGTCTTGGAACATGTCAATTTCGAGTACGCAAAGAAACTAACTGCAGTAAATGCTATAAATTTAGCGTCAATTGCCTCTGCACCACCTTCCCCTGAAAATGTAGAAATAGGTGGTATTGTAGAAGCCTCGGCTAAATTAAAATGGAACAAGTCCAAAGGAGCTGTTGGGTACAAAATTTACTGGCGCGATACCACATCGCCTACTTGGGACCACAGTCGTTATGTTGGTGATACAGATTCATTTACCCTGAAAGGCATAGTGATAGATAATTCTTTTTTTGGTGTTGCGGCCGTAGGAGCGAATGGTCATGAGAGCATTATAGTATTTCCCACTGGGATCTTTAGAGAATAACAAAGCCTATGAATAGAAAAAACCTACTGCTATTCCTTAGTATCCTTATGATCCTGATTGCTTCTTTTAATTCGTGCAAGCAGGAAAAAGAGGCGATTGCAGACCTTTATCTACCCGATATTAACGTGCTCTATGCAGATTATGAGCGGGTAAGCAGAACAAAGGCCTACACTTCTTTTGCCAATAAAATTGTTGACGCCAACAGGGATTTAAATTCTTCAGAATTATATGTGGAGGCAGCCGCCCTATATGCACAAGCAGGAAAGTCAGATTCTGTGGCTTCTTTATTGCATAAGGCAATAGATAACGGAATGGCCAATTCTAAGATAATTTCCAAATTGCATGGTTTAAATTACAACAGGGATACACCCTTATGGCGAGGCCTGCAAGTACGATTGGACTCCATAGAACTGCAGCAGAAGGAGGTTTCACATTATAGTATGGAAATGAGTTCTATGGATCATTTTTGGGACTTTTTTGAACGGGCTCTAAAAGATACGGCTAATGCCAAAGAAATATTTAAAGAATTTATTTTTACCGGTCCACGGGAATTAAGGGACTTTTATGCAGTACGATATATTAATTTGAACACTATGTACGGGCAGATGATCAACGCATCTCCTGACTATTACCGCTACTTAAAAAATCAGTTCAACCCGGATAGTATCAATACAATCAAAACCAAAACCGCGCAATGGATGCGCAAGTTCAAAAGTATTTATCCCAAGGCAATCTTTCCTAAAGTTTATGTAGTACCGGGGATTTTGAACTCTGGTGGAACAGCGACTGAAATGGGAATGTTTGTTGGAGGTGATATGTATGGCAAATCAGATTCAATGCCTACCAAAGGATTGACCAATTGGCAAAAAGAATCAATAATGAAGGTCTCAGATCTTCCAGGGCTCACAATTCATGAATTAATGCATTTTCAGCAAAATTATCAGGATACAGAACTGGGCGAAACAGTCCTTGCGCAGGTCATAGGAGAAGGTGTTTGTGATTTTCTGGTCGAATTGTGTTCAGGAGTCCAACTAAAGAATTCCAATCTTATGTATCTTAGTAATGAGGCTAATCAAGAAAAAATAATGATGGACCTTCAAAATGATCTATTAACTGAAGACAATTCCCAGTGGCTATATAATGGAGGATCCATTGATGACAGGCCCCATGATCTGGGATACGCTGTAGGATATATGATTTCCAAATCGTATTACAATAATGCAGAGGATAAGGAAAAAGCTGTATATGAACTTTTAAACACAGATGATTTTGTATCTATTCTTAGAGCTAGTGATTATGCTTTTCTGTTAGAAAATGACTTATAATATTTGAGTTCTTGTTGTAGGTCAACAGCGATCGCTTCTTTATTCCGTAAATTACTTTTTATTATTCACATCTAAGAGAAAGAAAATCAGCGACAAATAGAATCGAAATCAAAAGTGCTAAAAAGAAATATCCCGGAAAATAAATATTACGGACAATTTGAAATGTATGATTAGACGTTCTCTCAACACCTTATTCCTATGCATGGTGATTCCTGTTTTTGGGCAGCACCCTGTCTTCACAGAACAGGACAGTCTTAGGGGAAGTATTAATCCGGAAAGAGTATGGTGGGATCTGAATTATTACGATCTCCAAATTGAAGTAAATCCGGATGAGAAATATATTTCAGGAAGTAATACGATAAGATACAGGGTATTAAATGAAAATCAGGTACTTCAAATTGACTTGCAAGCACCGCTGGAGATAACAAAAATAACTCAGGATGGGGACGACCTTATTTTTAAATCTATTGGCAGTGCACATCGGGTTACGCTTTTAAAACCCCAAAAAAAAGGGGAATACAATGAATTAATCATTACCTATTCGGGATATCCGAAGGAAGCAATAAATCCACCCTGGGACGGCGGTTTTTCCTGGCAAAAAGACCAAAATGGCAACCCTTTTATTGCTACTTCCTGCCAGGGATTAGGAGCCAGCGTTTGGTGGCCTAATAAGGACCATATGTATGATGAAGTGGATAGCATGGCCATAAGTGTTACAGTGCCCAAGAACTTAATGAATATCTCCAATGGTCAATTAAGAACTATAGAAGAACATGGAAGTTCCAAAACTTTTCATTGGTTCGTGGCGAATCCTATTAATAATTATGGGGTAAATGTAAATATTGGAGATTATGTCTCTTTCGGTGAAACTTATCAGGGCGAGAAAGGTCCGCTTAAAATGGATTATTATGTCCTAAGGGGGAATCTAGAGAAAGCTAAAAATCAGTTTAAACAGGCCAAAATGATGATGGAAGCATTTGAACACTGGTTTGGTCCTTATCCGTTCTATGAGGATGGATTTAAGTTAGTGGAAGTACCCTATTTGGGAATGGAACATCAGAGTTCAGTAACTTATGGAAATAAGTATCAAAACGGGTATTTGGGTACTGACCTATCTGGTAGTGGCTGGGGTTTAAAATTTGATTTCATAATAATTCATGAATCCGGCCATGAATGGTTTGCCAATAATATTACCTATAAAGATATTGCTGATATGTGGATTCATGAAAGTTTTACTGCGTATTCCGAAAACCTTTATCTGGATTATTATTATGGTCCGCAAGCCTCAGCTGAATATGTCATCGGGACCAGAAGAAGAATACGCAACGACCGACCTATTATTGGGATATATGACGTTAATTATGAAGGATCCAGTGATATGTATTACAAAGGTGCGAACATGCTGCATACACTTAGGCAACTCTTGGAGGATGATGAGAAATGGCGGCAAATATTGCGTGGCTTAAATGAAAAATTCTATCATCAAACGGTCACTACAGAACAAATTGAAAACTACCTTAGCGAAAAAACCGAAATAGATCTAACTGCTTTTTTCAACCAATATTTGCGTACTACACAAATTCCTGTTTTAGAATATAGCCTTAACAAAGGAACCCTTAAGTATAGATACAAGAATGTAGTTAAAGATTTCGATATGCCGGTGCGTATCTTTGTCAACAATGCAGAAAGATGGTTATTTCCCCGGGTTGACTGGAAAACAGAGACCTTTGAAACAAAGGATCCAATAGAAGTGCGTTTTGATCAAAATTTTTATATTCAAGTAAAAAACCTCTCGGACTAACTATTGCAGCCATCAATAATTTTCAGAAATTCGGAGTTACTGGTTTTAAGTATACCCTTAACTCCGAGTTGTTTCCCAAAATCACAGATTCTTATTTACTGCCAAATCGCACATTCATTGCTGCAACTACTCCCGGACCTCTTTCTTCCCCTTCTTTAGGACTATGTACGAAATACAATTCATCAGCTTTGACACTCAAATCCTCAAAAAGCTTAATAGCTATCATACCGCCTGGTTGCCCTTTGACTGGTTTAGGCATACTGCCCTTACCTACCAATTTTCCATCAGGGGCATTTAAGCGCATCTCAAAGTCAATTCCGGCTAGAGGTGGTTCCTGCCACCCAGTTGTAATGTAGGCAGCTTTTACCCCGGATAAATCAATATTTTCCAGCATAAACCAACCCGCTTTTGAGGGCATTAAAAGTAAATCCATTCCACCAAATGAAATAGGTGTAAATCCATCATTTTTTGTTTTATCTGAAAATAAAACCGTACTACTCCTTAGGAAAACCTTTTGCATACCCGTAAGGGGCTTGGCTCCTCCTTTTCCGGCATCAGTATAACTGGCTGTAAGTACAAAAATGTTGGCATCTTTTTTAGGTTCTGGTATTATCGTACCCTTGGCAGGAAGTGATTTCTTTTCAGCACTCGTTTCCTTCAAGGATCTGATGTACATTGCAATTTGCCTGGACTCCACATTTGTAATATTTGGATGAGCAGGCATAGTCACTTCACCCCAAACACCATTACCTCCGGATTTTATTTTCTTTTGTAAGTAACTAATTGCATTTTTATCGTCCTGGTATTTTTCAGCAATCTCTAAATAGGTCGGTCCGATAGATGATTCATTTTCCTTATGACAAGTCTTACAATCCATTGACATGGCTAGGGCTTTACCAGTGACCGAAGCAGAAACTTCCTGGTGGCCCATTGAAAGATTTACCTGGTCCATTCCTTCCATATAATCTACCGAAACAAATACATTTTTATCGTCAATTTGCTCATCATTATCCGGATCAGTAACGGAAACGCTATAATTCACTGGCACTCCGGGCATGAAGAATGAGGAATTCCCACCACTTAGATCTATAGTTACCAATGGCCTTGAATTACCGGCTACAACAGTAACAACATCACTTGTGGCAACGGCATTTTTATCATCCTTTACTTCAACAGAAATTCTGTATTCTCCTTCCTTATCATAAATATAATCAATAGATGCCTCTGCTGTTTCCATTGTAGTGCCATCTCCCAGGTCCCATATATACTGAATATCATCCTTCTCGCGGTCAATTGCTGTTACCTCAGCCTTTATACTTAGTGGCAAACTACCAGAAGTTTTGTCCACGATTAAATGATCTATAACGGGAGGTCTGTTTCCGCCATTATATTCAATATAACTCAACCCGGAATCATCGTTTCTGGAATACCAGCCACTACCGTATTCCAAAAGGTAAACCCTGCCATCTGCCCCTACTTCCATATCAATTAAACTATTAACCTCGATTCCAGAAGCAAAAGGTTCCATTTTGTTAAAAGTTCCATCTTCAAAAAAACTAACCGCTTTCATCCAACCACGCATCCAATCATAGACCAATAATTTTCCATGATAATATTCGGGCAATGTATTGGGACCATCATAAAGATCAGTGTAATATACCGGACCGGCCATGGCATTTCTACCTCCGGTGCCTACCTGAGGAAAGTCCGAAGACGAGACGTAAGGATAATATACATATGCCGGCATAGCCTTTGGGAGTTCATTCAGACCCGTGTTGTTTTTTGAATTATTCAATGGTTTTTCGGGATCAAATAGCTCTCCGCTCAGCCCGGTTTCATAGTTGTATGAGAAATAGGACTTATTATCAGCGATAAAAAGTGGCCAACCAAAATTACCGGCTTCCCTTGCCTGGTTCATTTCATCATAACCTCTTGGTCCTCTGGTCTGAAGACTATCCTCCCTCGCATCTGGTCCTACATCACCCCAATAAACATATCCATTTTTCGGATCGACGGATATTCTGTAAGGATTTCGATGACCCATAGTATAAATCTCTGGTCTTGTTTTTGCTGTTCCAACCGGAAATAGATTCCCCTCTGGTATATCATAAGAACCGTCTTCATTTACTTTAATTCGTAAAATTTTGCCTCTAAGATCATTTGTATTCCCGGAAGATCTTCTTGCATCGTACGGTTGTTTTCCGGGGAGATCGTTTAGGGGAGCAAAACCACTATTTACATACTTAGCACCTTTTTCATTAAAAGGAGTGGAATTATCACCTGTAGACAAGTGTAAAAGCCCTTTGGGACCAAATGCGATTGATCCGCCTGTATGGCAACATATCTCACGGTCACTCGCCACATCCAGGATAATTTGCTCAGAATCTCTTTTAAAAATCCCATCTTTAAACTGAAATCTGGACAATCTGTTTACAGACTCATCTCCTGTGGGAGCATAATAAATGTAAATCCAGTTATTTTGCTCAAAATTAGGGTCTTTTTGTAATCCCATAAGTCCTTCTTCAGCATTGACATCGGGGTTCCTTAGAGATTTATGGTATACATCCAGATATCCGACCTGATTTAGTTCTTTGGTGTCCGCGTTGTAATACATTATCTCTCCCCTACGCTGGCCAATTAGCACATCATTATTTGGTAAAATTGTCATTTCAGTAGGTTCCATAAACTCCGCTCCGCCAACGAGAGAAACTTTGGAAAACCTATCTAAATCGGGTGGAATTAAAGAGCTTGACTTAGAAAAATCCAATTTTAAATTGTCTCCTATTGCGTATTGAATTCCTCCCAATAAATGTTTCAAATAGAGCTCTTCTGTAAACGACTCCGAGGTATGTCCCAATGCGGTATAAAATGCCCTTCCTCCGTCGTATTCATGATACCAACTCATAGGATGGAAGTCACCGTTAATGCCACCATCATAGGTGGTTTCATCAATCGTCATCAGAACATTAATATCGGGGTTAATTTTCTTGAAATTGTACATTTCGTCTGTCCTGTGCCAGATACTATCTGTCATAAAGCTGGTAGCCGGAAAGGCCTTATCCTTGATAATAAAATCCGCTTCGGGTGTGCCTGATGGATGGCTATGAAAATAGGCGCCTACTAATTTCCCGTACCAATTCCAGTCATATTCTGTATCCGTAGCCGCATGAACCCCAACAAAACCTCCGCCAGCCTGAATATAACGTTCAAAACCAGCTTCTTGCTTGTGATCCAAAATATTCCCGGTTGTACTCATAAAAATAATAGCTGAGTATTGTTTTAAAGAATCTTCTTCAAAAATGGCAGCATTTTTAGTGGTGTCCACTTCAAAATTATTCTCGACACCGAAATAGAGGCATGCTTAAAACCCATAGTTTTCGAGAAAACCAATACTTTCGGATTTCCATCTCTTTTTTTGGAATCGCATCCAATATTCAAAAGACAACAGAAAACTATTGCCCAACTAAAAATATATTTCATTATTTTTTAAGTGTATTGTTAGAAATAAAATAGTAAGGCTCCTAAGATAACTATTGTGGTCGATTAAATCCAAAAAGTACTTAGGAGATATTGGTAAAATAGTATAATCATAACAATGGAAACAGATATACCGGAATTGTATTTTAGAAATAATGACGAGTGGCGCAAGTGGTTATCTAAAAACCATAGCACCTATCCTGCAGTCTATCTGATTTTCTATAAGGTAGAATTGGGTATGCCCGGAATGCGCTGGGAGGATGCTGTTAAAGTTGCCCTTAGCTATGGTTGGATAGACGGTAAAGTTAAAAGTCTTGGAAATGGTAAAAGAAAGCAATATTTCTGCCCCCGAAATCCTAAAAGTGCCTGGAGTAAACTAAATAAAACATACATTGGCGAACTGATTGAACAGGGTTTAATGCACGAAAGCGGATTGCAAAAAATTGAAATTGCGAAGGAAAACGGATCGTGGTACGCGCTTGATAATGTGGAAAATGGCATCATTCCAAAAGATCTCCAAATTGCCTTTGACCAAAACGAAGTGGCTTTCGAAAATTATCAAAAGTTTAGCCGGACCCATCAGAAGAGCTACTTGTATTGGCTTAATCAGGCAAAAAAAGATGTAACCAGGTCAAAACGAATTAAACAAATCATTGAACTCTGCGCCAAGAATATTAAATCTCGCTAATTGTGGGTCTATCTCGAAACAGATTTAAGCCTACGGAAACAGATCAAATACCAACTATTTTATATCAGCTTTTCTATTCTTAGCATTTTTCCGATTTGGGCACCTAGAATAAATACTTATTGCGTAATTATTTTTACCTTTCTAAAAGCGAAAATTGCCAATCTTGTACTATTAGCCGAAAATCTACCGGAAAATATTTCAAAGATTCAAAAAGTTGAGATTGGATTAAAGTAGAAGCCAGTATAACCCCATAGAGTTGCTTTCACTTTTGAGTTAAGATAAATTAATTGAAACATAAAGTCATGAAAAAGTTACTAATTATAACTGCTATTCTATCCTTTATTGCATGCAATAATGCTCTGGATAAAAGAAGTGATACAGCCATACTAATTAAGAATGTCACCGTAATTAACGTAAAGACCGGGGTACTCCTTTCGGGCAGGCATATGATAATAGACTCCGGAAAAATTAAGGAAATTACAACCGATTTAGAAAATGAAGTAGGTTATAAAACAATAATTAATGGTAGTGGGAAATTTGCTTTACCCGGTCTCGCTGAAATGCATGCTCATATTCCTTCACCGCCCACAACGCGGGAGCGCACGGAGGAAACCCTTTTTCTGTATCTCTCAAATGGTATCACCACTATAAGG
>NZ_CAMYKG010000003.1:0-10472 GCF_947258925.1 uncultured Eudoraea sp. | reverse complement strand
CCCTTCATTAAATGGAAATTCTGTTACTACGACTGAAGAAGCCAGGGATAAGGTAACAGCCTATAAAAATGATGGATATGACTTTTTAAAAATTCACCCAGGAATTAAGCGCAATGTGTTTGACGAATTGGTTAAAACAGCTAATGAAGTTGGAATTACATTTTCCGGACATGTGCCGGTTGATGTAGGCATTAATCACGCTCTGCAAAGCAAATATGCCTCTATTGATCATGTAGATGGTTTTTTGGAAGGCTTAGTTCCCTCATCTGAAAATGTAAAACCAGATGAAAATGGCTTTTTTGGATATAATTTTACAACGCTCGCTGATACAACTAAAATAGATAAGCTCGTATCATTGTCTAAAATAAATAGCGTTTGGATAGTGCCTACACAAAGTCTTTTTGAGCGATGGTTTGCGCCAACAGACGGAAATACGCTGCTAAATCAGCCTGAAATGCAGTATATGCCCGTTTCAACACTTGAAAATTGGAGAAAACGCAAAGAGGCTTCCACAGGACCGGATTCAAATTTTGATAAAAAACAATGGGAAATGTTTATTGCAATAAGACGAAAATTAATCTATGCATTAAATAAAGATGGTCAGGGCTTGCTTCTGGGTTCAGATGCCCCTCAATTGTTCAATGTACCCGGATTTTCTATCCACCATGAAATTAAGGGAATGCTGGCATCAGGATTAACCCCCATTGAAATCATAAAAACCGGAACCATTAATCCCGCTCGCTTTTTTGATATGGAAGCTGTTTTCGGGCAATTAAAGGAAGGGATGACTGCCGATATTTTACTTGTCAATTCTAATCCCGTTGAAAACATTAGTGCCCTAAAAGACTTGTCGGGAGTAATGGTGCGGGGAGTTTGGTTAAGCAAGGAAGCAATTGATCAAAAACTACAACTCATCGCACAAAGTGCTTCTGCACAATAGACTTACAGCTTTTTGGCAAATGAGTAAGTTTCCTGTTTGTAAATTTAATGTTACTTTTGTGTAAAGCCTATACGGCGTATTAAGCCAGCGTGTTGTCGTTATTAATATCTGCCAAAGTATAGGCCGAAAATGTAATGTCTAAATTACCAAAGGAATATCAGTTTATAGACCTTTCGGACTATGGCAGGCCCTTTGCTAAGTTGATTGCAAATTCTTTAAAAAACACCACCATTACACCCATTCATGTTACCATTGGTTTTGTAATTTCCGGCCTTCTTGCTATCCTGTGTATCCTTTATAACTATTACTGGGCTGCTGCCTTCTTTCTTGTATTAAAGTCAATTCTGGATGCAGCAGACGGAGAATTAGCCAGGATTAAAAATCAGCCCTCCTATACAGGGAGATATCTGGATTCAATTTCAGACATTGTCCTAAACCTATTGATAATGGTTGCCATCTGGTATGTCACAGAAGGTTCAATTTGGTACACAATTCTTGCATTTATAGGCCTTCAACTGCAAGGTACGCTGTATAACTACTATTACGTTATTCTAAGAAACAAACACAACGGTGACACAACAAGTCGGATTTTTGAGCACAATCCACCAAAAGCCATGAATGGTGAAAAGCAACAAACAGTGAATTTTCTTTTCAAACTTTACAGTATCTTCTATGGCCTGTTTGACCGCATTATTTATGGCCTCGATCGCAATGCCGTGGATAGCAATAAGCTTCCCAATTGGCTAATGACAGCTGTCTCTACTTTTGGACTAGGGTTTCAACTTTTAATTATTGGTATAATGTTTATGTGCCAACTGGACCAATATATCATTCCATTCTTTATTAGTTATTCCCTGTTTATTTTTCTATTTATTGGAATCCGGAGACTTATAAACCGGTAATTTTATTTAATGTTTAATTCGCCAGCCCAACTAAATTGTAATCATGAAAAAGTTGCTTTTACTAAATCTTCTGCTGTTAAGTTTTGGAATTCAGAGTCAGTCATTATTGATTCCGGAAAAAGTATTTGATGGAGAAAAATTATTTAGCAATTGGATTGTCATTGTTGAGGGTAATAAAATCAACTATACAGGCCCTTTGAATAGAAGTCCCATCAAGACTATTAATGATACGATTTATCTCAAGGGAATGACACTAATGCCCGGCATTATTGAGGGGCATTCACATTTACTTCTCCACCCCTACAATGAAACAAGCTGGAATGACCAGGTACTTAAAGAATCTTCAGCAGAACGGGCAATTCGTGCCACTAATTACGCAAAAAGATCGCTTCTGGCCGGAGTTACCACTATGAGGGATTTGGGTGCCGAGGGGGCAGGATATACCGATGTATATCTTAAAAAAACTATTGATGAAGGAATTATTCCAGGTCCGCGCCTACTGGTTGCCGGCCCGGCAATTGTTGCCACCGGAGCTTATGGGCCAAAGGGATTTCATGATGGGGTAACTGTTCCTCTTGGCGCGGAAACGGTTAGTGGCATTGATGAAGCCATTCGAACAGTGCGAAGGCAGATTGGAAATGGATCCGACTTTATTAAAGTATATGCTGACTATAGATGGAAACCGGGCGAAACAGCGCAACCTACATTTTTACAAAATGAACTTGAAGTTATGGTGGATGCTGCCGAAAGTGCAGGCAGATATGTGGTCGCACATGCAAGTACTCCGGAGGGGATTCGGAGGGCGGTACTGGCAGGAGTAGAAACCATAGAACACGGGGATTTAGGAACCCTAAAGGAATTTAATTTAATGAAAGAACATGACGTTGCTTTTTGTCCCACATTAGCTGCGGGCGAAGCTGTTGAGCAATATGGAGGCTGGATAAAAGGTAAAGACCCTGTACCGAAAAGAATTGTACAAAAAAAGGCTTCGTTTAACGAAGCGCTCCAATCCGGAGTCGAGATTATTTTTGGTGGGGATGTCGGTGTTTTTAGTCACGGTGAAAATTATCGGGAAATGGAACTGATGGTGGAATACGGAATGACCCCATTAGCAGTGCTGCAGTCTGCAACATCAATAAACGCAAGGGTGTTTCACCTTGATAGACTCGGCCACATAAAGAAAGGGTTTTTGGCCGATCTTATAGCCGTTCAAGGTGACCCGACTAAAGATATTTCCAGGGTGAAATTGGTAAAATTTGTAATGAAAGACGGAGAAATCTATTTAAGAGAGCCTTAATTCGTAACGCTTTTTTAAAGAGCATTCAGAAGAAAAAAGAATTTAATTAAAAGAATGATATTTTTAATAGTTCTGCAATGAAGTTCCAAAATATCATTAACAACGAAGATTTGAAGTGTAACTTTTTGGTATATTTAACTTCTAATTCCAAGTACCTTTCTTTAATGCTAGAATGTCAATTATTTCCAATAATAAAAATTGCACGTTCTTCTTGCTTTCTTAAGGTAATAACAATTTAAATGTCAATCTTAAAACTATAGTAAAAATGAAAAAACTGATCTTGCTACTAATCGCTGTTACTATTTGGAGCTGTAAACAGGAAAAAAAAGAAACAAAGCCAAACATTGCCGAAACCCTGGAGACATATACCATAAAACAAATGATGGACAATGAAAGCGTTTTTGGTGGTAGTTTTTCCCCCGATAAATCAAAATTATTAGTGTCCAGCAACCGTTCAGGTATTTATAATATGTACACAGTTGCTTCATCAGGAGGAGATTTTATCCCGGTTACTGCATCTGATAGCTCCTCTGTGTTTTCCATTTCCTACTTCCCTGAAGACGAACGTATGTTGTTTAGAATGGACAATAATGGTGATGAAATTTATCATATCTATCTCAGGGATGAAGAAGGCTCACATACTGACCTTACTCCTTATGAAGGTGCCAGAACAATTTTCTATGGATGGGCAGAGGACAATAAAAGCTTTTTCTTCACCTCCAATAAAAGAGACAATAGGTATATGGATCTTTATGAGATGGATTTAGAGAATTTTAGTCCTGCCCTGCTCTATCAAAACGATGATGGATATAATCTAGGTGGGATCTCCCATGATAAAATGTATCTTCCACTTAGTAAGGCCATTAACACTAATGATAGTGATTTGTTTCTCTATAGTTTTGAAAATAAATCCACAACAAAAATAAATGTAAATCAAAGTGCTAATAGCAGTGAGGATTTTGCCAAGGATGGTTCAGCGCTTTATTATACGACGGACGATGGTGCTGAATTTGCTTACCTCATGAAATATAATATTGCAGACGGCTCCCGTGAAAAAGTTATGGAGCGCAATTGGGATATTGTTGGAAGTTATTTTACTGAAAATGGCACTTACCAGGTGACCTATATAAATGAAGATGCCAAAAATGTTATTGAGGTAAAAGATATGGCTTCGGGTGAAAATATTGAACTTCCCAAATTTGATAATATGAGTATTACCAATGTGGGTTTTTCGGAGGATGAAAAAACCATGAGGTTTTATGCCGGAGGTTCAAATACACCATCCAATTTATTTGTATATGATTTAGAAACGAAGGAGCAAAATCAACTTACAAACGTTTTAAACCCTGAAATAGAAGGTGAACATCTGGTTACTGCCGAAGTAATACGATTTAATTCTTTTGATGGGGTTGAAATACCGGCCATTTATTATAAACCACATCAGGCTAGTACCGAAAACAAAGTACCAGCACTTGTTTGGGTTCATGGTGGACCCGGAGGACAATCAAGACAAAATTTTAGTTCCCTAATCCAATATATGGTAAATCATGGCTATGCCATCCTTGCGGTGAACAACAGAGGCAGCAGCGGTTATGGAAAGACATTTTATCAGATGGACGATTTAAATCATGGGGATAAGGATTTAAAAGATTGTGTTGAGGGTAAAAACTGGCTTGCTCAACAGGAAGAAATTGACGCAGAGAAAATTGGTATCATCGGGGGTTCTTATGGTGGCTATATGACTATGGCTGCACTTACCTATACCCCTGAGGAATTTGCTGTTGGAGTGAATTTATTTGGAGTTACCAACTGGATAAGAACACTGCGAAGTATTCCACCATGGTGGGAATCTTTTAAAGATGCACTATATAAAGAATTGGGAGACCCCAACAGTGCTGATTCTGTTAGGCTCAGAAAAATTTCACCTTTATTCCATACAGATAAGGTAACAAAACCTTTGATTGTTTTACAAGGTGCCCAGGACCCAAGGGTTTTGCAGGTAGAATCTGATGAAATTGTAGCGGGAGTAAGAAAAAATGGTGTTCCTGTAGAATATGTCTTATTTGAAGACGAAGGTCATGGCTTTGTAAAAAAGGAAAATCAGATTGAAGCATATAGTAAGGTTTTGGAATTTTTAGATGTATATCTGAAGCAAGATAAGGGCACCCCTATAGATGATGGTGAAACTATGGAAATGAATTCCGATTCTTAGATGCTGAATAATAATGCATAATCGATTTTAGATATTTAAATTCAATATGAAAGCTCGCTTGAATAGAATTTTGACATTTAAGCGAGCTTAAAATTTATAGTTTATTAAAAGGTATTGGCAAATGAGGAAATTAGCGGTTATTCTTATCCTTTTAACGGTATACAATGGAGCCGCCCAGGAAACGGGAGAAGATAAACTAGGAGCCTGGTATATGTACTTTGGAATTAATAAAATTTCAGATCGATTTAGCATTCATTCCGAAGCGCAGTTCAGGTACTATGAGACTACCAGTAATTTTAATCAAATGCTACTTAGGGTTGGCCTTAATTACCATATAAGTCCTGAGGCCATTGCTACTATAGGTTATGGCTACATTGATACCGATAACAGTTTTGAAGATATCCCTAATCAAAATAATCTCTTTGAAAACAGACTATTCGAACAATTTATTCTTAAAAACAAGGTTTGGGAACTATTATTTGAACACCGATTTCGATTCGAACAGCGTTTTTTGCATTCAGGATCAACTACTGACACCCAACACAGAGCCCGTTACAGGTTGCAAATAACACTTCCACTTACCAATACTTTTTTTCTAAACTTCTATGACGAGATATTTTTAAATCTTCAGGATGACATTTTTAATCAGAACAGGCTTTATGCTGCTTTGGGCATAAATGTCCTTGAAAATTTTAGTGTTCAATTAGGGTACTTAAAAAACCATTTCAATACTACAAATTTTGATCGCTTGCAATTTGGCATATTCTACAATCCTGATTTGCGCCGAAAAAACGGTAAGGTCAAATAACTTGTTTCCAGCTTTCGCTTAAGAAGACTGGTATCATCCAATTTCAATACAGCCTGTTACTGCCCGAAAGTATTGTATCTTTCATTCGACTATAACTAACTAAAGCAGCAATATGAGCCTACAAAAAGTACTATTTCATAATAAAACAGGGCAAGAACTCATTGGAAGGCTGGAATTACCTGTAAATCAATTACCACACAATTATGTGTTGTTTGCCCACTGTTTTACTTGCAACAAAAACCTGTTAGCCATAAAGAATATAAGCAAATCTCTTACTTCCAGTGGTTTTGGAGTTTTACGCTTTGATTTTACCGGACTTGGTGAGAGCGAGGGTGATTTTGCAGACACCAATTTTTCCGGGAATGTTGAAGATTTAATTGCCGCGGCAGATTATTTGAAAAACGCCCATAACGCACCAACTCTTTTAATCGGACATTCTCTAGGCGGAGCCGCGGCTATCCTCGCGGCATCAGAAATAACTTCGGTAAAGACCCTGGTAACCATAGGTGCACCGTCAAACCCTGTTCATGTAAAGCATTTACTAAGGAGTAGCATTGAAGAAATAAGTGCAAAAGGGCAAGCAAAAGTAAATATTGGTGGACGAGATTTTACCATTAAGAAACAATTTTTGGAAGATCTGGAAACCAAATCACTTCCTCAAAAAATTAAAGAACTACGTAAACCCATTTTGATTTTGCATTCGCCACAAGATCTAACAGTAGAAATTAAGAACGCAGAAAAGATTTATACCGCCGCTCATCACCCCAAAAGTTTTATTTCCCTGGACGGCGCAGATCACCTGCTATCTGATAAGAAAGATTCTCTCTATGCAGGCAAAATAATTTCGGCTTGGGCCCTGCGCTATCTGGAACTACCGAAGGAAAAGAAAATAAGTTCCAAACATCAGGTAGTCGCCAGCCTGGACGCTGAAGAAGGATTTTCAACCTCAATGAAAGTAGGTAATCATTATATGCTGGCCGATGAACCGGAGGATTTTGGCGGTAATGACTTTGGACCATCTCCATATGAATTCGTCTCAGCCGGATTATCTGCCTGCACTGCCATGACCATTCAGATGTATGCCAAAAGGAAAGGGTGGGAGCTTCAAAATGTTGAAGTACATACTTCTTATGGTAAATCACACGTGGAAGACTGCCTGGATTGTGAATCACCCGGCGCAAAAATCGACACATTTCACAGAGAATTAAAACTCAGCGGTAGTCTTGACGAGAGACAGACAAAACGGATCCTGGAAATTGCAGATAAGTGTCCCGTTCATAAAACCCTTCACACTGAGACTCAGGTAATAACCAAAGTTATTGCTTAACATGGATTTCCTTTTGATGCAATGAATTTAAATATTCTATTGATATACCAACGAATATTATGTAACTTTCAAACATAACTAAAAACGAAAAAAATGAAGAAAATACAAATCATAGCCTTGAGTTTGCTTCTTGCCATTACTTACAGTTGTAAGGATGGTAAAAAAGATGAAAAAAAGGATGACAATGTTGTGGATGAACAGACAGAAATCGTGGTCGAAAAAACGAATGTGGAGGTGATAAAATTTTCCATGGAACCCAAAAGTGACAGTAATGTAATGGGTGAAGTCGAATTTACACAAGAAAATGGTATGGTGATGATGAAAGCTACCCTAAGTGGTCTCAGCCCGGGGGAACATGCAATTCATATTCATGAAAAGGCAGATTGTTCTTCTGAAGATGGGAAGTCTTCGGGCGGACATTGGAATCCAACACATGAACCCCATGGCAAATGGGGGGCTGAAGAAGGCTATCACAAAGGAGACATCGGGAACTTCACTGCAGATGAAGATGGCAATGCTATTGTTGAATTTAGCACGGATCAATGGTGCATCGGTTGCGATGACGAAAATATGAATATTTTAGGTAAGGCCGTAATTGTACATCAGGGAGTTGATGATTTTACTTCTCAGCCAAGTGGTGCTGCTGGTGCCAGGGTAAGTTGTACAGGGATAATTGAATAGAAATACCCTTTTATTTAAATTAAAAATGGCTGCTGATCTAGCAGTCATTTTTAATTTAAATACCTCTCTTGCATGGAAGTATAAGGGTAAAAATCGTATTGATTTTTCAATACCTCTAATGATTTATTTCTCTGCCCTGATTCTTTCTCAAAGAATAATGAGCTTTAAAAACCTTGAATAGCAGAAAGGACATTACAATAAACCAAATGGAAAAAATATAGTATTCCATAACGTGATTGATTTGGGTTAATTTCACAAAACTTACTAATAAATAATCTTAGATTTCTGTAATACTTGGGGCATTGCAGAAGTGCTTTAAAAGCATTTGAACGGAAAAGATACACATTTCATCTATAATTTCCTATCAAAAAGTTAAAAAAAACCAAAATCCAATCTTAATTGGTCAGTGGAAAAAACCCAAATTTGACTTTAAAAGGACCATAAGAAGTACTAATAAGCCAAAAATAAACTAGTTAAAGCTACAATTCCCTCTAATAATATTGACATAAAGAAGAATGTCCTTTATTTTGTTTTACTTTGAATTTCCAAAAGTTAAAGCCAATGAACCCATCCGCATCCGGTTGGATAGATAAATTCGGATATGACGTAAAAGATAATCTTGAAGCTTTTCAAGACTTCAGGCATCTTTACGGAGGGCTCAAAACCTCTGGTTTCGTCTATGGCCTTAATATTAAGATTCCTCGTTTTATTAGTCCGGAGCATACGCTTTCGGAAGACGAGAAAGCAAAGATTAACCTCTTAACGGCCCTATTCTTTACTTTTAAAATAGAACGTAAGAATTCAAATTTTGATGATTTTCTTCAAACTATTTTTAAATTTTATCAGGAACTTAACATCAGCCATATTTCCTTCCTTAATAAAATCCTGGCGGGTAGTAAAACATCAAAACAACTTGAAAAACTAATCAATTCGAGAGTTTACCTTGGTGATAATCTTTTTAGTTTAACTTTCAATAGAATTATTACCAATTCCTTATTATTTATTGATGTTCTTACCTTCAAATATTACCTGAATGATGGTAAAGATATTAGGGAACATGCTCAAATTCTGGAATACCTTACGATAAATGTTACCTCACATGCCCTAAATTCCAAAGAGAAAAACAAAACTGACGAGCGATTGGCCCAACTTTTTGCCTCTTCAATGTCATTTATTGATGATGAAAAACAACAATTTGACGGTTCATATAGAGCCCAATTATTAAATAACTCCTCAATTTGGGAAAATCATTATTTTCTGGATGTTGCATGTCTCACAGTTTGGGAAGATAAAACACTGGAATATCAGGAATCCGAATTTATTTTTGGGATCGGCAAGGATCTTGGTTTTGAAAGAAAAGAGATTTCCAGATCCTTAGAGGAAATTACTTCCTTCTTTGAAAAAAATTCTGCCCATATTCCATTTTTGAAAGATCCCAACATGGCTATTCAATTCTATGACGGAATGGCCAAAGTAGTCAACAAACTAATTTTAAGAAACAATAAAAGGCTTCAAAAAGAATTATCGGAAAGCAAAGAATTAGTGCAGCTAATTTCTAAATCCACAGTTAGGGACCTCAGTTCTGAGGAGAAGAAAAAAGTCCAGAATCAACTCATTGATATCTTTAAGAGCATCCCATCCCTGGCCATATTTTTACTTCCGGGCGGTGCAGTATTATTACCTATTTTTATAAAACTGATTCCAAAATTATTGCCATCAGCTTTTGATGATAATCGAGTGGATAAAAAGCCCTAAAAAGTATAAAAAACTAACTATAAGAAAAATCTATCGAAGTACTTATCTATTTTTATATCAAATATTTAAGCAATATTATTCCAACCATAACTTGAAATCTTTAACCCGTTCCCTACTTACTATTATTTCTTGCTCCTTATAGTGATTTAATTTAATTATTAAGCGAGAATTAGCATAAGATACGATGTCTTTTATATGGTTGATATTAATATAAAACTTTCTACTCACTCTGAAGTAAATTTGCGGAGATAATTCGTTTTCCAGGTTTTCCAAAGTAGTATCCAAAAGGTAACTCCTTCCTTCTATTGTAGCCGCATAGGTCCCCTTATTTTCGCTGTAAAAACATTCTATTTCATCCGAATTGATAATCTTCAAATGTTGTCCAAGTCTAATTGTGAATCTTTTTTTGTATTCTCTTTCAAGAGGGTTGACAAGTAATTTTTTAATATCATCAAAATCCAGACTTATTTGATTGTGATCCGGTTTCAGGTTTTGATATTTTCGCACTGCACTTTCTAACTCTTCATCATCAATTGGCTTTAACAGATAA
>NZ_CAMYKG010000002.1 GCF_947258925.1 uncultured Eudoraea sp. | reverse complement strand
TAATTTATACGAAGCAGCCGGAAGCATATTAGTACTTATGTTGTGGGTGTATTATACTTCTGCAACATTTTTATTTGGGGCGGTTATAACCTACAATAGGTCCAAGTTTATGGAAGATAAAAACCAAGCCTAAAGGCTTTTCTTTTTAATTGCTCACGTATTTGTGAAAACAAGTTTTACAAATAGCTCACAACCAAAAAACCAGTGCTTTTGCACTGGTTTTTATCTATTCGTACTCGAGGCGTAGAATTACCTCCCGTGATAGTTATCGGGATCGCTGAGTCCTCGCCCGAACATTTTGAGAACAAATCACAATTCGTGTAAAGGTTTTTCTGAGGATTTTCAGAAATGATATAAAAACTGTGAATCTAGGGATTCCTTTTTCCGTGGTGTAGTGAACATTGGCGTTAATAATTATTGAAACCTTGGAAATAATTTAGGCAAGGTGAGCGGTTTTTAAAATGTTTTATTTTAATAAACACATAGTGAAAAAGTGCCTTTTATTTTGGTTCGTTTTCTTTGGGCAAGCAAAGAAAATGAACAGTAAGAAATCGTTCGGCGGGAATTGCTCTCCCGATAACTATCGGGATCGCGAGTCCTCGCTCGAACATTTTGAAAACAAAAAAGCCAATTCTTTCGAATTGGTTTTAATTCCACAAAATTTCACTCAAGCAAGCTTGGTTCATTTTGTTGCATAAAAAAACCAAAGCTTTCGCTTTGGCTTTTTTGTTCATCTGTACTCGAGGCGGGACTTGAACCCGCACGGCCATAATGGCCATTGGATTTTAAGTCCAACGTGTCTACCAATTCCACCACTCGAGCCTAACTACCTTGGTAGCGGCTGCCTGAACACGGGCAACGGGCAGCACGTGGTTCTTAATTTGAGCGAAAAACGGGATTCGAACCCGCGACCTCCACCTTGGCAAGGTGGCGCTCTACCAACTGAGCTATTTTCGCATTTTTCGAAAATAGCCCTTCAGTTTTCGAACCCTAATTGCTACGGCAACATGGCGCTCAACTCCCGATAACTATCGGGAAGCTATTTTCGCATTTTTGGAAAATAGCCCTTCAGTTTTCGAACGCTAATTGCTACGGCAACATGGCGCTCAACTCCCGATAACTATCGGGAAGCTATTTTCGCTTATTTTTTAAAGAACTTTACATCCGATGAACAGATGCGGACGCAAATTTAATACAATTCTATAAATAGTAAAGAACTTTTGTCCAAAAAGAATAAGCGTCCGTTGAATATTCCTGAAATTGTTTTAATTCAATAACCAGAGCTCTATCCAATGGCCTAAATGGAGCGTTTAATCAGGAACTCGCTTTCTTATTCTTTCGGAGCATTCGCTTAATTTCATTGAGCTTCATCAAAGCCTCCACAGGTGTCAGGGTATTGATATCTATATGCAGTAGTTCCTCCTTAATTCGTTCTAATAAGGGATCATCCAGATTAAAAAAACTGAGTTGCATTTCATTCTGTACTGCTTGTAAATTATCTGTAAGCTCCTCACTGGAATGCGACTTTTCTAACTTTTTCAAGATTTTCTCGGCCTTATTTATTACCTGCTGTGGCATTCCGGCCATTTTGGCCACATAGATCCCGAAACTGTGTTCACTGCCACCGGGAACCAGTTTTCTGAGGAACAAAACCGTATCTTTTAATTCCTTGACGGCCACATTAAAATTCTTGATTCGCTCAAAGGTGGCGGCCATTTCGTTGAGTTCATGGTAATGTGTTGCAAATAAGGTTTTCGCCCTGCTTGGATGCTCATGTAAGTATTCTGAAATGGCCCACGCAATAGAAATACCGTCATAAGTGCTGGTCCCCCTTCCAATTTCATCCAGGAGGATAAGACTCCTTTCGGAAAGGTTGTTCAGGATGGAAGCTGTTTCATTCATTTCAACCATAAAAGTGGATTCCCCAAGAGAAATATTATCACTTGCACCTACCCTTGTAAAAATCTTGTCAACATAACCAATCTGAGCTGATTCAGCAGGTACAAAACTACCCATTTGTGCCAATAAGACGATAAGGGCGGTTTGCCTCAAAATAGCCGATTTACCACTCATGTTAGGTCCGGTAATCATGATAATCTGCTGAGACTCCCTGTTTAAAACCACATCATTGGGAATATAGGAATCACCTAATGGAAGTTGTTTTTCAATTACAGGATGCCGACCATTTTTAATGGCTATTTCAGTGCTATCATTTATAGAAGGTGCAACATAGTTGTTTTCTTTTGCCAATCGTGTAAAGCCAGAAAGGCAATCGAGTTTTGCAATCTGATGTGCATTTTTTTGAATTGGTGTAATATATTCCTGCAGCCATACAACCAATTGTGAAAACAATTGTTGTTCCAAGCTTAAAATGCGTTCCTCAGCACCTAAGATCCTGGATTCATATTCCTTTAGTTCCTCAGTGATATAGCGCTCTGCATTTACCAGGGTTTGTTTTCGGATCCAATCTTCTGGGACTTTATCCTTATGGGTGTTTCTGACTTCAATATAATAGCCAAACACATTATTGGATGCTATTTTTAGCGATGTGATTCCCGTTCGCTCTGTTTCTCTTTTGAGCATCTGGTCCAAATGGTCTTTGCCTTTATAGGCCAGATCTTTGAGTTCATCCAGTTCTTCAGAATAACCTGGTGCAATTACATTCCCTTTAAGGATATTCACCGGTGCATCTTCCTGCAGAAGCTTTTTAATTTTTTCCCGTACAGGATCACAGGAATCAAGTTGATCTCCTATTAATCTTAAAGATTCGTTTTTGCTTTTTATTATTAGTTGCCTGATCGGGATTATAGCTTCCAGCGAATTTTTTAACTGTACCGTTTCCCTGGGATTTACTTTTCCTGTTGCAACTTTGGAAATCAGTCGTTCAAGATCGGCAATATGTTTTATGCCAAACTGTATCTTTTGAAGAGTACCTTCATTTTCAATGAGATAAGAAATTACTTCGTGCCTCCGTCGTATGTGTTCAATATTCTTTAATGGAAGGGCCAACCAGCGTTTCAGCATTCTTCCACCCATGGGTGAAATGGTCTTATCAATAACATCTAAAAGAGTGACCGCATTTTCATTTTGCGATTGATATAGTTCCAGGTTTTTTATGGTAAACCTGTCCATCCAGATATATTCTTCTTCCGCCACCCGTTGTAACTTACTGATATGCTGCAACTGGCTGTGTCTTGTATCGGAGAGGTAATGCAGAACTACGCCTGAAGCAATGATACCATACTTTAATTGTGAAACACCGAATCCTTTTAAAGAGGTTGTTTTAAAATGGCTGGTGAGTGTCTCAAGAGCATAATCTTCCTGAAATACCCAATCTTCCAAAAAGAAGGAATGAAACCTGGCGCCAAAAGTTTCCTTAAAATCGGCCTTATGGTTTTTGGAAACCAAAACCTCATTAGGTGAGAAGTTTTGCAGAAGTTTGTCAATCTGTTCTAAATTACCTTCGGCTGTTAGGAATTCACCCGTTGAGATATCCAAAAAGGAAACACCATGAATATTTTTCCCAAAATGCAGTGCTGCCAGAAAATTGTTAGACTTGGCACTCAGGATATCATCATTTAAGGCAACTCCGGGAGTAACCAGTTCTGTAACACCCCTTTTAACAATAGTCTTCGTTAATTTGGGATCTTCCAACTGATCACAAATAGCAACTCGTTGGCCCGCCTTAACCAGTTTTGGAAGATAGGTGTTAAGAGAATGATGTGGGAAACCGGCTAATTCCGTTTTATCGCCTCCATTATTTCTATGAGTAAGCACAATACCTAATATTCCCGCCGCTTTTACGGCATCTTCTCCAAAGGTTTCATAAAAATCACCCACCCTAAACAGCAAAAGCGCATCAGGATATTTTGTCTTGATTGTATTGTACTGCCTCATCAGAGGCGTTACTTTCTTTATTTTTCTGGTTTTGCCCAAAGTAGTTTAATCCTTTATTTTTACCCGTCGGGGAGTAAACGAAAATACTATTTTTCCCATGGATTCTTAACCCTTGTTGATATTTTCGGATAACTTCGCGTAAGTTAATTTATGGGGATAAATAATTAAGCTAAGTGTTTAAAAGACCATAACAATCAATTTAATTTTAAAGATCTAAGTCGAGACATGCGAAAATTAAAAAACAGTGAGTTAGACCGTTTAGACATTGATCAGTTTAAAAAAGCATCAAAGACTCCATTGGTCATTGTCCTGGACAATATCAGAAGCTTAAATAATATTGGATCTGTCTTTCGGACGGCAGATGCTTTTCTTATTGAAAAAATATATTTGTGTGGGATAACTGCCACCCCACCGCATAAAGATATACATAAAACGGCTTTAGGCGCTACGGAAAGCGTTGCCTGGGAATACAGAAAAAACACTGTAGATTTGGTTAGCGAACTTCAGAAAGAATATTTATGTCTGGCAGTTGAGCAAACGGAAAAGGCATTACCTCTGAACCATTTTATTCCGGAAGATTCCAGGAAGTATGCCATTATTTTCGGCAATGAGGTAAAAGGGGTCTCACAGGAGGTTATAGATTCCTGTGGTGGTGTTTTAGAAATACCACAGTATGGAACCAAGCATTCTTTAAATATAGCTGTAAGTGCTGGAGTTGTAATTTGGGATCTGTGGTCTAAACTTCAGCAATTTTCCGAGACGGATAACAACTAGACTCAATCTTTTTTAGGGTGTAAAAAAAAAGCCCTGACATAATAGTCAGGGCTTTCGGAATATAGTTTGAGTTAGTTAGTTTCTCTAAAATGGACGTGCAATAAAGTGATTCCAATTTAACTATGCAAGAAATTTGCCAAATATTTGTTAAATAAATTCTGCTTTTCTGCAAAAAAGATGGGTAAAAAAAAGGCTTTATTCTGTTAGCGCCTGTTCCAAAATTTTATCTATAATAAGGTCATAGTCTTCCGGATTTTGAACAAAATCGAGCTCGGCAATATCAATTACCAAACTCTTGGGATGTGGAAAAACCTTTAAAAAATCAAGATAACCCTGATTTATTTTTTCCAGGTAATCCTTATCTATTCCTTGTTCATATTCCCGTCCTCTTTTTCTGATGTTCTCCAATAAGCGTTCTGTACTCTGATAAAGGAAAATATATAGATCAGGTTTTTTAACTTCATTATACATGAAATTAAACATTTTACGGTAAAGCTTAAATTCCTCTTTTTGAAGTGTTATTTGGGCAAAAATCAGGGATTTGTAGATATCATAATCACTTACCATAAAATTTTTAAAAAGATCAAATTGGGTAGTGTCATCCGTAAACTGCTGATATCGGTCTGCCAAAAAGGACATTTCCAAAGGAAATGCATACCTGCTTTGATCTGCATAAAACTTGGGTAAGAAAGGATTATCTGCGAACCGTTCTAATACCAGCTTTGCGTTATGATCACTGGCAATTTTCTTAGCCAACGTAGTTTTTCCTGCCCCAATGTTACCTTCAATAGCAACTAAATGAAGTGTGGAGAGGAGTAATTCCCTGCTGGCAAATAATTTATGAGTTGTTTGCTGTAAACTGCTCTTGTCTTTACACTCCTGCAACAAATTCCTTGTATCTTTTTGGAATACAGGGTGATAGAATTGAGGAGCAATATCTGCCAGAGGTTTAAGGACAAACTTTCTTAAATGCATTTGAGGATGAGGTACAGTAAGCGTATCGGTATTAATAATTTCAGAATTATAATACAACAGATCAATATCTATACTCCTGGATTGATAGCCACCTTCTTTAGAGCGTATCCTCCCCATTTCCTGCTCCACTTTCAGTAAAATATGTAATACTTCGGTAGCTGAGCTTCGGGTATTGATAGACAGGCAGGCGTTCAAAAAATCTTCGCCATCAAATCCCCAAGAAGGACTCCTATATACACCAGAAATAGCGCTGATACTCCCCAACTTTGTCTGCAATAGAAGTATAGCTCGCTGCAAATTATACAGCTTGTTTCCTAGGTTGCTGCCAATTGAAAGGTATATAGTTTTAGCTTCCTTCATTTTATATCCGGATCGGTTGCAAAGGTAAGCCAGTTGATAGCTAAAATTCAATAAAGTAATACTATTTATTAGGCGTTTGAAGTATTTTTTGTGGATGTAAATCTGAGTAAGGTTTAAAAAATAACTTATTTACATCAACCTAAGTTTGGTTATCTTTGGTGCGAATTAATTAAATGTAGTATGAATTTTTTAAGAAACCTACTAGCGGCAATCCTTGGGACATTAATAGCCTTTGGAATGATATTCTTTATGTTTATCATTTTTGTAAATCTTCTAAATGCCGAAGAAACAGTTACCGTTAAGAAAAATTCCGTTTTGGAACTAAAACTAAAAAATCCCATCGCTGACTTTACCGGTTCGGATGACGCAGACCCTTTTGGGGTATTTTTTGATGAGAAACAGGGATTGGATGAAATTCTTCATGCCATAAAGGTGGCAAAGGGTGATAAGGAAATAAAAGGAATAAGTATTAATAACAATTATATTTCTGCCGGGATTTCTACAACACGCGCTATAAGAAATGCATTGGCAGACTTTAAGGAGAGTGGTAAGTTCATTTATGCCTATGGGGACTATTATCCTCAGAAAGACTATTACCTTGCGAGTATAGCGGATAGTATTTTTATAAATCCCGTTGGCGCTTTGGATTTTAAAGGTCTTGCTGCAGAAGTGCTTTATTTTAAAGATTTACAGGATAAGACCGGAGTTAAGATGGAAGTTATAAGGCATGGAAAATACAAAAGTGCAGTTGAACCTTTCCTCTCCAATGAAATGAGTGAGGCCAACAGAAGTCAGATTAAAGAACTCATGGGTTCGATATGGAATTCAATTATTACAGAAATTGAGGAAGAAAGAGGAATAACTAAGGACAACATAAATATAATTGCCGATACCCTGGGAGGTAGAAAACCGGAATATGCGAAAAAATCGGGCTTGCTGGATGATGTTATTTATTACGATGAATATGAAAACCGATTAAAACACGCACTGGGAATTGATACTTCTGATAAACTTAATTCTATTACCCTGCAAGATTATACCAAGGTTTCCAATAAGAAGAAATTGCAAACCGGTAAAGACCGAATAGCTATCATTTTTGCGCAGGGTGATATTATCTATGGCGAAGGAGACCCGGATTTTATTGGCCAGGGTATTATGAGCGAGGCGATTATTAAAGCAAGAGATGACAAGTCTGTAAAGGCAATTGTCCTCAGGGTAAATTCTCCCGGGGGTAGTGCGCTTGCTTCAGATATAATTTGGCGCGAAATTGAATTGGCAAAAGAGAAAAAACCCGTAGTGGTCTCCATGGGAGACGTGGCCGCCTCAGGGGGTTATTATATTTCTGCAGGGGCAAATAAGATTTTTGCAGAGCCTACCACCATTACCGGATCTATCGGAGTCTTCGGGGTTATTCCAAACATCAATAAACTAGCCGGCAATATTGGAATAAATGCAGAACAGGTAGGTACCAATAAGAATTCTGTGGATTACTCTTTGTTTGAACCCATGAGCGATGAATTCAGGGGCTTTGTAAAAGAAGGGATAGAAAAAACATATCAGACTTTTCTGCAGAAAGTAGCTGAAGGACGTAATATTACCATAGCCGAAGCCGATAGTATTGCCCAGGGCCGTGTATGGAGTGGTGCTGAAGCCATGGAATTGGGATTGGTAGACCAATTGGGTGGGCTTGAGGACGCCATTGAAGAAGCAGCCGTATTGGCTGATGTGGATACCTATTCAATTAGGAAATATCCCAGGTATAAAACGAGTTTTGAACGGTTTATGGAAGATTTTGGCGGGGCAAGTATGCTAAACAAAGAACAGATAATCCGGAATGAACTTGGCACCGAAGTTTATGGCATTTATAGGGAAGTTAAGTCTGCCATGGAACAGCAAGGAATTCAGGCACGCTTACCGTTTACATTAACGATCAAATAAATTAATGACTCCCAAAGACAGAAAGGAAGCATATAGGATCTATATTTATCTTGGGGCTCTCTTTATCACGTCCTTGGTCGTTTCAAATTTAATTTTTCAAAAATTCTTTTTTTGGTATCCTTTTGGGGATGTTACCGTATTTGGTGCTCCTTTATTTGAAATTTCAGTTGGCGTTTTGCCTTATCCAATTACCTTTTTGATTACCGACTTAATTTCAGAAATATTTGGACAGAAGAAAGCAAATCAAATTGTTACTACAGGTATTTTTGCTTCCTTTTTTTCTATGGGTATTATTCTGATTTCCGATCTTGCACCGGCCATCCCATCGTCTCCTGTAGACGATGCAGTTTTTAGAAGTGTTTTTGCCTTATCTCCCTTAGCTGTACTAGCCTCAATGCTTGCATACCTGAGTGCTCAATATGTGGACATAGCGATTTATCACTTTTGGAAACGACTTACAAAAGGAAAATATTTATGGCTACGCAATAATTTCTCAACCTTTTCCTCCCAGATTATAGACACGACTACTGTGGTGGGCCTACTTTGTATTTTTGGAGTTATACCATGGAAGATGTTCCAGGGATTGGTTATTAGCGGTGTTATTTTCAAAATCTTCATTGCATTTCTGGATACCCCCCTACTTTATTTGTTTGTCCATCTCTTCAGGAAACGTTTTAAACTTGCGGTTGGTGAAGAAATAAAGCTCGATGTCTAGTTCTGTTTTTCAGAATTCTTTTTAGGCCTTATACAAGGGTCCAATGGCGTTTCATTTTAGTTTTTCAAGTTTTCGATAAAAGGTATACTAATACCTGTTTTTTTTAGTTCTATTCGGACCGAGCTTTAAATCGTATGAAAAAGAAAATTTTAAAAATTACCGGCATCCTTCTTTTACTTGTATTGGGAGTCCTGATTGCCGTACCCTTTTTTCTGGAGACAAAGATTGGTGACCTCATTAAAAACAATGTAAATAAGAACATTAATGGCACATTGGATTTTTCCGAAGTCAACCTAAGTCTCTTGAGAAGTTTCCCGAAGGCAGAACTTCAAATTCAGGACTTGTATTTGTTAGCTAATAGTCCGTTTGAAGGTGATACGCTCTTTAGGTCCCATTCTATTTCTTTAGAAATGGGTATTAAAGAAATATTTAAAGGGGCTGGTGAGACAATAACCATTAGTAAGCTGATCTTTGACGAAGCCGTATTGAAGCTGAAAACTGATAAGCAGTTAAATGCCAATTACGATATAACCAAAGGGAGGGAAACAAAATCCAAAAATGAAACTGCATCCGGTGGTTTTACTTTTGGTCTGGAATCTTTTCAGTTGATGAATTCCGAAATTAGTTATGAAGACTTAAATTCAGGTTTGCTGCTTGAATTAAAAGAGATTGAACACAGTGGCCGGGGAGACCTTTCTTTGGAAATAAGTGAATTAAATACCCAAACAAGTGCTTTGGTATCCTTGGAATTAGACGGAACCCGTTATTTGGACAATACAAGTGTTATGCTGCAAGCGCTCTTAGGAGTTGATCTCAATACGGATACCTATTCCTTTTTAAAGAACGAGGGCTTTATAAATGAGCTCCCATTGGTGTTTGAGGGATTCGTCAGGAATTTGGATGAAAAGCAGGAAGTAGCCATTAAATTTAAAACCCCATCTTCAGGGTTTGATAATTTTTTAGCAGTTATTCCCAATGTTTATACTCAAAGTATAAAGGATGTAAAAACCACGGGAATTTTCAATATTGAAGGTGAATTTGAAGGTATTCTTGACGAAGAACATATTCCAAAATTTGCGATTCAGATCGATGCAAGCGATGCTTCTGTGAAATACCCCAACTTACCAAAAACTATAAAGGACATCAATATGGACCTCAGTATTAAAAATACTTCCGGTTTTGCCGAAGATACGTATGTTGATATAAATAAGGCATCCTTTGCGATAGAAGATGATAGCTTTGAATTGAACTCAAAGCTTACAGAATTATTGGGTAATACCAAAGTACGTTCGCATATATTATGTAATATGGATCTTGGCAATATTGCGGAGGCTTACCCGTTGCCCGTGAATGTAGATTTAAAAGGTCTGTTGGGTGCTGATATTTCGGCCTCTTTTGATATGGAATCTATTGAAAAGGAAAGGTATGAGAATACCATTCTAAATGGTCATTTAAAAGTAAGAGAATTAGAATACAGTTCGGAAAATTTATCCCAGCCTCTGGAAATTCACGATGCAAGTATGGAGTTTTTCCCGGAGCAGGTGTTGATAAAGAATTTGAATGGACAGCTCGGAAAAACAGATTTTAAAATTGACGGAACAATTAAAAACCTTTTAGGTTTTTTGTTTAATGATGAGAAGGTGGCCGGTAGTTTTAAATTGAATTCCAACACTTTTGATCTTAGCGATTTTATGTCAAAAGAAGCCGCAGTGAAATCGGGAGCAGATAAATCTGAATTAGCAAGTGAAGGCACTAATTTAACTTCGGAAAAGATAGAAATTCCGGCATTTCTGAACTGTTCTATAGATGCCAGGGCAAATTCTGTTATTTATGACAAACTGGATTTAAGAAATGTTAAAGCGCAAATAAAAATTGCTGATCAGCAGGCAGTTCTTTCCAATTTCCAGTCATCATTTTATAATGGATCACTCAATATGAACGGGTTTACGAGCACCAAAGGAAAAATACCTGGTTTTGCGATGGAACTGGATATGAGCAGTTTAGATTTAGAATATGCTTTTAAAAACCTGGAACTTTTCAGGGTATTGGCACCAATGGCAGCAGCACTTAAAGGAAACCTGAATTCGTCTATACAGATTTCGGGAAACCTTAAAGATGATTTTACCCCGGATTTGAATACAATCTCCGGAGATGTACTAGCAGAAGTAACGGCCATGGAATTAAATCCGGAAAAGGCGAAAATTTTAAACAACCTGAATTCTCAATTAAATTTTATCGAAGCGGATAAATTTAAGTTAAAGGGCTTAAAAACAATTTTTTCATTTGAAGATGGGACGGTAAATGTAAAACCATTTACGGTAAAATATGATGATATCGCTATTTCTGTGAATGGTAGTCATACATTTGATAAAAAGCTGAATTACAATTTAAACATTGAGGTCCCGCGCAAGTATTTAGGCAAACAACTTAATTCGCTTATCGCACAAATTGACGAAAAAGAACTGGAAAATTTAACGCTCCCGGTAAAGGCATCTGTTAAGGGATCCTATAATGCGCCGGTTATAAATACAGACCTTTCAACTGCAATAAAGGAACTAACTTCACGATTGCTGGCTGTACAAAAACAAAAAATGATCAATAAAGGTTCTGAGAAGGCCGGAGAATTGCTTGGAGGCCTTTTATCTAAAGGTAATGAAAAGGACTCTTTGAGTGAGGAGCGCACTGAAAATGTAAAATTAAATGATGTGCTGGGAGACGTGCTGACAAATAAGGCAGAAAAGGAAGACAGTGCAAGTTTAGGTAAAGACACACTCCAAAAGGAAGATCAACTAACAAAAACGGCTAAAGGAATCCTCGGCGGAATATTGGGAGGAAAGAAAAAAAGTTCAGGTGATTCCGGGAAAGATAAAGATTCAATTAACTAACTTCCAATGAGACATATAAGCCTTCATTTCCCCGAACATTAAAAACAGTATTATCCCCAAAGATCAGGTATTGTCCTTTTATGCCTTTTAAAATCCCTTTAAACTCCCCCGTTTTTCCAAGATTAAGACTTTTGACTTTTTCAGGGTATTTTAATACAGGAAACTCCATATGCGTTTCCTGGTTGCTTTCTATAAAATAATCTTTGGCTTCTTCCGGGATGTATTTACTTAGCTTATTTCTCCATTGAACTAGGTCAGCATCTTCAATAGTATTTGTTAGCATTTTACGCCAATTGGTTTTGTCGTTGACATGCTCTTTTAACGCTACCTCGGTAATTCCGGCTAAATAACGATTGGGGACTTCAACAATTTCAATGGCTTCATGTGCTCCCTGATCTATCCATCTTGTGGGGACTTGTGATTTACGCGTAACACCAACCTTGACATTGCTGGAATTTGCTAAGTATACAATATGTGGCTGTAATTGTACTTTTTTTTCATATTCTAAATTGCGGTCTTCTTTATTTAAATGGGCCATACTAAGTTCTGGTCGCATAATCCAGTCTCCGGCTGCAGGGGTTTCAAAGAAACAGCTTTGACAAAAACCCTGCCTGAAAATTGGGTTGTCTTCATTACAATTCAAACACTGGTATTTAATAAAATTGAATTCCAGTTCTTTGTCCAATACCTGATTGACATTAATAAAGTCGTTGTTAAATATCATATAGTATTGAATAGGTTGCCCCATTTCAGACTGCATTTTACGTAAAACTCCTTCGTAACGCATGTAACATGATTATTTTTAAAAATTCATTTAATAATACTAACTTTAGTCGTTAGAATTATGCAGCTAAAGATACCCAAAAATGCCGATACCTTTATTTAATTCTATTGCGTCGTGGTTATTGAAAAAACGCTATCACCAGATAGAACTTTTCCTAAAGTATCCCGGTGAAGTGCAGGAG
Organism: uncultured Eudoraea sp.; assembly: GCF_947258925.1. Taxonomy (GTDB): domain Bacteria; phylum Bacteroidota; class Bacteroidia; order Flavobacteriales; family Flavobacteriaceae; genus Eudoraea. The sequence goes on along the minus strand of NZ_CAMYKG010000002.1, from coordinate 91,573 downwards.
GAGGTTTTATTTCAATTACTGGGGATTGCTGAAGATACAGAGATTGGCAGGAAACATGAATTTGGGTCAATTGAAGCTTACCAAACCTTTAAAGAACGTATTCCTATTATTTCCTATGAGGAAATGGAACCTTTAATAGAACGTACTAGAAGAGGGGAACAAAACATCTTCTGGCCAACCAACATTAAGTGGTTTGCAAAAAGTAGCGGAACAACTAATGCTAAAAGTAAATTTATACCCGTAAGTGCCGAGGCTTTGGAAGATTGTCATTATAAATCTGGAAAGGACTTGTTATGCCTCTATTTAAACAATAACGAGAATTCTCAGTTATTTACAGGCAAGAGTCTTCGCTTAGGAGGAAGCAAGGAGCTATATGAGGATAATGGAACATTTTTTGGGGATCTTTCAGCCATTTTAATAGATAATATGCCATTTTGGGCAGAATTAAGCAGTACCCCCAGTAGCAGAGTTTCTTTGATGGGTGAATGGGAAACCAAAATGAATGCTATAATACAGGAAAGCATACGTGAAAATGTTACCAGTTTGGCCGGTGTTCCGTCCTGGATGTTAGTTCTTTTGAACAGAGTATTGGAAGAAACATCTAAGAAAGACTTATTTGAGATTTGGGAAAATCTGGAAGTATACTTCCATGGCGGGGTAAGTTTTAATCCATACCTGGAACAATACAATAATCTACTCCCAAAGCAAAGTTTTAAGTATTACGAGATTTATAACGCTTCTGAAGGGTTTTTTGCCATTCAGGACAGGAATAACGCGAGTGATTTATTACTAATGCTGGATTATGGAATTTTTTATGAGTTTATACCAATGGAAACCTATGGTCTTCCAAATCAAAAAGTACTTCCTTTGTGGGAAGTAGAGGTAAATAAGAACTATGCCATTATTATTACAACCAATTCCGGACTTTGGCGCTATAAAATAGGGGACACTGTTCGTTTTACTTCAACCAATCCGTATAGGATAAAAATTACAGGCAGAACCAAGCACCATATTAATGCATTTGGGGAGGAACTCATCATTGAAAATGCTGAAGAAGCACTTAAGAATAGTTGCCAAAGGACTGGTGCTGAAATAATAGATTATACTGCGGCTCCTGTTTTTATGTCTCGAAATGAAAAAGGAGCACACGAATGGATAATAGAATTTCGGAAAGCTCCGGAAGAAATTCAATATTTTACAGAAGTGTTGGATAATGCCCTTAAATCATTAAATTCTGATTATGAAGCCAAACGCTATAATAGTATGACTTTAAAAATGCCAAAGGTTCATGCCGCCAGAAAAGACCTTTTCTACGATTGGTTAAAGTCCAAAGGAAAACTGGGAGGTCAACATAAAATTCCCCGATTATCTAATGATAGGGTATATGTGGACGAATTACTGGAAATGAACACCTGTTAAAAGCTCATAATTCCCCTTCTAATAACTTTATAATACAAGTAATTAAGCTACTATATCGATGAAATGCATCAAGTGAACAAAAAAATGATGCAAATAGACCATTATTCATGAAATTGAGGTTCCTAACTTAACCCGTTTATTAATAAACATTACTTTTATGGCAGAAAGATTGGTAGTATTATCAGACATGTGGGGGGCAAAAAAAGGCTTGTGGATTACTTCGTATCTGGGCTATTTGCAACAATATTTTGATATTGTATTTTATGATATCGGTAAACTTTCCGATGTAAATCTTATAAGTAATTCGGCAGATGATCTCTATGAAGCCTTTACCAAAGGAGGCTTGAATACGGCAACGGCTCAGCTTTTAATTAAGGAAAGAGAAGAAAGCCATTATCTCACCTTTTGTGCCGGTGGTACTGTTGCCTGGAATGCGGCCTTATCCGGTTTGCCGATGAAATCATTAACGGCAATATCTCCATTGAACCTCCATTTACTCAAAGAAAAGCCAGATTGTAAGATTAATTTGCTTTATGGCGAATATCAGGAGGATAAACCTTCTCCGGAATGGTTGTCTGAAATGGATGTTAATATGGAAATCATGCCTAGATTCGGCAGGGAATTATATAGTGATGACAGTATAATCCAAAAAGTATGTATGAATTTACTGGATTCTTTATTAAAAAACAGACTTAGTTTTAAGAAACGGCCTTTAGTTTCTTAATTGTTTCAAAGGATAATTTATTCTCCGCGTAAGGTTTGGTTACCTTAAATTCTGTTTCATCGCTGCTGGGCATCTCAAACATTGCATCTGTAAATACCGCTTCACATAAAGATCTCAGACCTCTGGCGCCCAATTTGTATTCAATTGCTTTTTCGACTATATAGTCTAAAGCTTGTTCAGTAATTTTAAAACTTATGCCATCCATGGCAAATAATTTTTCATACTGTTTTATAATAGCATTTTTGGGTTCGGTTAATATAGCTCTTAAAGCTTTTTCATCCAGAGGATTCATATGTGTCAGGACAGGTAGTCTACCAATTATTTCCGGAATAAGCCCAAATTCTTTGAGATCTTTTGGGATAATATATTGCAGCACATTGGTGTTGTCTAAACTTTCTTCTTTTTTTGCAGCGCTGTAACCAATAGCCTGCATATTCAGGCGTTTGGTAATAATCCGTTCTATTCCATCAAATGCACCTCCGGCGATAAACAGAATATTCTCGGTATTTACTTCAATGAATTTCTGATCCGGATGTTTTCTTCCGCCCTTAGGGGGCACATTTACGACAGTTCCTTCCAGGAGTTTTAATAATCCCTGCTGTACACCTTCACCGGAAACATCCCGGGTAATAGAGGGGTTGTCACTCTTGCGTGCTATTTTATCAAGTTCATCTATAAAAACTATACCTCTTTCAGCTTTTTCTAAATTGTAATCCGATGCCTGTAATAGTCTGGTCAGAATACTTTCGACATCTTCACCTACATATCCAGCTTCAGTGAGTACTGTAGCGTCAACTATAGCCAACGGTACATTCAGCATCTTTGAAATGGTTTTAGCCATTAAAGTTTTACCGGTTCCGGTCTGGCCCACCATGACAATGTTACTTTTTTGAATCTCTATATCGTCCTCCTTAGAATGCGGTTGTAAAAGCCTTTTGTAGTGATTGTAAACGGCCACCGACAGCACTTTCTTCGTTCTTTCCTGCCCGATTACATAGGTGTCCAGAAAACTTTTGATTTCAACAGGCTTTTTTAAAATAAGCTCTGAAGACAAGTCATCATTCTTTGATTGCTTAGATTCCTCTGCTACAATACCATGTGCTTGTTCAATACACCTATCACAAATATGTGCATCCAAGCCTGCAATCAATAGATTGGTCTCTGGTTTTTTTCTTCCACAAAAAGAACATTCCAAGTTTTCCTTTGCCATAACTTTAGCTAGATTTCTATGTAATAACGAATCAAAAGCAATTTTGGTTCATTATATTAAGCCCATAGCGCTATAAATATGCGTATTTCGTCGAAATTAATCCTTATCTCTTTCTAAAATTTCGTCAATCATGCCATACGACTTTGCCTCTTCGGCTTTCATCCAATAATCCCGATCACTATCTTCATAGACTTTGTCGAACTTTTGACCCGAATGTTTGGAAATAATATGGTATAATTCATCTTTTATTTTAAGTACCTCATTGGCAGCAATCTCAATATCACTTGCCTGACCCTGCGCGCCAGACATAGGTTGGTGTATCATTACCCTGGAGTGGGTAAGGCCGCTGCGTTTCCCTTTTTCTCCTGCACACAAAAGCACGGCAGCCATTGAAGCGGCCATCCCGGTGCATATGGTAGCCACATCCGGTTTAATAAACTGCATTGTATCGTAAATCCCAAGTCCGGCATATACACTTCCTCCGGGAGAGTTAATATAAATCTGGATATCCTTAGAGGAATCCGCACTGGCCAAAAAGAGTAATTGTGCTTGAACAATATTAGCTACCTGATCATTAATGCCCGTTCCTAAAAAAATGATGCGGTCCATCATAAGTCTTGAAAAGACATCCATTGCAATTGCGTTCAATTGCCTTTCTTCAATAATGTTTGGCGTCATGTTAACCGGATACATACTGCGTATGATATTTTCGTAGTACATGCTATTTATACCCTGGTCTTTAATGGCATAATTCTGAAATTCTTTACCGAAATCCATATTTAATCTGATATTTTTTTAAAAAAAAGGTGCCGAAATTATTGCTTTCCGGCACCGTAAAGATACTTAATTTATTTTTGAAACTACCCGTAAACCTCTTTGACAAAATTATCGTAGGTAACCTCTTTTTCCTTCAAATTTGCTTTTTCCTTATATAGGGCAAGAAGTTTTTGACTCATTAACTGTTCGGAGAGTCTTTTAACTTCCTCCTGGTTGCCTAAAACACGGGTTGCAATAGTATCAAGTTCTTCTTCTTGTGGATTTAACTGACCGTATTGGGCCATTTGTGATTTTATAAACCCTTTGGCAAATTCTTTAAGCTCATCAAATTGAATTTCTATATTATTATCCTTTATGATTTTGCCTTCAATTAGTTGATAGCGTAGTCCTTTCTCTGATTTTTCGTATTCATCGTTAGCCTCTTCCTCAGAAAGGGTTTTTTCACCCGTAGTCTGAATCCATTTTTTAAGGAATCCGGCAGGAAGATCAAACTTAATAGTTTCAATAAGTCGCTCGGTCACATCATTCAGTAATTTCTGATCTGATTGCTGCTCAAACTGTTTTTCTGAGTCTTCCTTGATACGGTTCTTGAGTTCTTTTTCAGATGTTACGGCGTCTTTGCCAAATAGTTTGTCAAACAATTCCTGATCTAAGTCGGCAGACTCTCTCTCATTTATTTCGTCGATTGTAAAACTAACTTCTATATTTAGTTTTTCAGCTTTCTCCCTTGCTATCCCCAGAACGCCAGACAAAAGATAATCTTCTTTGAAGAGTCCTTTTGTTTTTATGCTCAAAGTATCACCTGCTTTTTTCCCAATAAGGCTATTCAGTGCTTTTTTACTTTTCACTTTAGACATTTCAAGCGTAGACTTGTGATCTATTTCTTCATCCTCGTTTCTAAAAGTTCCTGTAATTTCATCATTCTTTCCTACTTCAGACTTGCTAATCAGTTTCCCGTATTGTTTTCTTATGCGCTCTACCTGCTCGTCAATCATCTTCTTATCGGCAACAATTTTATAATGCGTTACCGGTTTTTTTGTTTTGAGGGAAACTTCAAAATTTGGAGCCAGACCCAACTCAAATTCGAATGAAAAATCTTCTGTATCCCAATCAAAATTATCCTGTTGCTTAGGCAGTGGATTACCAAGGACATCTAATTTTTCTTCCGTCAGATATTTGTTAAGATTATCCTGGAGAAGTTTGTTTACTTCATCTACTAAAACAGCCCTGCCATATTGCTTCTTGATTAGTCCCATTGGAACCTGACCCTTTCTAAATCCGGGAATATTGGCTTGTTTCTTATAATCCTTGAGAATTTTATCTACCTTATCGCTATAGTCTTCTTTTGTAATAGCAACTTTAACTATCGCGTTTAACTCGTCTATCTGCTCTTTCTGAATATTCATTGATCTCTCTTATTTGCTTTCTAATAATGGGATGCAAAAATAGAACATTTTATGTACCGGGACAAGTTTTTAAATCCCTGATTATCAATTGAAGAATTCAGGGATTCAATCCTCTTTTAAAAATGAGAAAAAGATAGATTCAAGGAAGGTTAGCAAAAGGCTAAACAGTAGTGCCCACCAAATAGAATCCACTGTAAAACCTGTAATAAATCTGTCTGCCAACAATATGATTAGGGCGTTAATTATTAGTAAGAATAAGCCCAGGGTTAATATGGTAATGGGTAGGGTGAGAATAATCATTATAGGCTTGACTATAAAATTTAAAAGACCTAATACAATGGCCACAATTATTGCTGTAGAGTAAGAATCTACTCCAACACCCGGAAGGATTTTGGAGAGGATAACCACCGCAAGGGCACTCAGTAGGATTCGTATTATTAATTTCATCTTATTAGCATTTAGGATTAATAAAAAGGATGCCCTTAATTAGGCATGCTTAAAAGTAGTTATAATTTTAATGTATTTAATGTAAAGTCTTATGTAATCGAGTGGTTCTTGCCTTGTAGGTTTGCCCCGAAATTTCTTGTGATAGTTCTGATAATCCATTTCGGTACAATTACTTAAAATAAAGATCTATTCTATTTTAAGAATTCAGAAAGAGCATTGACTTCTCAATAAACTGCTGCGGATTTTCTGCATGTAACCAATGCCCTGCATCATCAATGGTCTCAAGTTCTGCATTTGGAAAATGACGCTTTATTTCAGACAAGTCTTCGTTACCAATATATTCCGATCTGCTACCGCGTAGAAACAAGGTAGGGCCATTAAAAAATTCTGTATGTCCTAAAGGTTCCCCAATTTCTTCCATTTTTTGTGCAAGTACGTCGAGATTAAATCGAAAGGCTAATTTTCCTTTTTCTACCCAATGCAGGTTTTTTAGTAAAAACTGTCGTATGCCCCAATCATGAAGATGTTCTGCCAGAAGAAAATCGGCTTGATTTCTTGAGCTAATATCATCGAGATCAAGCGATTGTAAGGCATCGATAATATACTGATGATGCGCGGGATAAAATTTTGGAGCAATGTCAGCAATGATCAATTTATCCACAGAATCTTGATAATTGCACGCAAAGTTCATGGCAGTTTTACCGCCCATGGAATGCCCAAGGATGCAAGCACTTGAAAACTTATGATGTTCAAAATAGTTATACAAGTCCTCAGCCAAAATGGTATAATTAAACTCTTCGGACCAAAAGCTTTTACCATGATTACGTTGGTCGATAAGATGAACCTCATAGCCATTTTTGGCATATTGTGTACCCAGGGTTTTCCAATTGTCAGACATTCCCAGGAAGCCATGCAATATTGCCATCGGTTGGCCCTTGCCTATGATATTAGAGTGAAGCAAAGCCATTATCTTAAACGGTGTAAATACATATTAATCACATTTTCAAGTCCCAGATACAAGGATTCGCAAATTAATGCATGTCCAATGGAGACTTCAAGAAGATTAGGGATATTTTCTTTGAAATATTTTATATTATTTAGACTTAAATCATGCCCGGCATTAATACCCAATCCTAGTTCATGGGCGGCTTTTGCCGCATCAATAAATGACTGAATAGCTTGTTTGTTACCATCCTCATAATTTTTAGCGTAGTGTTCGGTATAGAGTTCAATTCTATCAACTCCTGTTTTCGCAGCACCATTAACCATACTCACATCAGGATCTACAAAAATTGAAGTGCGAATATTTCTTGCTTTAAAAGTACCTATTACTTCCCTTAGAAAATCCTGGTGGGTAATAGTGTCCCAGCCTGCATTGGAGGTAATTGCAGTGACGGAGTCTGGAACTAAGGTGACCTGAGTGGGCGCAACCTCCAGTACTAAATCAATAAATTTGTCGATAGGGTTTCCCTCCATATTCAATTCTGTTGTTACTGTCTTCCCAAGTTGACGCGCATCTTCATATTTAATATGTCTTTCATCTGGTCTGGGATGAATAGTGATTCCTTGCGCACCAAAGTCTTCTATATCCGAGACTACCTGTAATAGGTTAGGTACGTTCCCACCTCGGGAGTTCCTAAGAGTCGCTATTTTGTTAACATTAACGCTAAGCTTTGTCATTTTTCGAATTTTACATTTATCAAGGCCAAAAATACAAATAAGGCATGCTTTTTGACATTTAAAATTAGTATTTTGCGAAAGATTAAAAGGACATGCAAATTCAATCTCACATAATTACCACAATTCCGGTTTTTGAATTGGAAGGATCACTTAAAGAGGTTATTCACTTCTTTAAGCACAGTACCTATTCACATGTCGCCATTGTTGAGGATAAGCAGTTTTTAGGAGTCTTATCGGAAAATGATCTTGAGACATTTGAAAAAGACAAGAAGATAGAGGATTACAAATATAATCTGGAATCCTTTTTTGTATACAAGAATACTTCATGGCTTGATGCTCTTGAAAAATTTTCAAGAAATGAGTCCAACTTGTTGCCGGTTTTAGATGATGAAAACCATGTAATGGGTTATTTTGACCTTAATGATATTGTAGGTGTTTTTATAGACACCCCTTTTTTTACGGAACCTGGAGGAATCCTTGTATTGGCAAAAGGGATTAAGGATTATTCCTTTAGTGAAATTGCGCAAATTGTTGAAAGTAATAATACCAAACTACTTGGTGCATTTATTACGGATATGCAAAATGATGTTATACGGATTACAATTAAAATCAGTACTGATAATTTTAGTGAGGTGGTCAATACCTTTAGGCGCTACAACTACAACATTGTTTTTGGTAATAAAGATGATCAGTTTATTGAGAATTTAAAAGAAAGATCGGATTATCTTGATAAATATCTAAATGTATAGAGTTTATGCCAGTTTACCTTCTTAAGGAGTTAACTTTATCCTCAATCTCTTATTTAGTTAAGGATTAGTTTCCAAAATCATTCTAATATGAAAATTGCAATATATGCTCAGGTATACGAGAATGAAACCTTGGACTATGTAGTTGAGTTATTGGATGAATGCAAAAATGTTGGCGCGGAGATAAGTATTGAATCCAACTTTTATGAGCAGTTATCCTCAGAAAGACAGATAGATAAATACGCTTGCTTTGATGGCAAAAGTGGCCTGGACTCTTCTTTTAATATGTTTGTAAGCTTTGGAGGAGACGGGACTATTTTAAGGGCCATCACCTATATCCGTGATTTAGGAATCCCAATAGTCGGCATCAATACCGGAAGGCTCGGGTTTTTATCTACCTTAAAGAAGGAAGAAGTAAGAAGAGTAGTTACAGAATTTGTTTCAGGAGCTTATACCCTTGTCGAACGAAGTTTGGTAGAAGTGATCGCTGATTTTGATATCCCGGAATTCAGGGATATTAACTTTGCATTAAACGAAGTTTCCGTAAGCCGAAAAGATACTACTTCGATGATAACAGTTGAAACTCACTTAGATAATGAATATTTAACCTCCTATTGGGCAGATGGACTTATAGTGGCCACACCAACAGGATCTACGGGTTATTCCCTGAGTTGTGGCGGACCTGTTATAATGCCAGGGGTGCAATCTTTGGTAATTACTCCAATAGCTCCACACAACCTGAATGCACGACCCCTTGTCATTTCAGATGATACCACCATAAGACTTAAAGTTTCAGGTAGGGAGGAAAACCACCTTGTTTCATTAGATTCCCGAATTGCTACCATAGAAAATGAACAAGAGATTACCGTTAGAAAGGCTTCGTTTACTATAAAAATGATTGCCTACACATCTGAGAGCTTTTTGGAAACCATTAGAAACAAATTGTTATGGGGACAGGACAAGCGGAATTAGATACTTCATTAAAACAATAAATAACGTCAAATACTGTTTATCAAAAGTAAATAGAGGTATAAGATAAAATGCGTAGAAAATACCATATTAGTTATATTTGCAAACTTTTGAATTTGATGAGAGCATTTATTGTTGTTATTCTTTTGCTTGGATTTGGATTACTAAATGCCCAAACTTATGAAGTTGGATTATATGGCGGTGGAACAAATAATATAGGTGATGTTGGGAGAACCAACTATATAGCACCTTCTGGTCCGGCAATAGGTGGAATATTTAAATGGAATAAAAGTAAACGATATGCATGGAGGGCTAGTGTGATTTATGGAAAGTTTACCGCAGATGATACAAAATCGAGTATTTCTTCCAGGCAACAAAGGGCATACAAGATGGATAATTCCGTTTTGGAAGCCTCTGCAGGACTTGAATTTAATTTTGTTGAATATAATTTGCATAAATTAGGACCCGCATTTACGCCGTATCTGTATACCGGGATAACCTATTTTAGGTATGGATATAAATATTTTGATGCGGGACAGGTACAGGATATAGATCAAAAAGACGGTTCTTTTGCCATTCCAATGACCGTTGGTGCGAAAGCAAGGTTAACGCAGTTTTTGGTTATAGGTGCAGAAATAGGGGCACGTTTAACTTTTACTGATAATTTAGATGGCAGTAATCCAGAAGGATCTAATTTTGAACAATTTAGATTTGGAAATATTTTTAGCGATGATTGGTATGTTTTCACAGGAATTACGTTAACTTATACCTTTGGTAGAAAACCATGTTCCGATTGCTTTGAGTAACACTTATTATGAACACTATTGATGAATTGAAAAACGGAAAACTTCCAAAGCACCTGGCTATTATCATGGATGGAAATGGCAGGTGGGCAAAACAAAGAGGACGGCTTCGTGTTTTTGGTCATGAGCATGGGGTGAAAGCAGTTCGGGATGTCGCAGTTAACTGTTCCAAACTTGGAATAGATTATCTAACACTTTATGCTTTTTCTACGGAAAATTGGAAACGACCCAAAATTGAGGTAGAAACCTTAATGAAATTATTGGTGTCTTCCTTAAAAAAAGAGTTGCCTACACTTAACAAGAATGATATAAAACTCAGTGCCATAGGCAATATCGAATCACTTCCGGCCAAGGCGCTTACTGAACTTAATGAAGTGATGGCTCAGACGAGTCAGAATTCCACTATGACCTTGACTCTTGCTTTAAGTTACGGTGCAAGAGAGGAAATTAAGAATGCAGTACAATCCATAAGTACCAAAGTTAAAAATAATATAATTTCTCCTGAAAATATTGACGAAACCATTATAAATAACCATCTTTACACGCGAAATTTACCAGACGTAGACTTGCTTATCCGCACCAGTGGTGAACATAGGATTAGCAATTTTTTGCTTTGGCAGATAGCGTATGCTGAATTATATTTTATTGATGTATTTTGGCCCGATTTTAACGAGCATCATTTGTTAGAGGCAATAAAGAATTACCAGCACAGAGAACGAAGATTTGGAAAAACTAGCGAACAACTCAACTAGCGGTATGATTAAGTTCATATCACTTGAACTTCTGATTTTACTAATACTACTCCTTTTTACTACTTTCAGCTTTGCTCAGGAAACTTCCTATGGCACGGGTAAAAAGTATATTCTTGGGGGAATTGAAGTTATAGGCCTTCAAAGCTATAATGAGCAAACGGTAAAAACCTTTACCGGACTTCGGGAAGGTCAGCCTATTACCCTCCCGGGTGACCAGATTAGTGAAGTAATTAAAAAGTTATGGGATCTTGAACTCTTTAGTGATATTGAGTTTTTTATTTCCAATATTGAGGGGGAGAAGGTTTTTCTGGAACTGAACATTGTAGAGAGACCTACTTTGTCCAAGGTTACCGTTTATGGCCTTAAGAAGAAAAAAATAGATGAAATAATAAAGGAAACTGACCTTAAGAAAGGAAAGAAGGTTACTGAGAGTTTTATCTCGAATACAAGAAATTATATTCAGAATAAATATAGAAAAGATGGTTATTTAAATACTAAAGTTACTATAGCCACAGCAGTAGATACTTCCGAAACCAATGCGGAAAGTATGGTTGTTAATATAAAAACCGGGAGTAAGGTTAAAATTAAAAATATTAACATCGAGGGGAACAAGATGCTTTCTGATAAAAAGCTTCGAAAAGCCCTGAAAAATACCAAAAAACAACAATTCGGAAGGGTTTGGAAAAAATCAAAATATATTGAAGCCGACTATCAGGAAGACCTTGCGGCAATGATAGATAAATATGCAGAGAAGGGTTATCGGGATGCCAGGATACTCTCAGATTCCATCACCATAATAAATGATAAGAAAATAAGTATTGATCTTAAAGTAGAGGAGGGAAATAAATACTATTTTGGGGAAATAGAATTTGTTGGAAATGCAGTTTATACAGATAGGCAACTAAATCAAATATTGGGTATAAAAAAAGGAGATACCTACAATGGAGTACTATTAAGAGAACGTATTGCCGATGATTCTAAGCCTGATGCAGAAGATATCACTAATCTGTACCAAAATAATGGTTACTTATTTTCGCAGATAAACCCGGTTGAAGTTTCAGCTCAGAATGATACCATTAATTTTGAGATTAGGATTATTGAAGGGAAAGAAACGTTTTTAAATCATGTCTACGTATCTGGTAATGACAAAACTAATGATCACGTTATATTTAGGGAACTAAGAACTCGTCCCGGTCAAAAATACAGCAAAGACAATATTGTTAGAAGTGTAAGGGAATTGGGACAACTTGGATTTTTTGATGCGGAACAGATAAAACCGGATATACTAAACCCTGATCCAAATGCCGGTACTGTTGATTTGAAGTATAATCTTGTAGAATCAGGTGCTAGTCAGATTGAAGTGCAGGGTGGTTATGGAGGTGGTGGATTTATTGGTACCCTTGGCCTCTCTTTTAATAATTTTTCAATTCGGAATATTTTTAATGGGAAGGCCTATAAACCTGTACCTATGGGAGATGGGCAAACTTTTGCTTTGCGTTTACAGGCGAGTAGAACTTTTAGGGTATACAGTCTTAATTTTTCAGAACCCTGGCTTGGCGGCAAAAAACCTGTTAGATTTAATATGTCATTTTCGAGGACTCAGCAATTCCTGGCATCTTTTGATAATTCCGGAAGGATACAGGTAGATAAAGATCAGCAATTTTCGATCACAGGAGCCTCTATGGGACTTGCCAAAAGACTTCAATGGCCAGATGATTTTTTCACGATCTCACACTCTCTGGGTTATCAGTTATACGATTTTAAGAACTACAATTCTGGTCTTTTTAATTTTGGTAACGGAACATCAAATTCAATTGCGTACACTTTGGGATTATCCAGGAGTTCTGCAGGACCGGGAAGAATATTCCCTTTGTCGGGTTCAATTTTCGAAATGACCGCCAAGTTAACACCTCCTTATTCACTTTTCAGTAATAAAGATTTTGGAGCTTTAAAAGATAGAAGTAATGAACTCAATTTAATTGCTCAGGAACGTCCCCTGACACCTGAAGAAGTTTCAGAACAACAGTCTATAGAGCAGGAAAGATGGAAGTGGCTAGAATATTTTAAAATTAAGTTTAAGGGAGATTGGTACACCCGAATAGTTGGTAAGCTGGTATTGCGTACAAATATAGAATTCGGGTTTCTAGCAAGTTATAATAGTGCTGTGGGGGAAGTGCCCTTTGAACGGTTTTTCTTAGGAGGTGATGGTCTTGGGGGAAATTTCACTTTAGATGGGAGGGAGACTATTCAATTGAGAGGATATGAGAATAATTCCCTGACACCAATTGATCCTATTACCGGGCAACAAGATGGTGGTATCATTTATAATAAGTACTCTCTGGAATTGCGATATCCTTTAACATTGAAGCCATCGGCGTCAATTTATGCCCTAACTTTTTTAGAAGCTGGTAACGCTTTCAACAATTTTCAGGAATATAATCCGTTTCAAGTAAAACGATCGGCCGGAGTGGGGGTCCGGATTTTTATGCCGGCCTTTGGTCTTTTGGGAATTGACTTTGGTTATGGATTTGATGAGGATCTCAGACCTCAATCGATTGGAACTGGTCCAAGCGGATGGCAAACGCACTTTATTATAGGGCAACAGTTCTGACCAATGAATTTTTTCAAGAATACGAAAAGGTAACCCACTCATTTTAATATAATTAGTATTTTTGGCACGATATTTTCTGTGTAATAAAACGAATTCAGGATGAAGACAAATGTTCTTTTAATAATTGTAGGTTTATTGCTGTCATCTTACACGTTTTCGCAACGGGGTGTTAGAATAGGTTATGTAGACATGGAGTATATCCTTGAAAATGTAGAAGAATTTCGGGATGCAACTGAGCAATTAGAAAACAAAGTTCAAAGATGGAAAGTAGAAGTTGAGCAGAAGCAAAGCGAAGTAGAGCAAATGAAGAAGGATTTAATGGCAGAGAAAGTTTTATTGACAAATGAACTTATAGAAGAACGGGAGGAAGAAATTCAAATTCTGGAAAAGGAAATGCTGGAATATCAACAAAACCGATTTGGACCTAATGGAGATTTGGTTTTGCAAAAACAAAGATTAATTCAGCCAATTCAGGACCAGGTTTTTAATGAAGTACAAAAGATAGGATCAAATAAAAAATACGATTTTATTTTTGATAAATCTGCGGATGTCGTAATGTTGTACTCCCAAAAAAGGCATGACATAAGTGATTTGGTGCTAAGAGGTATTGCCAGGACCAGAAAAGTTAGTAAACCAAAAGCAAAGGCTAAGAAAAGTCAGCTGGAAACTTTTGAGGGAGAACCGGATGAAGAGGTAGTAAGTGATGCTCTCCTGGAGAGGCAAGCAAGGGCAAAAGAGGCTGAGGAGACCAGAACTAAAAGTGCTGAAGAACGGAGGGAAGAGCAGCTTAGGATACGGGAGGAGCGTAAAAAGGCATATGAAGAAAGAAGGAAAAAATTGTTAGAGGAGCGGGAAGCAAAGAAGAAAGAAAAATTAAAGGAAAGGGAAGAACAAATTAAAAAAAACGAAGAAACTAATATCTAAAACTCAATATTTTAATTAATTAACACTTAAATAGTAAATTCAAAGATCATGAAACAAATTAAAAAAGTAGCAATAGCCATAGTATTATTAGTAGCAGCTACTAGCTTTGTAAATGCCCAAAGTAAAATTGCACACATTAATGTAACAGAATTATTGGGCGAGATGCCGGAAATGAAGGCTGCACAGGCAGAATTAAAAAAATTGCAAGAAACATACAGGGCAGATATTGAAAGTTCTATGACAGAACTAAAGAATAAATATACCCAATACTCCAATGAAGCAACTTCAAAGTCCGAAGAAGAGAATCAAAAAAGAGCTCAGGAACTACAGGGTTTTGAAAAGAATATTGGTGAAGCGCAACAAGCCGCACAACAAGAATTAGCAAAGAAACAAGCAGAATTGTTTGAACCAATTTCTATAAAAGCTAAAGCAGCCATCGAAAAAGTTGCCACAGCACAAGGCTATGATTATGTCATAGATGCAACCCAAGGAGGGGGATTGATTGTTGCCAAAGGCAAAGATCTTTTAGCGGAAGTAAAACAGGAATTAGGATTTTAAATTCTGTTCAATTCAATGTTTAGTAAAACCGTCCCTAAGGACGGTTTTTTCGTTTAATGTTGTTTAGGAAGACCTTACTTTGATGCTTTTAACTATTAATTGAATAGGAGCCAGAGGATGGTTCTATTAGAATTGAAAATGGGGATTGATATTATCTTGGTGAAGACCAATAGCTTGTTTTAGGAATGTATAACTTTGTTGTGGCTTATTATTTAAATTATTTCACTTTATAAATGAACACTCAACCAATAGGTATTTTTGATTCCGGTGTAGGAGGTACATCTATATGGAAGGCCATACATGCGCTGCTTCCTTTTGAAAATACCATTTATTTGGCTGATAGTAAGAATGCACCTTATGGTCAAAAAACCAAAGAAGAAATAATAGATTTATGTATTAAGAACACTGACCTTTTACTAAGTAAGGGCTGCAAGCTTGTTGTAGTTGCCTGTAATACGGCTACTACTAATGCAATATCATATTTACGAAATAATTACGACATCCCCTTTATAGGAATTGAACCGGCGATTAAACCGGCAGCACTTAATTCAGGTTCAGGAAGAGTTGGAATATTGGCAACCAAGGGGACTTTGAGTAGCAGTCTCTTCTTAAAAACTTCAAAAGATCACGCTAGTGAAATAACCATTGTTGAGCAGGAAGGATTAGGACTTGTTCCATTGATTGAAGCCGGAGAAATAAACGCTGATGAGACCAGGCAATTATTGATAAAGTATTTGGAGCCCATGCTCAGTGCAAATGTGGATCATATTGTTTTGGGTTGTACCCATTATCCTTATTTAATTCCTGTCTTGAGGGAATTATTACCGCCCGGTGTTAAGGTTATTGACTGTGGTGCGGCAGTTGCAAGGCAAACGAAGGTAGTTCTTGAAGATAATCAAATGCAAAATTTTAGTAAAACACCTGGTAAAATCGAGTTTTATACCAATAAGGATACAAGGATTTTAACTTCATTTTTGGAGGATGTTGATCAATTAAAACAAATAGAATATTTAAACTTTTAAGCCTTAAGAATCCCACTTCAGTTATTCATCCAACTGTAAGCATAGATTTTCGGGGGATTTTGTAATTTAAGGTGTTTTTGTTTTTAACCGCCTTTGATAGGTGAGATAAGTGAATTCATGTTTATGTCTTTCATCTCGCGGGTGAAACTCTTCTTTGGTCAGCTTCCATAATTTTTCATCTATGTGAGGAAAAAAAGTATCGGCCTCAAAGCTCTCATGCACCCTCGTAATTTCCAGGACATCTGCATATGGCATCCCCAGATCATAAATTTCACCTCCACCAATAATGTAGGCAAGGGTATCATCTCGGACAAGATCCAAAGCTTCTTTAATAGAAAATACAACAATGCAGGAGGAAAAATCAACGGTATAATTTTTGTCCCGTGTAATGATTATATGTGTCCGATTTGGCAGGGGTTTTGGAAAACTTTCAAAAGTTTTCCTACCCATGATAATTTTATGACCGGTAGTTAATTGCTTAAAACGTTTAAAATCATCCGGAAGATGCCAAATAAGATCATTATCTTTTCCTAAGCCATTATTCTTTCCAATGGCAGCTATCATCACAATTTCAACCACTAATCTTTTTTTTTAAAATTGGATAAAGGAAAATCTGATTCAATTTCTTTTTGCAATTCTTTGATCCTCTGCCTTTGTTTTGCTACTAATTTTTGGCGTTGTTCCCTTTCCCATTCAATGCCCATAAACTTTTGAATAACAAATACATTTATTACATGCACGACTAATAAGAATGCCCAAACAGTAATAGCCCAAACAAACCAATTATATTCCTCTCCATATTTCAGAACTTTATTAATTAAAATCAAAAATATGCTCCCGATTAGAAATAACACAAAATGAACATACAGATTTTTTTTCTGTTTAATTCGCTTATGCGCATATTCCAGCTGCTCATGCTGCTCTAGCTCTATTTTTGTATCACTTTTATTCTCTGAAAACACTCCAAGCTTACTTTAATTACAAAGATACAGCAATTAAAAAATTGTTTTTGCGATCATTTATTTAAAATAAATTAAAGTCAGGTTCTTTTCAAAATTATGACTAGCATATGAAAAAAACTATATCCCCGGTTTATCTGATTAACAAAACTTAACCCTTTTATGGTGTAAAAAGAAGGTCGATTCCGGTAGGGTTCGGGGTTAACAATCTAATTTCTAAGATTATAATGTATTAAAAGAGAGTGCTACGCGTTATGAAATAGTTAGAAATGTGAAGCACGAATTATCTACTTACAAAAAGAACCTGCCTCTTTTTACCAAAGTGAATTAAAAGGCTTTAATATTTTAAGAAATTAATAAATATGATTTTAATCATTGTAAATGAGACATTTAATGTATTACTTTTGCAGTTGAAAATTTTAAAATAGAAAATTATGGCAATCGCAAAACAATATTTAAAAACTAAGCCGGTATGTAAAGTTACATTTACAGTACCTGCTGAAGATGCAAAAAAAGTTGCAGTAGTAGGAGATTTCAACAATTGGAACCCAAAAGGGAGTATGTTGAAAAAATTAAAAAACGGAACTTTTAAAGGAACGTTTGATTTACCAAAAGAAACTAGCTACGAGTTCAGATACCTTGTAGACGGGAATTATGTTAATGAGACTGAAGCAGACCGTTACCAGTGGAATGATTTTGCTGGTGCAGAAAATGCTGTTTTGGAATTATAATTGACAATTAGCATTAATTAAACCGGAACATTCTATGAACGTTCCGGTTTTTTTATGGTGTAATTTTAACACCTTTCCAAAAGGCAACCCTACCCTCTATTTGTCTTGCCAATTCGCTGACCTCAGGATAATACCAGGCTGCATCTTTATTTTCTAATCCGTTGACCTGGAGTGTAAAATAGGAAGCCTCTCCCTTCCACGGACATGTAGTGTGCGTATCGCTGGGCTTAAAAAATTCTTTTTTAATGCTTTCTTCAGGGAAATAATGATTGTTTTCAATGATAACGGTATCGCTGCTTTCAGCAATAACTGTGTCGTTCCAAATAGCTTTCATTTCTACTTTTTTAAAATATAGTTTTTATACAATTTATTTTCATCACTGAATATTTTACTTATTCGCATTCCTGCTTTATCAGCGAGCCATGATACAACTTGGTCATCGTATTTCTGAGATATTTCTGTATGAATAGATTCCCATGCCTCAAAACTGACCGTAAGATCTATCTCATTTATATAGACGGTCTGTTTTTCCTTCGCGACCAGATAACTTTTAGCAGTCCCAGTTTCAGGATCATATACTTCCCAATGTATAAATTTGTCCAGATCAAAATTCGCATCCAGTTCTTTATTTATTCTGACAAGCAAATTTTTATTAAATCGTTCCGTTATACCTGAGGCATCGTTATAGGCATCTAAAATGGTTTTTGGATGCTTTTTTTGATCAAATCCAATAAAAAAAAGATCATCTTCACCCATTAATTGCTGTATGCTCATCAGGAATTCCACCGCCTGGGGATGTAATAAATTGCCGATATTTGAACCTAAAAACATAATGACCTTCCTTTTATGCTGCAAGCTGCACAACTGTTCCAGGGTTTCAAAATAAGTTCCCTGCAAAGCTTTCACATTTACAGTTGGAAGTTCATTTTTAATGGAACTCTCAAGTTGATTTAACGCATTTTGACTGATGTCTATCGGGATGTATTGGAACGGTATCTCCCGAACGGCGAGATGTTTTAATAGGATTTTTGTTTTCTTCCCATCTCCTGCACCAAGTTCAATAAGATCAAATTCTTTTGACCCTTTAAAAAATTCATTGCATATTTCATCCTTATACAAATCAAGTATTCGATACTCACAATTTGTTAAGTAATATTCTGGCATAGCCATAATTTCCTGAAATAGCTTATCTCCCCTGGCATCATAGAAATATTTTGATGATAAATGCTTGGGGAAATCACTCAGGCCTTTATATACGTCCTTGTGAAATTGAGACGTGGCATTCAAAGTTGTTTTTTGTTGCATGTTGCTTTTGTCGGAATTACTTGGCTAACCTTAATCCGGTATATTGCCATCTTAAATGTGGTTGAAAAAAGTTGCGGTAAGTAGATCGGGTGTGATTGGATGGGGTAGCAATAGAGCCACCTCTCAGTACTTTCTGATTTACCATAAATTTGCCATTATATTCGCCCAATGCACCATCCGCTTTTCGATAACCTGGGTATGGTAAGTAAGCACTTTCGGTCCATTCCCATCGGGTTCCCCAGTTAAAAGATCTATTAGCAACTTCCCATTCAAATTCTGTTGGTAACCTGCAGGCCTTCCATTGGGCAAAAGCAAAAGCCTCGAAATAGGAAAGATGTGAAATGGGTGCTTCAGGATTAATTTTTTGCAGTCCTTGTAAAGTGTAGTTGTACCATTCTCCGTCAATATTGTGCCAATACAGAGGAGAAGAAATCTGATTTTTACACAACCAGTCCCACCCTTCAGCATGCCATAATTCAAATGAGTTATATCCTCCTCCTATTATGAATTGTAAATATTCCGTATTGGTTACCAGTTTGTTTGAGATTTCATAATCTTGTAAATACACTTTATGTCTGCCTAATTCATTGTCAAAACAAAAAGTATCAAGGGCATGTCCTATTTCATAAATCCCAGCCTCAATCGGAATCCAGTCCTGATTGTAATTTTCTGTTTTATGCTCGTTTATTTCATCCGTGTATAGAGGTAAAAGAGGATTATTGCCTAAAATGTATTTGATATCTGTTAATAGAAGCTCCTGATGCTGTTTCTCGTGATGTATGCCAATTTCCAAAAGTTGCAGCAGATTCTCATCTGTATTATTTGTTAACAGCACTTCGATAGCATTCGTGACGTATTTTCTGTAAGCATATACTTTTTGAACCGATGGTCTGGAAAGATTGCCACGATCGGCCCTGATCACTCTTTTACCCACAGTTTCATAATAGCTGTTGAATACAAATGAAAAGTCTTCATCGAAAACCTTATAACCCTGGGAATAGGGTTTTAGAAGAAACTCTTCAAAAAACCAGGTAGTGTGTCCAAGATGCCATTTAGGCGGTGAAACATCTTCCACCGGTTGAACCACATAATCCTCAATTTCCAGGGGAGCACAAATAGTTTCACTTTCTTTCCGGGTAATTATAAAGGAGTCCAGGCAGGTCTCAGTTAGGAGCATGTTGCAATTTTTCCCTTAAATATAGGAAATTCTACATTTAGATAAAAGACTTTCTAATTATACGGCAACAGTCCCTTTTATGTGAGGATAAGGGTCATAATACAATAAACTAAAATCTTCAAATTTAAAATCAAAGATATTTTTGACTTCCGGATTAAGCACCATCTTTGGCAATGATCTGGGTTCTCTGCTTAGTTGAAGTTCAATTTGTTCCAGGTGATTAGTATATATGTGTGCATCACCAAAAGTATGGATAAACTCTCCCGGGGCATAACCGCATACCTGAGCCATCATCATTGTGAATAGCGCATAGGAGGCAATATTAAATGGTACACCTAAAAAAATGTCTGCACTTCGCTGATATAACTGACAAGATAGTTTTCCATCTGAAACATAGAACTGGAAAAAAGCATGACAAGGCGGAAGAGCCGCTTTACCATTTGCTACATTTTCTGAAAAAGATTTCGAAGTATCGGGTAAGACGCTTGGGTTCCATGCAGATACAAGCATCCTGCGGCTATCCGGATTTTCTTTTAAGCCTTTAATGACCAATGAAATCTGGTCTATGTGCTCCCCGTTCCAATTGCGCCATTGGTGCCCATAAACAGGTCCTAATTCCCCATCTTCATCTGCCCATTCGTTCCAGATGCGTACCCCATTTTCCTGCAGATACTTTATATTGGTATCTCCTTTTAAAAACCAAAGTAACTCATATATAATAGATTTTAAATGCAATTTTTTTGTGGTAACCATAGGGAATCCCTTACTGAGATCAAATCGCATTTGATATCCAAAGACACTGTACGTCCCGGTTCCGGTCCTGTCAGATTTTTGCGCACCATTTTCGAGAACATGTTTTAGTAGATCGTGGTATTGTTTCATAACAAAATAAACTTTCAGAAACGAAATTAGTGAAAGATAGATATGATTAGTTTTCTAATTTTAAAAACTTATTAACCAAAGTGTCTATCCAAGAATCATACCGGCAATTGTCGCCGAAAGTAAAGAAGCGAGGGTTCCGCCTAATACTGCACGCATTCCAAATTCGGAAAGCGTAGTTCTCTGGCCCGGGGCTAATGAACCTATGCCTCCAATTTGAATTCCGATTGAAGCAAAATTAGCAAAACCACATAACATGTATGTGCCCATAATAATAGATTTATTAAAAGCAAAATGTGTAGGGTTTAGGACGTTTTTTAATTCTGCTAATTGTATGTAGCCAACAAATTCACTGGCAGCCAGTTTTATACCCAGCAATTGACCCATCAGCATAATATCCTGGGTATTTACCCCAATGAGCCACATTAAAGGAGCAAAGACCGCCCCTAAAATGGCTTCCAGTGAAAAAGAATCGTATACCGTGTGGGCAGCAATCCATTCATTAAGCGTGGTAATGTCCCCAAACCAGCCCAATATTCCATTGATCATGGCAATAAATGCTATAAAAACTAACAACATAGCCCCAACATTTACGGCCAGCTTTAGTCCTTCTGTAGTTCCGTTTGCGATTGCATCAAGCAGATTGGAACCTATCTTTTCATTAGATATGTGAATCTCCTGGTTAACAGCTTCTGTTTGTGGATACAATATTTTAGATATAACAATTGCACCTGGGGCCGCCATTACGGAGGCCGCCAATAAATGTCGCGCGAATTCTAACCGAAGCATTTCATCAGTACCACCAAGAAACCCGATATATGCCGCCAATACTCCACCTGCAACAGTAGCCATTCCTCCTATCATGACCAATAGAATTTCCGAGCGGTTCATTTTCTCTAAATATGCTTTAATCAGCAGAGGCGCTTCTGTCTGCCCAAGGAAGATATTACCTGCAATAGATAGACTTTCAGCGCCTGAAATACCTAGTGTTTTTGTGAGCAACCAAGCCAGGGCCCTGACAATCTTTTGGATAATTCCCAAATAAAATAACACCGAAGTAAGTGCAGAAAAGAATATGATGGTTGGTAAAATTTGGAATGCAAAAACGTAGCCAATATTAGGATTGTCTACATTTAATAAGTTCCCCAGTAAAAATTCACTTCCCGCAAGGGTATAATCAAGAATATTTACAAAAAATTGACCTGCAGCCCTAAAAATACCCTGAATCAGAGGAACTTTTAAAATGCCTATGGCAAGAAGGAGTTGAATACTAATACCTATAGCAACCGTTTTCCAATTAATCATTTTTCGATTTGCGCTGAAAATATAGGATATCAGAATAAGGATAAACATTCCTAAAACACCTCTCCCAAATGAGTCCAACGAAAATCCCTGGTTAGGGATAATTACTTCCATTGATTCGTTTGAAATGTCATCCAAAGTAGTGGTGTCAATTGCAGTTGCAAGGGAATCAGGTGCAAGAGCTGTCTGTGCTAGCAAAGGGAATGAAATACATAATAGAATTAAAAGAATCCAAAACCTAAGGTTCATAAATGAGCTGCTAGATTATCAATTGCGTTTGGAAATTTCGTCCCTCAGTTTTGCAGCTTTTTCATAATCTTCGCTGGCAACGGCCTTGTCTAATTCTTTGTTTAGCTCTTCCAGGCTTAATTCTTTATATGGAGCAGTTGAACCCGGATCTATTTCCACAGTTTCACCTTCCTGAAGGATTTCATCAACTACAATGCTATCATCGCCCTCTTCCTTGTCTTTATCTTTCGATGAAAACTTAAGGAAAATTCCAGCTTTGTCCAAAATGGTCTTATAGGTAAAAATGGGTGCGCTAAAACGAAGTGCAAGAGCAATCGCGTCGCTGGTTCTGGCGTCTATTATTTCTTCAATTTTATCACGCTCGCATATAATACTCGAGTAAAAGACACCATCAACCAACTTATGAATTATAACTTGTTTGACTACTATATCAAACCGATCCGCAAAATTTTTGAATAGATCATGAGTTAAGGGCCTTGGTGGTTTTATTTCTTTTTCTAAAGCGATGGCAATGGACTGTGCTTCGAATGCCCCGATTACAATAGGTAATTTTCTATCGCCATCCACTTCATTAAGAATAAGTGCATAAGCCCCATTTTGAGTTTGGCTATAGGAAATCCCTTTTATTTTCAACCTGACTAAGCTCATAACTATATGTTAACCACCGGGGGCTGCTTAAATAAGCGTTGTCCAAATATTTTAACAGCCTTTTAAGGGCACAAATTAACAAAAATTAAGCGTTTTGGGCCTTAAATTCCTTTAATTTTTCAATGAGTTCAGGTACTACTTCGAAGGCATCACCCACCACGCCATAATCCGCAGCCTTAAAAAATGGTGCCTCAGGATCGGTATTGATCACAACTTTAACTTTAGATGCGTTGATTCCCGCCAGATGCTGTATGGCACCCGATATTCCGATAGCTATATAAAGATTACTGGCAACAGGTTTTCCCGTTTGTCCAACATGTTCACTATGAGAACGCCATCCCATGTCTGAAACAGGTTTAGAACAAGCCGTAGCCGCACCAAGTATATCTGCTAATTCTTCGATCATGCCCCAATTTTCAGGTCCTTTTAATCCCCTTCCTCCAGATACAACGATATCGGCATCAGCAATAGTGGCCTTGCCAACAACTTTGTCAATATTATCAGATTTTACCGCAAACTCAGACTCATTTAAACTAGGATCAAAGTCTTCCACTACCGGGCTTAACTTGTTTTCAAATACCCCATAGGCATTGTTAGATACCCCAATGATGCTTATATCCGTCTTGAACTGGGTATGCGCAAAACCTTTGTTACTGAATGCAGTTCTTTTGACGACAATAGGATTGATACTCAGGGGTGGAGCAACAACATTGGGGCAGTATCCTGCACCCAATACCCCTGCCATTACAGAAGCCATATATTTAGAATCTGTACTGGAGCTTACTACCACAGCCTTAGCTCCTTCCTTTTCAGCTGCCTGAGCAACAGTTGTCGCAAAGGCTTTTGCATTAAACACAGCTAATTTATCATTGGTAACTTTCAATATTTTTGATACCCCATAATTTCCAATTTCCTCTGAATTAGTAGCATTGATAGTTATTGCTGTCACCGATGTATTTAATTGTTCGGCTAACTTGTGGGCATAAGAAGCGGCCTCAAAGGCATTTTTTTTGAATTTTCCGTTATCGGATTCTGTATAAACTAGTACTGACATAATTTACTTTTAAATATTACTTATAAATCCAGATGAATTTTAAAATCTAAGTTTGTAGTTATATAACCTTTGCTTCATTGTGCAGGAGATCAATCAATTGGTTAATATCATCTGCATTTACCAATTTAACAGCCCCTTTAACCGCGGGTTTTTCAAATTCAATATCACCCGTACCATGAATAGCTTCAATCGGTTCGAGAACGCTTAGTTTCTTTTGCCTTGCCATCATAATACCTCGCATATTTGGTATACGTAAGTCGCTTTCCTCAACAAGACCCTTTTGACCTCCAATTATTAGGGGAAGCGATGTTGAAATCTTTTCCTTACCACCATCAATTTCCCGAACCGCAGTAGCAGTATTTCCATCAATTTCCAGGTCTATACAGGTATTTACAAAGTTATAATTAAGCATAGCAGCTATCATACCGGGAACCATACCGCCATTGTAATCTATAGATTCTCTACCGGCTATTATAAGATCATATGAACCATTTTTAATAACCTCAGCAAGTTGATGCGCTACAAACAGACCGTCTGTAGGTTCTGCATTAACCCTCATCGCCTCATCTGCACCAATAGCCAGGGCTTTCCTAATTGTGGGCTCAACTTCAGGGCCACCCACCGTGGCTACATGGATAGTAGCACCTTGTTTTTCTTTGAACCACATGGCTCTGGTTAAACCGAATTCATCATTTGGATTAATCACAAATTGTACACCGTGGGTGTCAAAACTGGTATTGTCCTCAGTAAAGTTGATTTTGGAAGTAGTATCCGGTACATTGCTGATACAAACTAATATCTTCATATTTATTTGACGTTTATGGATTCTAAAAGAGGGTGCTAAGATAACCATTAATTTTCAAATTTACTATGCATGCATAGTAAATTTTGTATCTTTTTTTAATTCTATGGAAGGGCTATTTGGTAGATATTTTCCTATTTTTGTTGGCATTTTAAAATGAAATATTTAAACAAGGGATCAGAATCAGATGAAAACCATACAATTTAGGGAAGCAATTGCCGAGGCAATGACAGAAGAAATGCGAAGAGATGAATCCATTTATTTGATGGGTGAGGAGGTTGCGGAATATAATGGAGCCTATAAGGCATCTAAGGGAATGTTGGATGAATTTGGTCCGGATCGTGTTTTGGATACACCAATTTCTGAATTGGGTTTTGCCGGAATAGGTGTTGGATCTGCAATGAACGGCAATAGGCCTATTATAGAATTCATGACTTTTAACTTTGCCCTCGTGGGGATAGATCAGATTATAAATAATGCTGCAAAAATCAGGCAGATGTCGGGAGGGCAATTTAATTGTCCGATTGTCTTTCGTGGACCAACTGGTTCAGCGGGTCAATTAGCGGCAACACATTCACAAGCATTTGAAAGTTGGTTTGCCAACTGTCCAGGCTTGAAAGTTGTTGTGCCATCGAATCCAAATGACGCCAAAGGACTGTTGAAGGCTTCTATTCGCGATGATGACCCTGTTATCTTTATGGAGTCTGAACAAATGTATGGTGATAAAGGTGAGGTTCCTGAAGGTGAGTATACTATACCTCTTGGAGTAGCTGAAATAAAAAGGGAGGGCAAAGATGTTACAATCGTTTCTTTTGGAAAAATTATTAAAGAGGCTTATAAAGCGGCCGACGAATTAGAGAAAGAAGACATCAGCTGTGAAATTATTGATCTTCGCACAGTAAAACCAATGGATCGTGAAGCCATATTGAAATCTATAAAGAAAACAAACAGATTAGTTGTTCTTGAAGAGGCATGGCCATTTGGAAATGTGGCAACGGAGATAACGTATTTGGTTCAATCAGAGGCATTTGATTATCTGGATGCCCCGGTTGTGAAAATAAATACTGCAGATACACCTGCACCTTATTCTCCTGTATTACTGGAAGAATGGCTGCCTAACCATAAGGATGTAATCAAGGCTGTTAAAAAGGTGTTATATAAATAAATAAAGTTATTTTGTAAAGGAATCTTAGCTTCGTCGACAAAGTGCGTACGGAGCTTTTTTATAAAAGGAATTCTATTCGAAGTCAATCTACCCTAAACCTTTAAAGCTAATTTTGCGTTTTCGACTATTTTGGATCGAGAATTGCAATGTACCATACTAATGAAAAGATTCCTTTTATTCATTATTGTTCTATGTCCCTTATTTATCTGGTCTCAGACCAAAGCAGGTGGCATTGTCGTGGATGAGGATGGACAACCAGTAGCCTTTGCGAATGTCGTATATAAAGGCTCTACTGAGGGTGCTATAACCAATGAGGACGGCTTATTCTATTTGGAATCTGCAAAAAATTATAGTTCACTTCTCGTATCTTTTATTGGCTATCAAACTGTAGAATTAGAACTTCCCAAACGGGTAAATTATAATCTCAAAGTTATATTGTTGCAGGGAGAACGGCTGGATGAAGTAGTGGTATATGTTGGAAAACAATCTAAGAAGAACAATCCGGCGATAGATATCCTGAAGAAAATATGGGCAAAGAAGAAGATTAATGGACTTCGGATGTTTGATCAATATCAGTATGATAAATATGAAAAGATCGAATTTGACCTTAATTCCATTGATAGTGCCATGATGAAAAGCAAGCTTTTCAAAGGAATGGAATTTGTATTTAAGGATCTTGATACATCAAGAATTACCGGGAAAACATATCTGCCAATTTTTTTAAATGAAACCTCAAGCAAAGTCTATGGAGATAACATTCTTTCTCAGAACAAGGAAGATGTCTTAGGAAATAAAAATTCCGGATTTAGCAATAATCAGGCAATAATAGGATTCGTAAAGGATCTTTATTCAGAATATGATATATACGATAAGTATTTAAAGTTTTTTGACAAGAGTTTTCCCAGTCCCGTTTCTGAGGCGGGTATTGACGCTTATAATTATGTGCTTTCTGATAGTGCATTTATAGAGAATAAATGGTGTTACCACATTATTTATTACCCCAGGCGCAAAAATGAACTCACGTTTAAAGGTGATTTTTGGGTAAATGATTCAACTTTTGCCGTAAAGAAAATAAACCTGGAGGTTACAAAAAGTGCCAATATAAACTGGGTGAAGGAAATCTATATCGAACAGGAATTTGAAGTAGTCAATGATTCCGTATTTTTATTAAAAAGAGACTATATGCTTAGCGATTTCAGCCTCTTTAAAAAAGAGGAATCGAAGGGTGTATATGGAAAAAGAACTACGGTTTATGGGAATTATAAATTTGATATAGTTAAACCCAAAAAATTCTATAAAAACAAAACAGACCCCTTTAATCCGATAACCTTTGAAAGGGATAGCGTATTCTGGGAAAATAACAGGTTGGAATCTCTCAATAAAGACGAGCAGGGCATATATGCGCTTTTGGATACCTTAAAAACAGTCCCCCGTTTTAATACTGCTTATAACATTGTAAGTATTCTAGGCTCTGGCTACGTTGAGATTGATAGATGGAATATAGACCTGGGTAGCATTTACAGTGGTTTTGGATATAACGAGGCAGAGGGAATTAGGTTAAGAGGCGGTGCCCGAACCTATTTTGGGCAAAATGATCCCTGGCGTCTTGAAGGCTACCTCGCATACGGCTTTAAAGATGAAAAATTCAAGCATGGCTTCTCCGGTAAATGGCTGATAGATAAAAAAACCAGGCTTATATTATCCGGTGGTAACCGAAGAGATATAGAACAATTGGGAATTAACCTTACACAAACCACTGATGTTCTTGGCAGGAGTGTAGCTTCTTCAGCAATTTTTACGGTGGGGGCTAATGACAGACTTACCAACATAAACCTGACCACATTCAACGTAGATATTGAACCGGTTACTAATTTAAGAATTCGATTCGGAAGTTCATATCGTACCCTGAGTTCAGCGCTACCCGATGCATTTAGCCTTGATTATCTTGATCCCTCATCTCCAACAGGAATATCTTCCGAGATTCAACAGTTTGAATTAAACACCATATTATTATATACCCCCGGTAAACGAACGATTGGTAATGGTGTGGAACGCAGAAATGTAAATGATAACTACAGCACTCTTTTACTGAATTACACGAAGGGGCTAAAAGGTTTTTTTCAAAGTGATTTTGAGTTTGAAAAAATTCAATTTTCATACACCCAACCTTGGCAAATAGGTGGTTTTGGAAGGCTGCTTAGTACTGTTGAAGTAGGTAAAACCTTTGGTGCTGTTCCACTTGGCCTGCTGAGTGTAATACCGGGAAACCAAACCTTGTGGACCATTTATAATACATTCCCGAATCTGAATTTTTATGAATTTGTAACAGATACCTATGCTACTGTTCATCTGGAACACAATTTTAATGGGCGGATTTTTTCAAGGATTCCCCTAATACGAAATTGGAATTTAAGAGAAATAGTAGGTTTAAGGGGGGCGTGGGGTACTTTGTCCGACGATAATATTTTGCTCAGCAGCCCGACAAACATTCCGTTAATGGCTCCTTCTGATAAGATTTATTGGGAATACTCCTTTGGTATTGGGAATATCTTCAAGATTTTTAGAATTGATTTTAACTTCAGGGGTAATTATCTGGAAAATCCGGGTGCTCGCTCTTTTAGTGTTAAAGGAACTTTTGGTTTTAGTTTTTAAATCCTTGAGGGAACGTATTTAAGCTTTTTTATTCTAATCTGTTTTACTACTTTTGCACCCGTTTTAAATTGTAAATAACTAACTAGTATGGAATTAATAGTACAAATTTTACCAGCCTTTGGTGTTTTAGCACTTCTTTTTGTTTATGTCAAGAATGTATGGGTTTCAAAACAGGACGATGGCGATCCGAAGATGAAACGGATTGCTAAAAACATTGCCGATGGAGCAATGTCTTTTTTAAAGGCAGAGTACAAAATCTTATCCATTTTTGTGATAGCAGTTGCTATCCTTTTATATTTTAAGGGTAATTCTGAAGAAGGTTCCAACGGAATGGTCGCATTATCTTTTATAGTGGGTGCAATTTGCTCTGCACTAGCTGGTTTTATTGGAATGCGCGTAGCTACCAAAGCCAATGTTCGAACAACACAAGCCGCCAGAAAATCCTTAGGGAAAGCACTCGAAGTGGCCTTTGCAGGTGGTTCGGTTATGGGACTGGGGGTAGTTGGTTTAGGCGTTCTTGGATTGAGCGGGTTATTTATGATTTACCAGATGATTTGGCCGGGATCGGAAAATATTCCAATGGTATTAAACGTACTTTCCGGATTTTCATTAGGAGCGTCATCCATCGCGTTATTTGCTCGTGTTGGTGGCGGTATTTATACGAAAGCCGCTGATGTTGGAGCAGATTTGGTAGGTAAGGTTGAAGCTGGGATTCCGGAAGATCACCCTTTAAATCCGGCTACGATTGCGGATAATGTTGGAGACAATGTAGGAGATGTTGCAGGTATGGGCGCGGATTTATTTGAATCCTTTGTCGGTTCCATTATTGGAACAATGGTTCTTGGAGCTTTTATTTTCACTCCTGAATTTGGAGGATTAGGCGCAGTGTATTTACCATTGGTATTAGCCGCTGTTGGGATTGTAATGTCTATTATAGGTACATTCTTTGTTAAAGTAAAAGAAGGCGGAAGCCCTCACAAAGCATTGAATTTAGGAGAATTCGGCTCAGGTGCATTAATGATTGTTGCTTCCTATTTTATAATTACTGGAATGCTGCCGGAAAGTATTGAAGGTCTGCCATTTGGAGCAATGGGTGTATTTTTTGCTACACTTTCCGGTTTAATAGCAGGTTTTGGTGTTGGAAAAATAACAGAGTACTATACGGGTACCGGTACAAAGCCGGTAAAATCAATCGTTAAACAGTCCAATACAGGGGCTGCCACTAATATCATTGCAGGTTTAGGAGTGGGAATGATGTCTACGGCAGTGCCTATACTATTAATTGCCGGTGCAATCTTGGTTTCTCATCATTTTGCAGGATTATACGGAATTGCCATTGCGGCAGTTGGTATGTTAGCCAACACAGGTATTCAATTGGCGGTAGATGCATATGGACCTATTTCTGACAATGCCGGAGGTATTGCTGAAATGGCAGAATTGCCCAAAGAGGTTCGTGAGCGCACAGATGAATTGGATGCAGTAGGAAATACTACCGCAGCTATAGGAAAAGGCTTTGCTATTGCTTCAGCTGCGTTGACGGCATTGGCCTTGTTTTCAGCCTTTATGAAAGTCGCCAATGTTACTGCGATAGACGTTTCCAGACCGGATATCATGGCCGGATTATTGGTAGGTGGGATGCTTCCTTTTGTGTTCTCTGCGCTTTCAATGAATGCAGTGGGCCGCGCGGCTATGGCGATGATAGAAGAAGTACGCAGACAGTTCAGGGATATTCCTCAATTGCATGCGGCATTAGAAGTGATGCGCAAGTATGATTCGGATATGTCTAAGGCCAGTGCTGAGGATAGAAAAATATTTGATGCTGCAGACGGAGTTGCTGAATATGATAAATGTGTTGACATATCAACCAAAGCTTCCATTAAGGAAATGGTATTCCCGGGATTATTGGCAATAGCAGTTCCAGTAGCAGTTGGATTTATTGGCGGTGCTGAAATGCTTGGAGGTCTTTTGGCCGGTGTAACTACTTGTGGGGTTCTAATGGCTATTTTCCAATCTAATGCAGGAGGCGCATGGGATAACGCCAAGAAAATGATTGAAGCCGATGGCGGTAAAGGATCTGATGCACACAAGGCAGCTGTTGTTGGTGATACGGTTGGAGATCCATTTAAGGATACCTCGGGACCTTCATTGAATATTCTTTTAAAGCTCATGTCTGTTGTAGCTTTGGTTATTGCACCAAGTATTGCAATTTCCTCAGATAGTCTAACTGCTTATAACCAGGAGAATGCAAACTTCGAAGTTAAAAAAGAAGTTCGCGTAGAGATGAAGAATAGTGATTCTGGCCTTGTAAAGGCAGTTGTTACAATAACTACTTCGGAAAATGGGACTGAAAATACCAAGGAGCTTGTTTTTGAAGGCAGCGAAGATGAGGTAAAGGCACAGATAGAAGCCTTAAATAATGATAATGATAACGCCAAAATTCAAATAGAAAAGGTGATAAAGGAAGTTAGCGAGGAATAAGGAACTACCTTGGTAGGATATCAAAAAAAAGACCCCCATGTGCACATGGGGGTCTTTTTTTGGGTTATAAGTATCATTATTTCTCAAACAATCCGTGTATTTCCGCATCTATCTTATTAATTACTTCGCCAAGATGTTCAGGATTATCTACAAAATCTAATTCATCCACATCAATTATCAACAAGTTACCTTTCTCATAACCGTGAGCCCAGGCTTCATAACGCTCATTCAACCGACTTAAATAATCTATGGAAATAGAATTTTCGTAATCCCGTCCTCGTTTATGAATTTGGTTCACCAGATTTGGAATTGAACTCCTAAGATAAATCAGCAGATCAGGAGGCTCCACAAGACTTTCCATAAGCTCAAAAAGGCTGGAATAGTTACCAAAATCCCTGTTTGTCATCAAGCCCATTGCATGTAAATTAGGTGCAAAAATGTGGGCATCTTCGTAGATTGTCCTGTCCTGGATAATATTAATTCCGGATTCCCTGATCTTTAAAATTTGTCGATACCTGCTGTTTAAAAAGTAAATCTGCAGGTTAAAACTCCAACGCTCCATTTGGTTGTAGAAATCATCTAAATATGGATTGTCTACTACGTCCTCAAAATGTGCCTCCCACCTGTAATGTTTAGCTAAAAGGCGGGTGAGGGTAGTTTTTCCGGCTCCTATATTTCCAGCAACGGCAATATGCATATAGTGTTTGAATTTATGGTTGGTGTCTTAATTTTAAGAGAAACACAATATACAAAGTATCTTCTGGAAGAGAAAAAATAGTTGTTGAAATACCAGAGATAATTATATTTTATCAAAGTTTTTATTTCAATGTCATTTGTGTATTTTTGTCAACACTAAATAAGAGGAGGGATTTGACTGATTGCAACCTCTTATACAGAACCCAGCTTCTGATCGGATAAAAACATTTTTTTAAGATCATTCAGGTTCAGTAAAAGAAAAAATGCTAAAGCAGTTTCTACAGATTAATCTGAGTTGTAAACTTCTTTTTCGGCATTCGTCAAATCAATTTAATTTTTTTAAAACATATTTATTTATGGCCTATTTGTTTACCTCAGAATCTGTCAGTGAAGGACATCCGGACAAGATAGCCGATCAGATTAGCGATGCGTTACTGGATAATTTTTTAGCATTTGACCCGGAAAGTAAAGTAGCCTGTGAAACCATGGTAACTACCGGTCAGGTTATTTTGGCAGGAGAAGTTAAAAGTCATACTTATGTAGATCTTCAGCAAATAGCCCGTGATGTTATTAATAAGATTGGTTATACAAAAGGGGAGTATCAGTTTAGTGGTGATTCATGTGGGGTGATTTCTTTAATACATGAGCAATCTAAGGAAATAAACCAGGGAGTAGACCGGGGAAAGAAAGAAGATCAGGGAGCAGGCGACCAGGGCATGATGTTTGGTTATGCAACCAGTGAAAGTGAAAATTTCATGCCTATGGCCCTGGATATTTCACATCGAATACTTCGGGAATTATCATTAATGAGAAGAGAAAATAAAGATATTCCCTATTTGAGGCCGGATGCCAAATCACAGGTTACAATATCGTACACAGATGATAATGTACCTGATAGGATTGATACTATTGTAATATCAACACAGCATGATGAATTTGATAAAGATGATGCCAAAATGTTGTCTAAAATCAAAGAAGATCTTATTGGTATTTTAATGCCCAGGGTGATAGCTAAGTTACCGAAGAACACCCGGGCCTTGTTTAATGATAAGATTATCTATCATATAAACCCTACGGGTAAATTTGTCATTGGAGGTCCCCATGGAGATACCGGATTAACCGGAAGAAAGATTATTGTTGATACCTATGGAGGCAAAGGTGCGCATGGAGGTGGCGCATTCAGCGGTAAAGATCCCAGTAAGGTAGACCGCAGCGCGGCATATGCTGCCAGGCATGCGGCAAAAAACCTGGTTGCAGCCGGAGTTTCGGAAGAGATATTGGTTCAGGTAAGTTATGCTATTGGCGTTGTTGAACCCACTTCTATTTTTGTGGATACCTATGGAACTTCAAAAATTGCTTTGACTGATGGTGAAATAGCAGAAAAAGTAGCTGATCTTTTTGATATGAGGCCTTTTGCTATAGAAGATCGCCTGAAACTGAGAAATC
Organism: uncultured Eudoraea sp.; assembly: GCF_947258925.1. Lineage (GTDB taxonomy): Bacteria > Bacteroidota > Bacteroidia > Flavobacteriales > Flavobacteriaceae > Eudoraea. The sequence goes on along the minus strand of NZ_CAMYKG010000002.1, from coordinate 57,982 downwards.
CGATATATTTTGAAACAGCTGCATATGGGCATATGGGCAAAGAGCCCAAAAAGGTATCTAAAGTATTTGAATCCCCTTATAATGGGAGGGTTGAAAAAGAGGTGGAGTTATTCACCTGGGAGAAATTGGATATGGTGGATAAGGTCAAATCCGCATTCAATTTGTAATTTTTTGTTCAAATATTAGGAATAACCCTTTTTCCATTCCTATATTTGCTTTTACTAAGTTCAATCACTTGTTGAAAAGTTATCAAGAAAGGTGGAGGGAATAGACCCTATGAAACCTTAGCAACCCTTTGTGTCAAATACGGAGAAGGTGCTAAATTCTATCACATGTATTGTGTGACAGATAACAATATAGAATTACCCCTAGTAATTTATCTTTCTTATTAACATTTTAATCATGCCTGGTTGCCTTTAAGAGCGCCGAGGCTTGGATTGCACTATTATTTTTGACCAAAGAGCGACGAGAAAGTCGCTGAAAGAATTGTATTAAGAACCAGTATTCAATTTGAATACATAGAAACGAACATTATGAGTGAACACAAATTTTCTACCAATGCATTACATGCCGGTCATGACACAACTATAAATGGAGGTACACGTGCAGTCCCGATTTATCAGAGTACAGCCTACGTTTTTAATGATTCTGAACATGCTGCTAATTTATTTTCATTAGCGGAGATTGGGAACATATATACAAGGATAAATAATCCTACCAATGATATTTTGGAACAACGTTTGTCTGCATTGGAGGGAGGTATTGCCTCCGTTGTTACTTCATCCGGAACCGGAGCAATTAATACGGCGCTTTTAGTATTGTTGAAATCAGGAGATCATATAGTAGCTTCAAACAGCCTGTATGGAGGAACGTATAATTTATTAAGTGTTACCCTACCCAGATTAGGAATTACAACAACATTTGTAGACCCTTCAGACCCTTCTAATTTTGGTAATGCAGTAAAAGAGAATACACGTGCGATTTTTGTAGAATCTTTAGGAAATCCAAAACTTGATGTGCTGGACCTCAAGGCAATATCTGCCGAAGCAAAAGCTGCTAAAGTACCTTTTATCGTGGATAATACAGTTGCAACACCGGCTTTGTTAAATCCTATTGAGCATGGAGCAAATATTGTTATTCATTCACTTACCAAATATATAAATGGTAATGGCACAGCCCTGGGCGGGGTAGTAATAGATGCCGGTACTTTTGATTGGGCTAATGGGAAATTTCCGGAATTTACCGAACCTTCACCGGGATATCATGGTTTAGTATATCATGATGCCCTGGGACCGGCGGCATTTATCGCTAAGGTTCGGATCGAAGGCCTGAGGGATCACGGAGCTTGCCTAAGTCCGTTTAATGCTTTTCAAATTATCCAGGGTCTTGAAACTCTAGAGGTACGTATGAAAAAGCATAGTGATAATGCGCTTGAACTAGCCGAATGGCTTGAAGGCCGAAATGAAGTTACCTGGGTGAATTATCCGGGTCTAAAAAGCAGTAAATATTTTGCAGAGGCTGAGGCTTATCTGCCAAAAGGACAAAGTGGATTAATAACATTTGGTGTTAAAGGCGGGTACGATTCGGCAAAGAAAATAGCCGATGGAACACAGATCTTTTCTCTTTTAGCCAATATAGGTGATACAAAATCTCTGATCATACATCCTGCAAGTACAACGCATCAGCAATTAGATGATGCAGAACAGGAAGCTACAGGTGTTACCAAAGATTTAATTCGATTATCTGTTGGTTTGGAAAATTTAGATGATCTAAAGGCCGATCTGGAACAGGCATTTTCAACTATTGATAAATCTGTTCTGGCTTAGAACGCCAAACACCTCTTTTCAAAGCTGAGTTGAATGGTTATGCTGTACTGGTAACTTTTCAACTCGGTTTTAAATTATTTCGTTCACATGAAAGACCAGAATACAAAACTTCAAAGTATAAAAATCCCCTCTTATAAAACCTATAGTGGGGTAGTGCAAGATTTGGAGTTATCCTATCAACTTTTTGGTCAGGAATTGCATTCCGCTCCAATTGTATTGGTTAATCATGCCTTAACCGGAAATTCAAATGTAGCTGGCTATGAAGGATGGTGGGCCACTTTGATAGGTGACGGTAAATGTATTGACACAAATAAGTATACGGTACTGGCATTCAATATTCCGGGTAATGGTTACGATGGATTTGTAATTGATAACTATAAAGATTTTGTTGCTGGTGATGTTGCAAGGATTTTTATTGAAGGTTTGAAAGCGCTTCATATAGAACGGATTTATGCCTTAATAGGCGGTTCTTTAGGTGGTGGAATTGCCTGGGAAATGGCGGCGATGAATCCTTTACTAACAGAACATTTGATTCCTGTTGCAGCCGATTGGAAATCAACAGATTGGCTTATTGCCAATTGTCAGATTCAGGAGCAGTTTCTTGTTAATTCCAAGCAACCGGTACACGATGCCAGAATGCATGCTATGCTGTGTTATAGAACGCCACAGTCTTTTAAAGCACGGTTCCAGAGAAGCACAAATGAAGAACTCCAGGTTTTTAATGTGGAGAGTTGGCTGTCTCATCATGGTAAAAAACTGAATGAGCGATTTGAGCTTTCCGCTTACAAATTGACTAACCAGTTATTAAAGACAATAGATATTACCAGAGAAGGGGAAGATGCATTTGTTAATTTACAAAACAGCCCTACCAATATTCATATTATTGGGGTAGATTCTGATCTTTTTTTTACCGCGAATGAGAACAAGGACACCTTTAAACAATTAGCCCAAGCCAATAGCAATGTAACTTATGGTGAAATACAATCGCTGCACGGACATGATGCATTTCTTATTGAATATGAACAAATGCAGCAGCTACTTAAAGGGATATTTGACAAAAATGGTAAATCCGGAAGAATTAAAATTCTAAAATTTGGCGGAAAGTCACTTGCTAATGGAGAAGGCCTGGGTAGGGTATTAGAAATTATAAAGGAAAAAGTAAAAAATGACGAAAACATTGCCGTGGTTTTGTCAGCGCGTGAAAAAGGGACTGATCAACTCGAAACCATATTAGACAAGGCGGCAAAAGGAATAGACTATAGAGAGGAATTTGGGAGATTTGAACAATATCAAAAGCATACTTTTAAGAATATCAATCTTTCAGAAGAATTCAGTGCATTGGTAAAATTGTTTGAGGGAGTTGCCCTGCTTGGAGACTATAGTGCTAAAATAAAAGACCAGGTTCTGGCATATGGGGAACTTATTTCGGGCAAGTTGATGACAAAGTTGCTAATAGGGGAAGGGATTAATGCAAAATTGCTTGACACCCGCCGGTTGATAAAAACAGATGCGACTTATGGAGATGCAAAAGTTCTGGAAGAGATATCCAGAGAAAATGTACTTCTTGAATTTTCCAAAATAAAGACAGAAGAGGTGCCATTGATCACGGGTTTTATCGCATCAACAGAGACCGATGAAACCACTACGCTTGGGCGGAATGGCAGTAATTATACAGCTTCCCTTATTGCTAATTTTTTGGATGCTGAAGAGCTTCAGAACTACACGCATGTAGATGGTATTTTTACAGCAAATCCCGAATATGTTGCTGAAGCACAGAGGATTGCGCAATTATCATATGGTGAGGCTAATGAACTTGCTAACTTTGGAGCAACTATTTTACACGCAAAGACCATTATTCCGTTAATCGAAAAGAATATTCCACTAAGGATACTCAATACCTTTAACAATGACAACGAGGGGACACTTATCAGTGCGAAGTCCAGCAAGGAAGGAATAAAATCATTATCTGTTATTGAAAACGATGCATTAATTAACCTCGAAGGTAGGGGGTTGCTGGGGAAGGTAGGTATTGATGCGCGAATTTTCAGAACGCTTAGCCAGAATAATATCAGTGTGAGTATCATCTCCCAGGGATCTTCTGAGCGAGGAATAGGATTGGTGGTGAATTCAGAAAAGGCCCTTTTGGCAAAAAGGGCGTTGGAAATGGAGTTTGAAAGCGATTTCCAATCACGTGATATTAATGCGATTACCATTGTAAGTGAAGTTTCCGTTATCTCAATAGTTGGTCAGGATTTAAGCACTTTTCACAAACCGTATAATGCTTTAATTAAGAACCAAATAGTGCCCCTGTTGTTTAATAATACCATAACAGGAAAGAATGTGAGCCTGGTGGTAAAGAAATCTGATCTTCACAAGGCACTTAATGTAATGCATGGTCAAATTTTTGGAATTAGTAAAAAAGTTAACCTTGCAATTTTTGGACATGGAAACGTAGGCGGCACCCTTGTAGATCAGATATTAGTATCGAAAAAAGGAATAGAAGAAAGGAAAGGCATTAATCTAAATATCTTTGCTTTGGCGAATTCAAGAAAATTACTTTTAAACAAAAGTGGTATCTCAGAATCTTGGCGTGAGGATATCCAAGAAAAGGGGATGTCTTATACTATTGAGGATCTCTTTGATTATGCCAGAATGCATCATCTTGAAAATTTAATTACCATTGATAATACGGCAAGTCAGGATTTTGTGGCTAATTATTTTAATTTTATCGAAAATGGATTCGATTTGGTTTCTTCGAATAAAATTGCCAATACGCTGGGGTTTGATTACTATAGCTTGATTAGGGACGAGTTGGCAAAAAAACAGAAACAATACCTATATGAAACCAATGTTGGTGCAGGTTTGCCATTGATAGATACCATTAAACTTTTACACCTGTCTGGCGAAAACATAACGCGAATAAAAGGTGTTTTTTCAGGGTCTCTGAGCTATATATTTAATACTTTTTCGGAAGGGGAATCTTCTTTTTCTGCAATTTTAAATGAAGCCATTAATAATGGATTTACTGAGCCTGATCCCAGGGAAGATTTATGCGGTAATGATGTAGGAAGAAAATTATTGATTTTAGCTCGAGAATTGGATCTTGAAAATGAATTTGATGATATTTCCATCCAAAATCTCATCCCCGAATCGCTTCGTAAAGGCACTGTGTTGGAATTTTTGGATAACCTGGATATCCTGGATGATTTTTTTAATAAAATTAAAGATAATCAGGAGCCCAATCATGTCCTTCGATATGTGGGAGATCTACATGGGGATTTGCAAAAAGAGCGAGGTGAACTAGACGTAAAACTGATATCTGTTCCCAAAGAAAGTGCCTTGGGCCAGGTAAAGGGTTCAGACTCTATTATAGAGATTTATACAGAATCATATGGTGAACATCCTTTGGTTATACAAGGAGCAGGAGCCGGAGCAGCCGTAACGGCACGCGGAGTTTTTGGGGATATTTTGCGTATTGCGGAGAAAGGATAATTACTTTTTAAATAAGACAGCTTATAGTAAGGATGAAGAAAAAAAGATTTGAAACTGAGGCAATACGTACACAAATAGAGCGTACCAGGTTTTTGGAACATTCGAACCCATTATACCTTACTTCCAGTTTTGTTTTTGAAGACAGTGAAGATATGAGGGCATCCTTTGCTGAAGAGAAAGAGCGAAATATTTATTCCAGATATTCTAACCCTAATTCTTCAGAATTCATCGAAAAAGTATGCAAAATGGAAGGTGCAGAAGATGGTTTTGCATTCGCCTCCGGAATGTCTGCCGTTTTTTCAACTTTCGCTGCTTTATTGAGTAGCGGGGATCATATTCTTTCAGCACGCAGTATATTTGGATCAACCCATAGTCTGTTTACTCAGGTTTTCCCTAAATGGAATATAAACCATAGTTATTTCAAAACAACTGAAACGCCTGAACTTGATGCATTAATTACTCCGCACACGAAAATACTATTTGTAGAATCCCCAACAAATCCTGCAGTAGATATCCTGGACCTCGAAGCGCTTGGCCGGTTTTCAAAAAAGCATAATTTGATAATGATTGTTGATAATTGCTTCGCTACACCTTACCTGCAGCAACCTATAAAATTTGGTGCAGATCTCGTTATACATTCTGGCACAAAACTTATGGATGGTCAGGGACGGGTTTTAGCGGGTATTACGGTCGGCAGAGCTGATTTAATAGATCAGATTTATCGATATTCAAGAATCACCGGACCTGCTTTATCTCCATTTAATGCCTGGGTTCTTTCTAAAAGTCTTGAAACTTTGGGAGTTAGAGTAGACAGACACTGTTCAAATGCCTTAAAAGTGGCAGAATTTCTTGAAACTCATAAAAGTGTTAATTGGGTAAAATATCCATTTTTGAAATCCCACCCTCAGTATGAGCTTGCCAGGAAACAAATGGCAGCTGGTGGATGCGTCGTTGCATTCGAAATCAAGGGTGGACTGGATACGGGCAAGAGATTTTTTGACTCTATCGGATTGTTATCTCTATCCGCTAATCTAGGCGATACCAGAAGTATAGTAACACACCCGGCATCCACCACCCATGGCAAATTATCTTCCGAAGAAAGGTCGGAATGTGGCATCACAGATGGGATGGTACGTATTTCGGTTGGATTGGAACACGTAGATGATATTATTGGGGATATCCAACAGGCGCTGGATAATATTTGAGAGATAGAAATCTTCCTATTTTGACTATCTTCGCTTCATGCTTTCTAAAAAGACCAAATATGGCTTAAAGGCTCTTACTTATTTAGCATTACAAAGTAAACGAGAACCTGTGCAGATTTCGGAAATAGCCAGGCACGAGAATATTCCTCAAAAGTTTTTAGAAAGTATTTTACTTACTTTGCGCAAAACAGGATTATTAGGATCGAAGAAGGGAAAAGGAGGGGGTTATTACCTGATAAAAGAACCCAATGAAATTCCTATGACAACAGTTATACGTGTCTTGGAAGGTCCTATTGCCATGGTGCCGTGTGTAAGTCTAAATTTTTATGAAAAGTGCGACGATTGTCCCGATGAAAATAAATGCGCTGTCCACAAGTTAATGCTTCAGGTTCGTGATAGTGCCCTGGAAGTCTACAGAAAAAATACACTTGCTGATCTTATTTCGGAATAACACATTTCTAAAATACTTGAGAAATCAATGAATCATACGCAATAACTGCATCTTAATTTAATTAATCTATTAAAACTATAGAGTAAAAAGAATATTTAATAATTATTAACGTCTTACTCTAAAATATTATTTTATTTTTGTTAACTCTATAAAATCGATAGGGTAAAAGTAAAATAGATGATTGCAGACCGAATTTTAATTGATAGAAAAACAACACCTAGCAATTATAAAGCAGATAGTACTTCTGAACATCCGAAAAGAAGTATCGTTAAGTCTATTAGCTGGCGCCTGGTAGGAACATTAGATACAATACTGATATCATGGATAATTACAGGAACTCTTTCTTTGGCATTTTCCATTGGATTAGTGGAATTGATTACAAAGATGGTCTTGTACTTTATGCATGAAAGATTGTGGAATACTATCAAGTGGGGCCGGTAATTTTTAACTTAAAAAAGTCAGATATGGGTTTATCAAAGGAGGATATTGAGCATTTAAATAATCATTTCAGAGGAATTCCCCCGGAAGAAATAATTTCATGGGCAATTCTCTATGGTTCCAAGCCTGTTGTAACTACAAATTTCAGGCCTTACGAAGTTGCCATTTTAAATGCGGTCACTGAAGTTAAATCGGATATTCCCGTTATCTGGTGTGATACAGGTTATAATACGCCCAACACATACAGGCATGCAGAAGAATTGATAGTTGGCCTGGATTTGAATATCAAGCTATTTTTACCCAAACAAACAGCAGCACATAGAGATGCAGTAATGGGGATTCCCGATATTGATGACCCCAGGCATAAAGAATTTACTGAACAGGTAAAGTTGGAACCTTTTCGCAGGGCTATGGCAGAATATAAACCGGACGTCTGGTTTACAAACCTCCGAAAGGGTCAGACAGCTTTAAGGGATACCTTAAATATTTTAAGCTTAAGTGAGACAGGGGTACTCAAGGTAAGTCCGTTTTACCATTGGAGTGATACCAGGCTCGATGCCTATTTAAATAAAAGAGGACTTCCTAATGAACATACTTATTTTGATCCTACCAAAGTTTTAGAAAACCGCGAATGCGGATTACATTCTTAAGAATAAGCGTTCTGGGCTTTATAACCAAAACAAACTACAGTCTAAAAGGTTTTAAGGTAATGTTAGGTGGCGGATTAGGTTCACAACCCCGCCATGCAGATGAATTGTATGCATTTCTAGCGGCCAGGAAAATTACTCCCATGATGGAGGCTGTTATTCGTTTATTTTACAGATATGGCGAAAGAAAAAGCAGGGCCAAAGCGCGATTGAAGTTTCAATTAAAAAACCTTGGACTCGAGAACTTTAGGGCGCTGGTGATTGCTATCACAGACAAACCAGAAATTAACATGATGGTTTACAATGACTGCAGAAGCAGGCATTAACTTGTTAATGTTGCTGACACCACTTCTTCTTGTGATTTTTATATTGGCGGGATTGCGACTAAGGGCAATGTTAAAATTGCTATATCAACCAATGGAAAATCCACGACAATGGCTAAAAGATTAAGAAAGTTTTTTGAAGAGATCATTCCCCAAGATATCAACAGGATGGTTAAGAATCTTAATCTTTAGAGAAAGACAATTAAAGGCGATTTTGAACAAAAAGTTGATAAAATGAATGAAATTACCGAAACACTAATTTCAGATAGCTAAGGAGAGCTCTATTTGAATTTCAAAACTTATAGTATCAGGCATTAAAGGACAGAGTGATTAAATCAAGAACAGTATAAATTCAATTTATAATTTGGGCCTGATAATATAAAACCAGCTCAATATTTGATCGGGTTAGTGTATTCATTCGGCCACTTTGGTCATAGCTCCGGTCAAACCAAAAAAAGTACATTTTCCTTGTTTTTAAATAACACGTGGTGTTTCTTTGTGCCAGTTCATTACAACATTGACATTGTTATCAAGAAAGGTGTAGGGAATAGACCCGTTGAAACCTTAGCAACCCTTTAACTATAAAGAAGGTGCTACATTCTACCACTATTATGCTTTTTGCGCAAACAGGGCTAGATAACACGAGTATAGGAAATAACCGACACCTAATTTCTTGATAATTTTATAGAACGTGCTGTGAGTACATTTGATGATCAAATGTATCAAGTATTATTTCTAATAGTTGCATTTTAAGGACGTATAACATTAGAAAAGAAAATTTTAATTCCTAATTACAAGTAACATATGAAGAAGATTCAGGAGATACTTAAAGAGCGGGTTATGATATTGGATGGTGCCATGGGAACTATGCTTCAGCGTTATAAATTTACGGAAGCAGACTTTCGGGGAAACCGTTTTAAAGATTGGCCTCATCCGCTTCAGGGAAACAATGACCTGTTGACGATTACGCAGCCGGACGCTATTGCCGAAATTCATAGAAAATATTTCGATGCAGGTGCGGATATTGTGGAGACCAATACCTTTTCTGCTACTTCCATAGCTATGGCGGATTACCATATGGAAGATTTAGTATATGAACTTAATTATGAGTCTGCGAGAATAGCCAAAAAGGTGGCCGGTGAATTTACGAAAAGAGAACCAGATAAGCCAAGATTTGTGGTAGGCAGCATGGGACCCACCAATAAAACAGCAAGTATGTCACCCGATGTAAATGACCCTGGTTACAGGGCCGTGACATTTGAGACATTACGTTTAGCATATAAACAGCAGGCCGAAGCACTTTTAGATGGCGGAGTTGATATTCTTATGGTGGAAACCATTTTTGATACACTTAATGCTAAAGCAGCACTTTTTGCAATTGAAGAAGTAAAACAAATACGAAATACGAATATTCCGGTTATGGTAAGCGGTACCATTACGGATGCCTCAGGACGTACCCTATCCGGACAGACAGCAGAAGCATTTCTGATATCCGTAGAGCATATTCCGCTGCTGTCGGTTGGGTTTAATTGCGCATTGGGCGCAAAGCAGTTAGTACCTCATTTAGAGGCTATTGCCAACCGTACGGAAATTGCAATTTCTGCTCATCCTAATGCGGGTTTGCCTAATGCCTTCGGAGCTTATGATCAAACACCCGATCAAATGGCTGATCAAATAAAGGAGTACCTGGATAAGGGTCTGGTAAATATTATCGGAGGCTGCTGTGGCTCTACCCCGGAGCATATTACTGCGATAGCAAATATTGCGGCTGATTATAGCCCCAGGAAGTTTAGTTTGTCTCAAGGAAAAGGGGTTGCCATATAAATCATGACAAATTCAACCAACATACCTTATAATACAGACAAGGAACAAAAAGCCGGAAATAAGCCATTGGTTAAATCAAAAGTTCTAAAGCTATCTGGCCTGGAGCCCCTGGTAATTACCCCGGAGAGCAATTTTATTAATGTAGGGGAACGAACAAATGTTGCAGGATCAAAAAAATTTTTACGCTTAATTAAGGAAGAAAAATATGAGGAAGCTCTGGAGATAGCCCGTCATCAGGTTGAAGGAGGTGCCCAGATCATTGATATAAACATGGATGATGGGCTTATAGATGGAAAACAGGCTATGAGCAGGTTTTTGAATTTGGTTATGGCCGAACCGGATATTGCCCGGGTACCCATTATGATTGATAGTTCTAAATGGGAGATTATCGAGGCAGGCCTGCAATTGGTTCAGGGAAAATGTATTGTAAATTCAATTAGTCTGAAGGAAGGAGAAGAAGAGTTTATTCGTCAGGCAAAACTAATACGACTTTATGGAGCAGCAGTAATAATAATGGCCTTTGACGAAAAAGGGCAGGCTGATAATTTTGAGAGGCGTATAGAAATAGCGAAAAGATCCTACGATATATTGGTTGAAAAGGTTCATTTCCCACCGGAAGATATCATTTTTGATCTTAATATTTTTCCGGTGGCAACCGGAATGGAGGAACACAATCGAAATTCGGTAGATTTTATTAAAGCTACTGCTTGGGTGCGAAAAAACCTTCCTTATTGCAGTGTTAGTGGGGGAGTGAGTAATGTTTCATTCTCTTTTAGGGGGAATACCCCTGTGCGCGAAGCCATGCATTCAGTTTTCCTATATCACGCAATTCAAGCCGGTATGAATATGGGTATTGTTAATCCGGCCCTGCTGGAAGTATATGACGACATTCCAAAAGATTTACTGGAAAAGGTGGAAGATGTTATTTTAAACAGAAGGGATGACGCCGCTGAACGACTACTCGATTTTGCCGAAACGGTAGTGGGAAAGGCAAAGGATAACAAAGTAGACTTATCCTGGCGAAATGAACCGCTTCAGGATAGGATTACCAGGGCTTTGGTAAAAGGAATAGATCAATACATCCTGAATGACGTTGAAGAGGCTCGATTGGCTGTCTCTAAGCCTATAGAAGTCATAGAAGGTTATTTAATGACCGGGATGAATGTTGTTGGTGATCTCTTCGGCAGTGGAAAAATGTTCCTCCCACAAGTAGTTAAATCTGCAAGGGTAATGAAGAAGGCTGTGGCTTATTTACTGCCCTACATTGAAGAAGATAAAGACAATAAATCGCAGTTGGCCGGTAAAATCCTTATGGCAACTGTAAAAGGTGATGTACATGATATTGGTAAGAATATTGTAAGCGTAGTTTTAGCTTGTAATAACTATGAGATTATTGATTTGGGTGTAATGGTACCTCCCGAAAAAATAATTCAAAAAGCCAAAGAAGCACAGGTAGATGTAATAGGGTTAAGTGGTTTAATCACACCATCTCTGGACGAAATGGTACATCTGGCTCGTGAAATGGAGCGCCAAGGATTTAAAATACCCCTGCTCATTGGAGGAGCAACAACCAGTAAGGCTCATACTGCTGTAAAGATTGATCCACATTACAGCGCTTCAGTGGTGCATGTAAATGATGCCTCCAGGGCCGTTACGGTAATGGGGGATCTTCTGAAGGAAGAATCAGCCGATGCTTATAAAGCAAATATAAAAACCGACTATTCTGTTTTCAGGGAGAAATTTCTCAGTAGGGGGAAGCAAAAAGAATATTTAAGTTTGGAGGAAGCAAGAAAGAATAAATTCCAAATAGATTGGGAACTTTCCGAAATCATAAAACCCAAAGAGTTAGGGATCAAGGTTATTGACGAATTAGATCTCCCGATCCTGGAAGATTTTATTGACTGGACCCCATTTTTTAGGAGTTGGGATCTTCATGGAAAATATCCGGCAATCTTAAGTGATGAAATTGTAGGCACACAGGCTTCGGAGCTTTTTAAAGATGCGCAGTTGATGCTCCAAAAGATATTTGAGGAGAAATTATTGAAGGCCAGGGCGGTTTTTGGAATTTTTTCAGCAAATACAATTAATCATGATGATATTGAAGTAAGAGTGCATTCTTCTAATCCAGAAATGTCTGCTATAAATGAAACGAATAAGCATTTCATTTTTAGAACCTTGCGACAGCAATCCAAGAAAAAATCTGGTGTTCCTCATTTGGCTTTGGCAGATTTCGTTGCTCCCAAGGAATCTGGGAAACAGGATTATATGGGTTGTTTTTGCGTCACGGCAGGTTTTGGTACTGCTGAGTTAGCAGAAAAATATGAGAAGGAACTGGATGATTATAATGCTATTATGATCAAAGCATTAGCAGATAGATTAGCTGAGGCTTTTGCGGAGTATTTGCATAAGGAAATACGCACAAAATATTGGGGATATGCGACAAAGGAGCAGCTATCCAATGAGAATTTAATCAAAGAGGAGTATGTGGGAATAAGACCGGCACCGGGCTATCCGGCATGTCCGGATCATACCGAAAAACAAACTATATGGGAATTACTGGATGTAGATAATAAGATTGGCGTAAAATTGACCGAAAACCTTGCTATGTTTCCGGCAGCCAGTGTCAGCGGGTATTATTTTGCACATCCGGAATCACGATATTTTGGACTGGGTAAAATAACTGAGGACCAGTTAAAAGATTATGCCACGAGAAAGCAAATCGAGATAAGTAATGCCAGGAAATGGCTGGCCCCAAATCTAGCTGATAAATAAGTGAGCATCCTTTAAGATTTTAAATAAAATAAATTGAAAATCGGCGTGTAAAATGAAAGTTACGGAACATATTGTGAAGGCAAAAGGGAAAACGCTGTTCTCCTTTGAAATTATTCCTCCGGTTAAAGGAAGAAACATAAAAGAGCTATATGACAACATAGATCCTTTAATGGATTTCAATCCTCCTTTTATAGATGTCACCACTTCTCGGGAAGAATATATCTACATCGACAAGGATGGACTTTTAGATAAGAAACTGACGCGTATGAGGCCGGGTACGGTTGGAATTTGTGCGTCAATAAAGCACAAGTATGATGTGGATACCATACCGCATGTCCTTTGTGGAGGATTTACCAGGGAAGAAACAGAATATTTGTTAGTTGATTGTCACTATCTGGGGATAGACAATATTATGGCCCTAAGAGGAGATGCAATGAAGGAGGAGAAATATTTTGAACCCTCAAAAGGGGGTCACGTGTATGCATCAGAACTGGTTCAACAAATACATAATCTAAATTGCGGGCAGTATTTACATGAAGTAGTTGAGACAGATTATTGTGCTGATTTTTGTATTGGTGTAGCCGGTTATCCCGAAAAGCATATGGAAGCACCTTCTTTACAAACAGATTTAAAATGGCTGAAGAAAAAAGTTGAACTTGGTGCAGATTACGTGGTAACCCAAATGTTTTTTGATAATAAAAAGTTTTTTCATTTTGTTGAAGCAGCAAGAAATATGGGTATTAACGTTCCAATAATTCCCGGGATAAAACCAATTGCCGTTAAAAGGCATTTACAATTATTGCCTCAGGTATTTAGGATTGACATTCCTCAAGATTTGATTGATGCCGTTGAAAAGTGTAAAGACAATAAAGAAGTACGGCAAGTAGGGATTGAATGGGCCATTGAACAGTCAAAAGAATTAAAGGAGGCGGGAGTACCCGTACTTCATTATTATTCTATGGGCAAATCAACTAATATTAAAGCTATTGCTGAGGCGGTATTTTAATAAAAGTCCTTTTTTTGAAGGGATTTATGATTTTTGATAGTTTTGTTATTCTTATCGCTGTGCTAATTCCCTGAGGTTTTGGTAAGGTTTAGTACATTTAATTTCTTTATGCAGACCTCTCACTTCAAGATTTGATTACTTGTTTTATTTGTTATTTTTACACCCAATGGACACCAGATTATTTTATGCCTGCTTGCTTTCCTGTTTATGGTGTTTTTCCCAAAAAGATGAAACATCTAAGAGGTTTACAGTAGATGCCAATCCCTTTTATGGTTCTATTATCCTTCACAACACAGATATTTCTCATTTGATAAATGAACACCCTGCAGGCGTCATTCTTGGGTTCAACAAGAAAAATTTCGGATCTGAAGAATGGCATCAGGAATATAATTACCCCGATACCGGTATTTCTTTTATTTATCAGGGTATGAAAAATAAAACTTTGGGTGATAACTATAGTTTATACCTGCATTATAATTTTTACTTCTTTAAACGGAACATGCAGTTCAGAATCGGTCAGGGTTTAGCATACAATACCAACCCATATGATAAGAATGATAATTTCAGGAATAACGCATATGGATCACATATTATGAGTACCACTTTTTTTATGCTTAATTATCATAAGGAACAGATATTAAAAGGTTTGGGTTTTAAGGCGGGAATTTCAATTATTCATTACTCTAATGCTAATGTGAAAGCACCTAATACCTCAACGAATACTTTTGCCTTTAACGCAGGGCTTGTTTACGATTTTAACGGAAATGAAGAGATAGTTTATATAAAAAAACAAAAGAAGGAAAAGATTAAAGAACCCATTAGAGCCAATCTTGTATTTAGAACAGGTATTAATGAAAGTGATGTGGTTAATTCGGGACAATTCCCCTTCTATATTTTCTCGGCTTATGCGGATAAACGCCTTTCCAGAAAGAGTGGTTTACAATTGGGTGCAGATCTGTTCTTTTCCAATTTTCTCAAGGAATTAATTAGCTTTCAGGCTACATCTTTTCCAGAATCAAATGTTGATCCCGATACGGATTATAAAAGAGTAGGAATGTTCCTGGGATATGAACTGTATATTTCTAAATTAAGTGCTATAGCCCAACTGGGCTATTATGTTTATTACCCCTTCGATTTTGAGGGGCGGGTTTACAATCGAATTGGTTTGAAATACTATTTTGGCAAAAAAATACATGGAGCAATGACCTTAAAATCTCACGGTGCGAAAGCCGAAGCTGTAGAATTTGGATTCGGAATACGATTATGAAAAGAATAAATAACTTACAATTACTGCTAATAGCTAGAAAATGAAGCAATTGAAACATACACTACGGTGGATTCCTGTTTATGTCGGGTTCATCTTTTTTATGGGTTGTAACGGGGATAATGTGCCCGATTGCTTTCAAAATGCAGGGGATTCTATTCGGGAAGTAATTCCGGTAGAAAACTTCACAAAAATAGTAGTAAATGAAAATGTTAAACTGGTACTTAAAGAAGGAAATACACCGTTGGTGGAAGTTGAAACCGGAAAATTTTTGAGGAATGAAGTAAGTGCCCGAGTCACAGACGGGACCTTAAGTTTAAACGATAACAATAACTGTAACTTTTTTAGACCATACGGAGTTACCACGTTTTATGTCACCGCCCCGGATATTACCGAGATCCGAAGTAATACAGGTTTTTCTACAATCAGCGATGGAGTGCTGACCTATCCTGAAATTAAATTGATTTCTGAAAGCTTTAATGACCCTGAAAACCTGACGACCGATGGTGAGTTTGATTTGGAATTGGATTCACAGCGCATTAATGTAGTAGTTAACGGGATTGCATATTTTAAGTTGAGAGGAAATTCAGTAGATTTAAGTGTGGTGGTCGCAGCAGGAGATTCCAGGATTGAGGCAGAGTCATTGATTGTGCAAAATGTAACGGTCAATCATAGGGGAAGCAACGATATACTTATTAATCCCCAGGAATCACTAAGAGGTACAATTCGAGGTGTAGGTGATGTTATTAGTTATAACCGTCCGGACAATATAGAAGTGGATGAAATTTATAAAGGCAGGTTACTATTTAATGATTAGAGACGCCTCCTGTTAAGATGCTAAAAATGAATTTTTTAGGACAATAAATACAATTGAAGAAAGATACTATGCTTAACGCGTTTACTAGGGCAGATAAAATGTTAAACGCGCTCGTAATGCAAAATAAGGTGCCTGGTTTGTCTATTTCTGTTGAGCAAAACAATCAAGTCCTTTTACAAAGAGGGTATGGTTTTGCCCATATTGAAACCAGGATACCGGTGGATCCTTTAAAAACAATATTTAGAATAGCCAGCGCTTCAAAGCCAATTGCAGCCACAGCTCTGGCTCATATGGTTGAAGAAGGGATATTGAATTTAGACGCATCTTTTTATGATTATGTGCCTTATTATCCCAAAAAATCAGAAGATTTTACTATTCGTCAATTGGCGGGTCATACTGCTGGCTTACGGGGATATCGGGGAAAAGAATATGCCCTGAACCTCCCTTTGGACATCAAGGAAAGTATAGATATTTTTAAAGATGATGAATTGCTTTTCAAACCTGGTTCAGATTATTTTTATACCAGCTACGATTGGGTTTTAGTGTCCCTGGCGATGCAGGAAGTGAGTGCAATCCCATTTGCAGAATATGTTGAACAAAACGTTTTAAAGCCTTTGGGTCTTTTTAATACCTATCCCGAATCTCCACATGATCGGAATAGTAATTGGGCCACTTTTTACACGAGAAAAGCATCGGGGTTTAAACCTGCGGTAGCGGTGAACAATTTGTATAAACTAGCCGGAGGGGGTTATCTATCTACTTCGGCAGATCTTGCTAAACTCGGGAAAGCCTATTTGGATAAGAAAATTGTCAATGAGACTGTAGTTGATGAATTTATCACATCACAGAAAATAGGGGATACCCCTACCTATTATGGTCTTGGATGGCAGTCGAGTTTTGATAATAAAGGACGACCCTATTATGGACATATTGGTAATGGAGTTGGCGGCTATTCTAATTTTTATATTTACCCCCAACAGGAAATAGTAATCGCAATATTAATTAACTGTACGGATCCCAAAGTGCAGATGGAATTGGATAGTATTATAGATGTTTTTCTCTCAACTGAATTGCTGGGCTGATTTAAGTAGCGGTCAATTCGGTGAACAGGCTTTCGAGATTTTTATTTTTTCGACTAAGTTGTAGTGTTTTGAGTTGATTATCATGTGCAAAATCAAAAACTACAGAGCGCATATCTTTGGAAGTCCCAAAGGTAATTTCATACACGAAGCCACCAGTGTTTTCTACTTTTAGGACATGGGGAAGTTTGTTAAGGAAAGCTTCTTCCACTCGATAATCAAACTCAACTTCTATTATTTGTTCATTTTCTTCTCTTAGATCTGCAAGTTTTTTATCGGCTACCAGGACGCCTTCATTGATAATAAGCACCCGGTCACAAACCGCTTCCACTTCTTTCATGATATGTGTGGATAACAAAATGGTCTTTTCTTTACTAATATGTTTAATAAGTTTTCTTATTTCAATGAGTTGATTGGGGTCCAGTCCCGTGGTAGGTTCATCCAGGATAAGTACATCAGGATCGTGCAATAAGGCAGAGGCAAGCCCCACACGTTGCTGGTATCCCTTGGACAATGCCCCGATTTTCTTATGTGCTTCTCCACCTAAACCGGTTTGTTCAATTACAGTAGGGATTCTACTTTTAGATGTTTTATAAACTTCTGCATTAAAAGCCAAATATTCCTTTACATACATGTCTTTGTAAAGTGGGTTATGCTCGGGTAAATAACCTATGCTTTTTTGTACTTGCCTTGACTGGGAATTTACATCAAATTCGTTTACATAGGCTTCACCATCGTCTGCTTTACTATACGTTGTCAGAATCTTCATCATAGTAGATTTTCCTGCACCATTTGGCCCCAGGAAACCTACAATCTCACCTTTCTGAATGGCAAAGGACACACCCTTTAGTGCTTTTTGCGCACCATAACTCTTGGAGATATTTTTAACCTTTAACGACATGTAAAATATTTTCAGTAAAAATAAACATTGCGCACTTAAGCCCGAATTAACTTGGAATATTTTTAACGACTTTGTAAGGATTGTATATGCTTAACAAGTTTTCCTTGCTCTCAGGCAATGACAAATTCTCAAAAAAAAATAATATTAAAAAAATTATCCGCAAAGAATTGTTCAATATGGTGAATATTCAGAAAAAGATATTTATAAACTTTAATTTTTAAATTTAATATTTACCTTAGTCCTATAATTAAAAGAAAATGACAAGCAATTATTTTTGGAACGGTTTCTATTTTTACTTCTTTTTTAAAAGAAGCATGGGACTGTTTTAGATTATTGTGAAAAATATATCAAATGAGGTCCCGTGAAATACGGGATTTTTTTTTGTTAGTAGTTTAACCAAATGGGTCTTAAAATAGCCATACAGGGAATTAAAGGGTCTAATCATCACCAGGTAGCTTTGAATTACTTTGGGAATGATATAGATTTAGTTGAATGCCTGTCGTTTCATAAATTGGTAGACCAATTACTGAACAAAAAGGCTGATAAAGGCATAATGGCCATAGAAAATTCAATTGCAGGTTCTATTATTCCGAACTATGCTTTGGTTTACCACAATAATTTGCACATTATTGGTGAACATTATCTCAATATTCATCATAATCTTATGGCTTTGGAAGGGCAGCAACTGTCCGAAATAAAGGAAGTACGCTCACACCCTATGGCCCTGTTACAATGCAGGGAATATTTAAAGACACAACCGCATATTAAAATGGTTGAAGATGTGGATACGGCAGAAACGGCGAAGCAAATTCAGGAAAAGCGTTTAGTGGGTATAGCAGCCATTGCACCTGTAGTAGCTGCAGAACTTTATGATTTAAAAGTCATTGCACCTGAAATTCAAACTATTAAAAATAATTCCACAAGATTTATTATCGTCAAAACAAAAAATAAAGAACTTCCGAAAGAAGTGATCAACAAAGCCTCGATAAGGTTTGTTACAGATCATAAAAGAGGTAGTCTGGCGACCGTTTTAAATGTTATGAGCGATTGTAATTTAAATTTAACTAAAATACAATCGTTGCCTATTATTGAAACGCCATGGAAATATGCATTTTTTGTGGATATTACTTTTGATAGTTATAATCATTTTGAAAAAGCCAAATCCTTATTAGATATTATGTCTGAAGATTTTAAAGTTTTGGGTGAATATAAAAATGCGCGTTTATGATACAAACGGCTGATCGTTTACAAACAGTAGAGGAGTACTATTTCTCTATAAAATTGAGGGAAGTCAGAAGTATGGCTGCTTCGGGTAAGCCCATAATAAATATAGGGATAGGTAGCCCGGACCTTCCCCCATCCGAAGCTGTAATCTCTTCTTTTCAGGAGTCAATAAGGCATGCAGGTGCACATCAGTATCAAAGTTATCAGGGGCTTCCAGAATTAAGAGAAACCATTGCTCACTTTTACAAGGAAAAATTTAATGTTGATGTAGACCCGTCTTCGGAGATATTGCCGCTAATGGGTTCAAAAGAGGGGATCATGCATATTAGCATGGCCTTTTTAAACCAGGGGGATGAAGTCTTGATTCCCAACCCTGGTTACCCAACATATACTGCGGTCACAAAGCTTGTTGGAGCTATTCCAAGGCAATATGACCTGCTTGCTGCAAACGGATGGTTTCCTGATTTAGAGAAACTAGGGAAGGAAGACCTGTCTAAAGTAAAAATCATGTGGGTAAGTTACCCCCATATGCCTACAGGTGCTACTGCAAGTTCTTTGCAGTTGGAAGCATTGGTTACCTTCGCAAAAAAAAATAGCATCTTATTGGTAAATGACAATCCTTACAGCTTTGTATTAAGTAAGAATCCATTGAGTATTTTAAGTGTAAAAGGAGCCTCTGAGACGGCTTTGGAACTTAATTCCCTCAGTAAGACTTTCAATATGGCGGGCTGGAGAGTTGGTATGGTTTTAGGAAGCAAACTCAATCTGGATGCAATATTAAAAGTAAAAAGTAATATGGATTCCGGAATGTTTTATGGGATTCAGAAAGGTGCTATAGAAGCATTAAAGAGTGGAAAAGAATGGTTTTTTCACTTGGATAAGATCTATGAATCCCGCCGAAAGTTGATGTATCAGTTGGCGGATAAACTGCAATGCACTTATGACACCAATGCCGTGGGCATGTTTGTATGGGCGAAACTGCCCAATGGATCAGCGGATTCAGAGGCTTTTATAGATCAAATATTGCAGGATAAAAATATTTTTATTGCACCAGGGACCATATTTGGAAGCAATGGTGAGGGCTATATTCGGTTTTCACTTTGTGTAACTGAAGAAAAGATTCAAGAGGCAATCCAAAGATTTTGACCCACGGAAGAAGTATATATGAAGGTTAATTTATTGTGGGAAAATCAGATAGGGGTAAAAGAAGTTAAATTGGAAGTATGAATGTTGTAATCGTAGGTATCGGATTAATTGGTGGCTCATTGGCCAGGGATTTAAGATCCCATTATCCGGAAATATCAATCTATGGAATAGATGCAAGTGACGCCCACCTTAAAGAAGCTATAGAGCTAGAATTGATAGATGGGATTGCAAGTGCAAAGGAATTGGCAGAGGCTGATGTCCTTTATATTAGTATCCCGGTAGACGCTATTGTACATGAACTTCCAAAATTATTAGATGCGATAAATGACGATACCCTGGTAATAGATGCAGGATCAACAAAATCAGAAATATGCAGAAGGATAATAAATCATAAAAGAAGACGGAACTTTTTGGCTTCACACCCTATTGCCGGAACGGAATTTTCCGGGCCTTCCGCAGCAATTTCAGGTTTGTTCGAAGGCAAAACAAACATAATTTGTGAAGTTGAAAAAACGGCATTTAAGCTTCAGGAACGCGCATTAAGTATTTTTAGTAGGTTAGGTATGCGCATAAGATACATGAATCCTGAGGCTCATGATAAGCATATTGCGTATGTTTCTCATCTTTCACATATTAGTTCTTTTATGCTAGGAAAAACGGTGATCGAAAAGGAGAAAAATGAGCGCGACATATTTGATATGGCGGGCAGTGGTTTTGAAAGTACGGTGAGATTGGCTAAAAGTTCACCGGCTATGTGGACGCCTATCTTCGAACAGAACAAAGAAAATGTTGTAGAGACTCTGGATGAATATATTCAAAATCTGGAAGATTTTAAACAAAAGCTATTAGACGATAATTTTGAAGGCATATATAATGAAATGGATAATACGAATAAGATAAAAGCAATTTTAAAAGGAATACCACAAAATAACAAAGACAGATAATAATGGAGAATTCGAAAAAACTAAGATCATGGTTAGATGACATGAAGTTACCACATCCGCTGGTAATTGCAGGACCGTGTAGTGCAGAAACTGAAGATCAGGTATTGGGAATAGCTCATGAGCTTAAAGATACTGATGTAAATTATTATAGAGCAGGTATCTGGAAGCCTAGAACCAGGCCTGGCAACTTTGAGGGCGTAGGAGCAATAGGTCTAAAATGGTTACAAAAAGTAAAGGAAGAAACCGGACTTAAGACAGCAACTGAAGTCGCCAATAAAACTCATGTGGATCTTGCCTTGGAACATGATGTGGATCTACTCTGGATAGGCGCCCGGTCTACTGTAAGCCCTTTTATAGTCCAGGAAATTGCAGACGCCTTAGAAGGCACAGATAAGATTGTTCTGGTGAAAAACCCTGTCAATCCGGACCTGTCCTTGTGGTTAGGTGCAGTAGAAAGATTGTCAAAGGCAAATATCAAGCATTTAGGGGTAATTCACCGTGGTTTTTCGACCTATGAAAAAACCAAATACCGCAACATTCCCGAATGGCAAATGGCCATTGAACTTCAAACAAAATTTCCTGATCTGCCTCTTATCAATGATCCATCACATATTAGTGGAAATCGGGATATGATTTTTGATATTTCACAGACTGCTCTCGACCTTAATTTTGATGGTCTAATGATCGAAACGCATTATGATCCGGATAATGCCTGGAGTGATGCTGCACAGCAAGTGACACCAAAAAGGCTAATTCAAATCATGGAAGATTTAAAGATCAGAAAAGAAACAGATGAGGAAGCAGATTATAACCAAAAAATTAGTAATCTTCGGGCACAAATAGATATCATCGATAATCAGCTAATAGATACACTTGCTAAAAGGATGAAAGTATCTGATGGAATCGGGGAACTGAAGAAACAGCGAAACGTTGCCGTACTTCAAACCAATCGATGGAATGCTATTTTGGGTAAAATGATACTCGAAGGAGAATCCAAAGGGCTTAGCGAGGAATTTGTCCTCAAAATGTTTAAGGCCATTCACCAGGAATCCATTAACCATCAGGAAAAAATAATAAAAGCTTCAGAATCCTTAGTGAAATAATATAATAGCTAATCTCCTTGAGCTTTAAAGTCAATTAAAAAATAAACATTCAAAGTGTAACAAAACTTAATTGGCAAAGTCTTTATAAAAACCATTAACACTTCAAAAGATGAAAAAAATATTGACACTATGCTTCATATTTATGGCTTTTAATTCCTTTTCACAAACTATTCTGGATAAAGAGGTTGGTGATTTCCACGAAATAAAGGTTTATGACCTGATTGAAGTGAACCTTATTAAGTCGGACAATAATAGAATTTCCATTAAGGGTCATAACGTCTATGATATAAAATTCGTAAACAAGAATGGGATCTTAAAATTGCGGATGGAATTAGATAAAAAATTCCGGGGCGAAGATACTTTTGTGGAAGTATATTATACAGATTTACGCACTATTGACGGAAATGAAGGGTCTAAGATTGTTTGTAATGAACTTGTTGAAAAAGAGAAGATAGAGATAAGGGCTCAGGAAGGGGCGCAAATAAAAATTGGGATGGATGTTGTGAACGTTGAAATGAAAGCCGTTACCGGAGGAATAATTGAGGCGTCAGGATTGGCAAAAAATCAAATTATTGTTTTGAATACAGGAGGTGTATTTGAAGGGAAAGAACTATTAACGGAAGTAGCCAGCGTCAAAATTTCGGCTGGAGGTGAGGCAAAGCTTCATGCTACAAAGAAATTGGATATCGATGTAAAGGCAGGAGGAGATGTATATGTTTATGGTAATCCAAAGGATGTCAACAAAACCACTTTAGCGGGAGGTAGAATTGTTTTCAAAGACTAATATAAAAAGGTTATAAATAGAACCGGCAATCTGTATTTGCCGGTTTTTTAGTGCAAAAAAATGCAGTGGAAGTGATAAATTGGGAATTACCGAAACAAAAATTCCGTTCCAAATTAAAGTAATTCGTTTCTTTGTATTGAAAGACAAACATTTATGCATGGAATTGTTTATAAGTCCACTGGAAGCTGGTATACAGTTAAGACTGATGATGGAGATATTTATGAATGTCGGATTAAAGGAAAATTCCGTCTTAAGGGAATAAAAAGCACCAATCCAATCGCAGTTGGTGACAGGGTGGTTTTTAAAGTGGAGGAAGTTGGAGACGAGTTATTTGGTGTAATATCTGAAATTGAGGAACGTAAGAATTACATAATCAGGAAATCAGTTAAGTTATCCAAACAAACTCATATCATAGCTGCCAATATTGATCAGGTTTTTTTATTGATTACCCTTAAGAATCCAAAAACTTACACCATTTTTATCGACCGTTTTCTTGCAACCTCGGAAGCCTATGATATAAAAGCCGTACTTCTTTTTAATAAGGTTGATATATATAATGAAAATGAGTTATCGGAAGTAAAATATTTAGCTTCCTTGTACAGGCAAATTGGTTATACTTGTATTGGGATTTCTGCAAAAACCGGAAAAAATATTGATAAAGTAAAAGACTTGATGAAGGAACATACAAGCATGTTTGCCGGACATTCAGGGGTGGGAAAATCCACACTAATAAACTTCATTGCACCCGGTCTTAATATAAAGACCACTGAAATTTCTGATCAACACTATCAAGGTCAACATACTACAACCTTTGCAGAAATGTATGATCTGGAATTCGGGGCAAGAATAATTGATACTCCGGGTATCAAAGGATTTGGTGTTGTGGACATGGATAAGGATGAAATTGGAGATTATTTTCCGGAATTTTTCAGGTTAAAGGGTAATTGTAAGTTTAATAATTGCCTGCATTTGGATGAGCCGAAATGTGCTGTCAAAGAAGCTTTGGAAAAAGATGAGGTGTCATGGAGCAGATATAGGAGTTATGTACAGATCGTTTCTGGTGATGAGGATACCTATAGGATGGATAATTATGAGGACTTATGAAAGCAGTATTGCAAAGAGTTTCCTCAGCAAGTGTCCGGGTGGATGGTGAGATAATTTCCCAAATTGAATCGGGTATTATGATATTGCTCGGTATTGAAGATGCTGATACATCTGATGATATCTTATGGCTGTCAAAAAAAATTGTAAACCTCAGAATATTTAACGATGCCAATGGGATTATGAATCTGTCATTAATGGATACTGATGGAGATGCTATTGTTGTAAGTCAGTTTACGTTACACGCCTCGACCAAAAAAGGCAATAGACCTTCATATGTTAGGGCTGCCAAACCAGATATTGCTATTCCTCTTTATAAAGCTTTTATAAAGCAGATGCAAACAGATTTAGGAAAGAAGATAGGAACAGGGGTTTTTGGTGCGGATATGAAAGTTTCCCTGGTGAATGATGGCCCTGTTACCATATTGTTTGATACAAAAAATAAGGACTTATGAATATTGAAAATGCACAATTGGCTGTAGATAATTGGATTAAAGATCATGGTGTTCGCTATTTTAACGAATTAACGAACATGGCTCAGCTTACAGAAGAAGTTGGCGAGGTAGCACGTATTATCGCCAGGAGGTATGGGGAGCAAAGTGAAAAACCGTCGGATAAAGGAAAGGATTTGGGCGAGGAATTGGCCGATGTTCTCTTCGTCGTTCTGTGCCTGGCTAATCAAACAGGAATTGATCTGCAGGAGGCTTTTGACCGTAAACTGGATATGAAAGCTAGGCGGGATCACGACAGGCATCAAAACAATGAAAAATTGAAATAGTAGTATCTTTGATTTCCTCTTAAAAACAATACCAAATTGAAATTATATCTCTCTGGCCCATCGGATAAGCTATTGAAATCCCACATTAAGATTACGGGTTCCAAGAGTGAATCCAACAGGTTGTTATTACTTAAAGCTTGTTATCCCGGGATTTCAATAAAAAACCTTTCGAATTCTGATGACGCAGCTGTCATGAAGAAAGGAATACAAGTTAATGAAGGAGAAGTTGATATCCACCATGCCGGAACAGCTATGCGTTTTTTGACGTCTTATTTTGCATCTCATGAAGGTAAACACGTTACCCTCACCGGTTCACAAAGAATGCAGGAAAGACCAATAAAAATATTGGTGGATGCTCTGAAGTCTTTAGGAGCAGACATAACTTATTTAAAGAATGAGAATTATCCACCATTACGAATTAACGGGAGAACGTTGAGCAAAGCGAAAGTAAAACTTCCGGCAGATATTAGTAGTCAGTACATTTCTTCTTTATTGCTTATTGCACCGGGATTGGAACGAGGGCTTCAATTGGAATTGATAGGAAATATTACTTCGGTTCCCTATATAAAAATGACCCTTGGCTTATTGGGCCAAATAGGTGTTGAGAGCTCTTTTGATGGCAATATAATTACCGTTCTTCCCAAAAGATCTGTGGGTGAATTGACTTTAACGGTGGAATCTGATTGGAGTTCAGCCTCATATTATTACAGTATTGCAGCACTTAGCGATATAGGCACAAAAATTTCGTTGTCCTCGTATCGGAAAGACAGCCTTCAAGGCGACTCCATTCTCAAAGAACTTTATAAGGATTTTGGGGTTAATACTGAATTTAAGAAGGACAGTATCACGCTCTCAAAAAGTAAAATTGGTTTAAAAAAGGATGTACATTACGACCTGACAAACGCTCCTGATTTAGCCCAGACTATAGCCGTGACATGTTTTGGTATGGGAATACGATGCCATCTTAGCGGTTTACACACCCTGAAAATCAAAGAGACAGACAGGCTGGTGGCCCTTAAAAAGGAACTTTCAAAATTAGGGGCAGCTATTTCTGTAACTAATAGCATGCTTTCTCTGGAACCTTCTGATGGGATAAAAAAAGGGGTGGCTATAGATACTTATAATGATCATAGAATGGCCATGGCGTTTAGTCCACTCGCGTTAAAAGAAGAAATAGCGATTAATGACGCGGAAGTGGTATCCAAGTCATATCCGGATTTTTGGGAAGACCTGGAACATCTCGGATTTAAAATAAGAAATCAAGAATAGTATTTAATACTGCATTTACTTGACAAGCCCTACTTCAGGATTGTATATTTGCAGCCGCAAAAGGCGAATTAAAATTCACATATGAAATTATCACACTTTAGTTTTGAATTACCAAATGATCTCATGGCAGAGTATCCTGCGGAGCACAGGGATGAATCCAAATTAATGGTAGTTCACAAAGATACCGGTAAAATTGAACACAAAATGTTCAAGGACCTTATTGATTATTTTGATGAAGGCGATGTTATGGTATTAAATAACACCAAAGTATTTCCTGCCAGGTTATATGGTAATAAGGAAAAAACAGGTGCCAGGATAGAAGTGTTTTTACTTAGGGAACTCAATGAAGAGCAACGATTATGGGATGTTTTGGTTGATCCTGCAAGGAAGATCAGAATTGGAAATAAGTTATACTTCGGGGAAGATGAGAGTTTAGTGGCTGAAGTTATAGATAACACTACTTCAAGAGGAAGAACACTCCGTTTTCTTTATGATGGATCTTATACCGACTTCAGAAGGAAATTAAGAGAGCTTGGTGAAACTCCCCTTCCAAAATATATTAAAAGAGATGTTGAACCCGAAGATGAATCACGGTATCAAACCATATATGCGAAGTACGAAGGTGCTGTTGCCGCACCAACTGCAGGGCTTCATTTTTCCAAACATTTATTAAAAAGATTGGAAATAAAAGGTGTGGATTTTGCAGAACTCACGCTCCATGTTGGGCTGGGAACCTTTAATCCTGTGGAAGTAGAGGATCTGTCCAAACATAAAATGGATAGTGAGGAATTGGTTATAGAGGAAAAGGCTACAGAGATTGTGAATTCAGCGAAAAAGAACAAGAAAAGAATATGTGCAGTGGGAACAACTGCAATGAGAGGTCTCGAAAGTGCCGTTTCATCAGAACATACTCTGAACACGTATAACGGTTGGACCAATAAATTTGTTTTTCCACCTTATGACTTTAGTATTGCCAATGCCATGGTAACTAATTTTCACTTGCCAAAGTCTACCCTATTGATGATGGTTTCTGCTTTTATGGGGCATGACCTAATGAAAAGGGCTTACAAAGAAGCAATACTTGAGGGATATCGCTTTTATTCCTATGGAGATGCTATGCTTATCATATAAACAATGTTATAAAAAAATAGAGAATCCTGCCAAAACCTTTTACCATAAAGGTGCGGCAGGATTTTTTCGCTTAAACAATGGTTGCAAAGAAGAAAGATATCCGTGCCCTTACCAAAGAGCAACTTCGTGATTTTTTCCAGGATCAGGGAGATAAAGCTTTTCGGGGAAATCAGGTTTATGAATGGTTATGGCAAAAATCAGCGCATTCATTTGATGCAATGACGAATATCTCTAAAGATACGCGCCAAAAATTGGAAGCGAATTTTGTGATTAATCATATAAAGGTAGATCAATTACAAAAAAGCTCCGACGGCACAATTAAGAATGCAGTCCGGTTACACGATGGCTTGGTGGTAGAATCTGTACTTATTCCAGCCAAAGACAGGACCACCGCTTGCGTCTCTTCTCAAGTGGGATGCAGTCTGGATTGTAAATTTTGTGCCACCGCCAGATTAAAGAAGATGAGGAACCTTAATCCTGATGAAATATATGATCAGGTGGTCGCCATCAATAATGAAAGCGAACTTTATTTCAACAGACCCTTAAGCAATATTGTTTTTATGGGAATGGGTGAACCGCTAATGAATTATAATAATGTTCTAAAGGCAATAGACAAAATAACTTCACCCGAAGGCCTTGGAATGTCTCCAAAACGGATAATTGTTTCTACTTCGGGAGTTCCAAAAATGATTAGGAAGCTGGCCGATCAGGGGGTTAAATTTAAACTAGCAGTATCTCTTCATTCAGCTATCGAAGAGGTCCGGACATCAATAATGCCTTTTAATGCAACATTTAACCTGAAGGATTTGAGGGATTCTTTGATCTATTGGTATTCTAAAACAAAGAGTCGGATTACCTACGAATATGTGGTGTGGGAGGGGATTAACGATAGTGAAAAAGATATAAATGCCCTCGTGGCATTTTGCAAATTTGCACCTTCAAAAGTGAACCTCATAGAGTATAACCCTATAGATGATTCTAACTTTAAGCAGGCATCTAATGCTGCAGTTAATAATTATGTGGAAACCCTGGAGCGTAATGGAATTGTTGTTACAGTGCGACGATCAAGGGGAAAAGATATTGATGCAGCCTGCGGACAACTGGCGAATAAATCTTTATAAAATGCAAGTTGATCAACGGATTTTCCATGGGCGAATTTCAGAATAATAAAACTAGCCCGGATGACGTACTGCCAGTATCTTCTTATTTCTTAATTCTCACGTCGTTCTCCTTGTTATTTTCCCTAAATTTATCGTCCATCATTGGTAAAATCAATTCTATTGAAAATTGTCGCGCAAATAACTGAACCGATCAATGAAGAAATGGAACTTTTTGAAAGAAAGTTTCGTGATTCCATGTCAACAAAAGTGGCACTTCTTAATCGGATTACTTACTATATTGTAAACCGTAAAGGAAAGCAAATGCGGCCAATGTTTGTTTTTCTTACGGCAAAGCTGGTGAATAACGGTGTTGTCAATGAACGGACATATCGGGGAGCATCGGTAATAGAATTGATACATACAGCATCTCTGGTCCACGATGATGTAGTAGATGATAGTTATAAGCGAAGAGGTTTTTTCTCTATCAACGCACTTTGGAAAAATAAGATTGCAGTGCTTGTTGGGGACTATTTGCTTTCAAAGGGCATGTTACTTTCCGTTGAGCATGAAGATTTTGATTTATTAAAAATTATTTCAATCGCAATCCGCGAAATTAGTGAGGGCGAATTGCTTCAAATTGATAAAGCCAGGAGATTAGATATTACCGAGGAAGTATATTACGAAATCATCAGACAAAAAACAGCGACCCTTATCGCGGCGTGTTGCAGTCTTGGAGCCTGTTCAGTAAAACCGGGGAGTTCAGATGTTGAAACTTTTCGAAAATTTGGAGAACTCTGTGGTATGGCCTTTCAGATTAAAGATGATCTTTTTGACTATGGAGAAGAAAAAATAGGTAAACCTACCGGGATTGATATAAAGGAGCAAAAAATGACACTACCGTTAATATATGCCCTTAACCATAGTACTCCCAAAGAGAAAAAATGGCTTATTAACTCGGTAAAAAATTACAATAAGGACAAATCCCGGGTTAAAGAAGTAATCGCACTGGTTAAAGCAAAAGGAGGGCTGTCTTATGCAGAAGCTAAAATGCATGAGTTTAAAAATAATGCCCTGGATCTTTTGAATACTTACCCCAATTCGGAGTATAAGGATGCACTTACATTATTAGTAAGTTATGTTGTGGATCGAAAAAAATAGTGCTTTATTATCTAATCATAAGTCAATTAGAATAAAATTCTGATCTCAGGCAACGTTTTTGATTTTGAAAACGTCTTTATATACAGAGGACCAAAATGAAACGCTTGAAAATTATTTCCTTTTACAATAATGAAAAAGCCCTGATCAGGAAGGCGATATCAGGTCATCCCGACGCGCAAAGGGGTATCTACGAAAAGTATGCACCCAAGATGCTTGGGGTATGCAGGCAGTACATTAAAGACCTGCACTATGCTGAAGATGTAATGATCAATGGTTTTGTTAAGGTGTTTAAAAGTTTAAGTTCATTTAGACATGAAGGAAGCTTTGAAGGCTGGGTCAGACAAATAATGGTTAGGGAATCTATCTCTTATCTAAGAAAAAAACAATTTGTTGTCTTTGATGAGCAGGTTTATGAATATAGCGCTCAAAAACAGATTACCATTCCATCAGCATTAGATGTTGAATATATTCAACAATTAATTGACAATTTACCAGAAGGGTATAAAATGGTCTTTATGCTTTTCGCTATTGAAGGGTATAAACATTCTGAAATTGCAAATATGCTTGGGATTTCAGAAAGCACATCAAAATCTCAGTTGTTTAAGGCCAGAAGAATATTACAGCATAAATTAAAAGAACAAAGTATTTTAGGTTATGGAACCCACTAAATTTGAAAATCATATTAAAAACTCTCTGGATAAGAGGAAAATTAATCCTTCAGAGGAGGCCTGGCATAAAATAAAAGAAGAGCTTGGGAATGACTATATGCCAGAAAAAAGAAAATATCTCCGGTATGGCATTGCGGCTGGGTTTATCGGCTTTTTACTGATAGCGGCACTATTTTTTTGGAAAGATGATAAGGCTTTAGAGCAGGAGTTTCAAATTGTTGATAAACCTTTAATACCTGTGATAGAACCAGAACGGGTGTTACCACAGGATGAGACAGATCTTGTTTCAGAAAAAGCAGTGACTACTGTAGAAAAATTGGTAACTGAAGACAAAGAAAACAGGTATGAAGTGCCAAAATCCCAATCAAAGCATGAGATGGTTTTGGTTGAAGATACACAAGAACCCATAATAGAAAACACCCAAAACAATCCGGACTCAGATTCTGATGAACTTTTTAATGCCAAAATTGCCGAGGTAATGGCTCAGGTGAATGAAATGGAAGGGAAAGACAAAGAGCTATCGGATATGGAAATTGATTCGCTCTTAAGACAGGCACAAAGGGAAATTTTAGCAGAAAAAATTACAAATTCTGATAATTCAATCAACCCATCAGCTCTGCTTTCACAGGTAGAAGAAGAGCTGGATCAATCATTCCGTGATCAGATTTTCGAAAAATTGAAAACGGGTTTTGTAAAAGTCAGGACGGCTGTGGCGGATCGTAATAATTAGTATTAATCAGGTTCTTAGAACCTTCTTACTATACTTAAAAAGCTTAACAGAGTTTATTCATCAATCATTAATCAAAACCAAAATGAAAACAATCAGCACTTATTTCGTTATTATTTTGATGTGTTTTATTTCCAATTCCATAGCGGCGCAGGAAGACCATCAAGAAGACTATAAAGAAAAGATAGAAGCACTTAAAGAACAGAAAGAAAAAATAACACAGGAAGAAAAAGAGGCTTTAAAAAGGGAAGTAGAAGCCATTAATAAGCGCTCAGAAAATGGTGCAATCACCACTGAAGAAGCAAAAAAACTTAAAGAAGAAGCCGCCAGGAAAAGAGCTTTAAATATTGAGAACAGAATAGCAATAATTGACAACGAAATTGCATTACTGGAGCGCAATAAGGGAGAAGTGCTGGCTCAGGAAGAGGATAATACCGGGAATGATGATGATGATGGTTTTACCATAAGAATTGACGATGAAGAATGGGAAATAAATGATAACAAGTATGGCTGGTCAAAATATGGAAGGCGTACCTATTCAGACCTTATTGTTGCATTTGGTTTGAATAATGCAATAATTGAAGGTCAGTCCTTGAATGATACTCCTTATAAGGTTGGTGGAAGCAGGTTTTTTGAAATTGGCTGGGCATGGCGAACAAGGGTATTTAACAAAACAAATTTTATGAGGATCCATTACGGTTTTTCCTTTCAGTTTAATGGATTAAAATCAAAGAATAACCTCTATTATGTGGTGAATGATGAAGGAGAAACAGTTCAGGAAGAATTTCCGTTCGATCTTAGGAAATCAAAACTTAAGTTGGACAACCTGGTTATACCCATTCATTTTGAATTTGGTCCGTCGAGAAAAAGAATCTCTGATAATAATGTAAAATATTCTTTAAAGCATCAGTTTAGAATTGGTCTTGGCGGATATGGTGGTTTTAACATGGGGACACGCCAAAAGTTGAAATACAATGATAGTGGTTCTAGTAAAAAAACAAAGATTAAGGGCGGTTTAAACAGTAATCCCTTTATCTATGGATTAAGTGGTTACATTGGAGTAGATTGGTTTCTGCTCTATGTTAAATACGATCTAAATCCGATTTTCAAAAGTCCATCCCAGGAACAGAGGAATATTTCACTTGGACTCCGATTTGATATATAGAACGGCAAGATTTGAAATTCTGTCTCAGGTATAATCAGCCAGAATTATATTTACCTGAGACAGACACTCATTTTTGTTAAGAATTAGTTTTGCTTTTCGAAGCTCCGTTTCATTTCTGGTGTAAATTCTTCTTCATAGAATCCTTTTTTGCAATGATCACAATGCACTACCTTAGGTGTAGATACGCGAAAAATAGGAATCCAGAATAAGTGAAAAAAATGAGGTGTACTTTCACCCCTAAGTGTATTGGACTGATTACAATGAGAACACTTTATATGACTCATGTTAACTGTTCTTGTCTTCCCCGGCCGAATACCAAAAAATAGGATCATATTAGATTTCAATTAGTTTTACTATAAATAATGTTTCCCCATAGAACTGTAATCTAAAAATACGTTATTTTAAAGCATTCTATTTTCTTATTTTTACAATTCAAATAGTTCGTCACTTTGATTTCAAAATTTACAATAGATCAAGTTTATGAAACTGCCCGGCTAGAGGAAGTCATCGGGGATTTTGTGCAACTCAAAAAGGCTGGTTCCAATTTTAAGGGGTTAAGCCCTTTTACGGATGAACGCACACCAAGTTTTATGGTGTCACCCGTAAAACAGATTTGGAAGGACTTTAGCAGTGGCAAAGGTGGAAATGTTGTTGCATTTCTCATGGAACACGAGCATTTTACCTATCCCGAGGCTATTAAATATTTGGCTAGGAAATACAATATTGAAATAGAAGAAACTGAACGTACTGATGAACAGAAGGAACAAGCCGATGAGCGAGAAAGTATGTATCTGGTTTCGGAATATGCCCAACAGTATTTCGAGAAAACCCTTTGGGAGAAAGAATTAGGAAAGGCAATTGGACTTAGTTATTTCCGAGAACGCGGTTTTACAGATGACATAATTAGAAAGTTTGGATTGGGCTATAGCCTGGACCAATGGGACGTTTTTACCAATTCAGCCCTGAAAGAAGGATATCAGCTGGAATTTTTGCAAAAAACAGGTCTTACGATTCTAAAAGAGGATGCTGGCAATCCCGGGACTTCTAGAAAATTTGATAGGTTTAAAGGAAGGGTAATGTTTCCCATTCATTCTATGAGCGGTCGTGTACTCGGATTTGGAGGCAGGATACTTTCTAAGGAAAAAAAGGCTGCAAAATATCTCAACTCTCCTGAAAGTGCAATTTATCACAAGAGCAAAGTCTTATATGGAATATATTTTGCCAAACAAGCTATCGCAAAAGAGGATAACTGCTATTTGGTAGAAGGCTATACAGATGTTATTCAACTGTATCAAAGAGGAATACATAATGTAGTTTCATCCAGTGGAACCGCACTTACCCCTGAACAAATAAGGCTAATTAACAGATTAACAAAAAATATTACGGTATTATTTGATGGCGATGCAGCAGGTTTACGCGCCTCACTTCGAGGGATTGATCTTATCCTTGAACAGGGAATGAATGTTAGGATTTGTACATTTCCTGAAGGCGAAGACCCTGATAGTTTCGCAAAAAACAATGAGATTGAAGAAATCTTGGGATATCTTCAGAAAAATGCCAAAGATTTTATTCAGTTTAAAACCTCCTTACTGGCCAAAGATGCGGCTGATGATCCGATTAAAAAGGCTGAAACTATTCGTGAAATTGTAAATAGTATTTCTAAAATCCCGGATAGGATTAAGCGTGAGATTTATATTCAGGAGTGTTCGCAAATAATGAATATTTCAGAAGAGGTCTTGTTCAATACGCTGGCTCAGATTGGAAGAAAAGAACAAACAGAAACGGCCACAAAACGGAGGCAGGAACAAAAAGCTTTTGAGGTTGTTAAGCATAGCCAAAAGGAACAAAAATTAGATGTTCAATATGAACTGGAAAGAAAAATAATAGAAATGCTTCTCCTTTACGGCAATGAACTTCAGGAATTCGAGGACCTTATTTTAAAGGAAAATGAGGAAGGAGATCTCGTATTAGAACCGGAAAACATGGAAGCAAAGGTTTATGAAAAGGTATATCTGGACCTTCAGGAAGATGAGATAGAACTCACACATGACCAATTCAGAAATATCTATTACAAATTAATGGAGGGACTTACAGAAAATGAAGAATTTTCCATAACTACTTTTATGACTGAACTCGATCAGGAAATGGTCTCCCAAATCTCCTCTATCTTGATGGAAGAGGAAAAATATGAGTTACATCAATGGGAGCGAAAGGATATCTATCCAAAAGACAAGGAAAAAAGTATCTCCCAGTTGGTAAGTGAAACCATCTTAACTTTACGTTGCTTTCTGATTAAAAAACGGATTACTTCGCTCCAGGAAAATACCGAAGATTCAAACGGAGATCACAAGGAAACCCTTGAAGAAATAATGAATTACCTTCAATTGAACAAACTCTTAAATAAGAAGTTAAACAGGGTACTCGCGTAACTAAACCGACTTGGCTATTTTAAACTTGGTTTCCATAAAAAACCCCGACTTATGAGTCAGGGTTATTATTTTAATCAATCTTAACTTAGTACAACTCCAAAGCTTTAGCTTGTTGAAGTAAATCCACAAGATTGTCAACATTTAGTTTTTTCATTAGACGAGCTTTATACGTACTCACGGTTTTTTCGTTGAGATTCAACCCAAGGGCAACATCCTTGTTGCGCTTGCCGCTAGCCAAAAGTTTAAGTACTTCAACTTCTCTGGTAGACAATTTTCTGAAGAACCTTCGAGGCTTCTGAGTTCCTTCATCAAACGCCAGACGTTGTGCCAACTCATTTGTGATGAACATATTACCTTCACTAACTTTTTTAACCGCAGTAATTATGTAGTCCAAATCTGCAGTTTTTGAGAGATAACCAAATGCTCCTGCCCTTATCGTACTTAAAGCGTAAACGTCTTCAGATTGACCGCTATAGATCAATACTTTTATATCCGGGTATTCTTGTTTAAGCTTTCTAAGCGCAGCTATTCCATTGATTTCCGGGATATCCATTTCAAGTATTACAACGTCGGGGGTTAACGTCTCTAATTTTTTAAAAAGTTCAGTAGTAGTGGTAACATCATCAATAATCTCAAAATCGGAGGCCGAACTTAATACGTCCCTTATTCCCATTCTGACTATCGGATGATTATCCGCAATTAAAACTTTTATCATTTTGATTGGTTTTCTAGATTTTAACACTAGGGCATGTCTAAAAATACTGACATGCAATGTAAGGTTAAATTATCTAATTTCTTAAACAAAAGTGTACTTTTTTTCTTAATAATTAGGAATAATAGCCCTATTATTCGTTTTAATTAACTTATTCTTAGCCAAGATGTTATTTTAGATTGTCCGGAATTTCACAAACAGGGATTGGGAGCATCTTGTGTTGATTCATGGTATTGTATCTTTTAAAGATAAGAAATACCTCTTTTTCCCTTCCTTTAAAATCCTTGGCTTCCTTCCCATTATCATCCATTTGCATGGCCCATTCCAATTCGGGATAACTTGCCCCAATCTGATCTTCATCGGTGCGATCATCACCCCATAAACCATCTGTAGGAGGCGCAATAATTATTTCGTGGTTAATGCCTAAATATTCTGCGATTTCATAGACTTCTGTCTTTAGAAGGTCAGCGATTGGACTTAGATCCACACCACCATCCCCATATTTTGTATAGAAGCCAATACCAAAATCTTCCACCTTATTCCCCGTTCCTGCTACTAAATAATTCTCAAGGGCCGCAAAATAATAAAGCGTTGTCATACGAAGTCTTGCACGTGTGTTAGCCAAAGACATAAACCTGTCTTCCACATTATCAACTGGTGGCAGTGATGCAACCAGATTATCGAACACATCGGTAAGATTTACAGGCTGCCTTGAAACATTTTCAAAGTTTTGCATTAGCCAATCAATATGATTGGATGCTCGCGTCACTTGGTTTTTACCCTGGTGGATAGGCATTTCAACACATAATAATTTAAAACCTGTTTTTGCACATAAGGTTGAAGTGACTGCGGAATCTATCCCTCCGGATACACCTATAACAAATCCTTTAATTTTTGCCTGGGTTGCATATTCCTTTAACCAATTTACGATGTGATCAACTACCTTTTCTGTTTGCATAGGCTACATTATTATATGGAAGTACTAACTTTGCAGCGATAAAAATAAAACCAAAACCCTGAATAATAAAACTGAAGAGGAATTACTTACTATGAAAAAAATACTTTTTACCATTTTAGTAATGTTTTTTACCCTACAAGCTTGTAAAAAGGAAAAAAAAGTATCTCAAGATGTTTCAATGATTCAGCTAGACCTGAAAGTAGAGCGTTTTGACAGGGAGTTTGCAGAAGCACAACCGGAGGATATGGCAAAACTAAAACAGAAATTCCCATATCTTTTTCCAAAGCAATATTCCGATAGTGTTTGGATTGCAAAAATGAAGGATACCTTGCAAATTGAATTAAGTAGTGAAGTCAAGGCTGTTTTTCCCGATTTTAAACAAGAAACAAAAGATCTCGAACTCTTGTTCAAACATACCTTGTATTACTTTCCCAAATACAGGGTTCCTAGAGTAGTTACAGTTATTTCTGATGTGGATTACACCAACCGTGTTATTTTAGCAGACACGCTTCTATTGATAGGCTTGGATAATTATTTGGGCAAGGAGCATAAATTTTATGCGGGCATTGAGAATTATATAGCTGCCGGACTGGATAAAAACTTTTTAACTAGTGATGTGGCAAGTACTTTTGCAAAAACAAGACTACCCCCTCCACAAGACCGTACTTTTTTGGGACAGATGATATACTATGGGAAAGAATTATACCTTAAGGACAGATTGATGCCGTTAAGCACCGATGCTCAAAAAATTGGATATTCTCCTGAACAAATAGCATGGGCAGAGGCCAATGAAGAACAGATTTGGCGCTATTTTATTGAAAGAGAATTACTTTATAGTACGGATAATATGCTCGCGCCAAGATTTTTAGACCCTGCTCCGTTTTCTAAATTCAGGTTAGAACTTGATAACGAATCTCCCGGAAGATTGGGTAGGTGGATGGGATGGCAAATAGTAAGATCATTTATGGAAAATAATGATGTTAAACTTAATCAGCTTTTGGAATTATCTGCAGATGAAATATTTAAGAAATCTAATTATAAACCGAAAAAATAAATCATGGGTAAATTACATACTTCGCAAATAACACTAAAAGTTGGCCTCGATGAGAATCGTGTTCCGGAAGAGTTGAACTGGTCTGCAGAAGATGGCGGTATTGTAAATGAGGAGGCAAAAGCCATGTTTTTATCGGTATGGGATAGTAAGAACCAGGAGTCTTTAAAAATTGATTTATGGACAAAAGATATGCCTGTAGATGAAATGAAAGTATTCTTTCACCAAACCTTGATCGCAATGTCTGATACTTTTATGAAAGCCACTCAGGACGAAAAGATGACTGCAACTATGAAGGATTTTTGTTCCTATTTTGCAGAAAAACTGGATTTAAAAAAGGATTAATCCAGTACAACAGTAATGGGCCATCCCTCAAATTGAGAAGCTTTGCCTGTTGTGACATCGGTATATCTGGGCCAGCATTCAAAGGTAACACGCTTCTCTTTTTGGTTAAATCTTATTAATCCGTAACCACCGCCATGGGAAGGGCTTTCAGGGTTAACATAGGCCATAACACTTATTTTGTTGCCAAATCCATCTAAATAATCACCTGTCCATGGCAATGAGGTGTTATTATTAGGGTTAACCCCGGCTTGTTCATCTTCCGGCCACCACCATCGGCTATAATAGTCGTTTACAATTGCGGGTACCACGAAGGCCCAGGGTCCATCTCTAAATTCTTCGATACCATGTTGGATAACAGTTGCCAGATGCTGATCTCCTGCAATATGTACCGCATTTGCTTTTTTAATGAGCTTCAATGCCTTATTTCTCCCGCTTTGGGGCCAGCCATTGGAATCCAGGTCCGCATGTAACCGATTATCAATGGAACCATGAATATGGGCACCCCCACAAAACCCGGTTTGGGATAAAACTACTTTCATAGACCCGGGATTTTCACCAGCCCAATTTTCTAAAAAAGCAAGTTGTCTCTCGCCTAATAAAGTCAGCTCTTCCAGATCAATAGACTTTGGATCGTATTCTGGATTCCTGATATGGTCAGGACGAGGGCCTTGCTGAGGAATTTTACCTTCCGGCCCGGATTTAAACTTTCTGTCTTCCAGGATGGCGAAATCAATACCGCTAAGACTAAGATTTGTAAAGTACACCCCAATGCCCTGTTCAATGGGTGTTGGATCATAGGGGTCCGGCAGATGGGCGGTTTGACACCTTTCA
The DNA here is from genome assembly GCF_947258925.1 of uncultured Eudoraea sp. Classification (GTDB taxonomy): domain Bacteria; phylum Bacteroidota; class Bacteroidia; order Flavobacteriales; family Flavobacteriaceae; genus Eudoraea. Next base: position 19,313 of record NZ_CAMYKG010000002.1, on the reverse strand, counting down.
ACCATTTTCACATATTCCGGATGATAGGTGTATCCTCCATCACTACTTCCTTTTGCGGTAGATAATTTACCATTTTCACCCCAAAGATTACCCTGGCCAATATCATGATCATCAGGAATGGTTATACAGGGCCTGTTCCTGAAAGTTTCACGAAATTGAAGCCCGAATTTGAGCCATGCGGCGGTATGCTCAGTATGATCATATGACTGATCCCCGGCAAAGAACATCAGGTCCGGGTCCTGATAATTTATATTCCGCACATAATTTTCTCTTAACCCCCTGTCTTTATTTGAATTACATGAAAGTGCCGCCATAACAATCTCTGAATTATCTGCAGGATTTTTTCTGATAATACCTTCAAAAAAGGCCCGTTTCCCATGGGTAATTTTGTATTTGATATCTTTGGTCGAATCCCAATTTTCTACCCTGAATAATGCAGACCATCCCAATTCATTAACATTTTGCCTTTGGACTTCTTTCCATTTTTCATCACTGTATAGCTCCAGGATAATTTCTCTCGTTTCATTGGGGTATAGGGGATAAAGTTGCCCCGTTAATTTTAGAGTATTATTGTGTACGGTATAAAGGCCAAAGGCCACCACACTATCTCTATTAACTTTTAGATTGATTATTGGATTAGATTCCCTATTCCACCAATCATTGGTTGCCAGTGTATCTAAATCTTTAAAAGGGGCAGTTAATGGGGCGGATCCCAATTGGGTATGACCTATCTGCGGTGAAAACGCAATTAACAGAATAAAATATTTTATACATTTATACATAGTAGGGTTGATCAGATAGCTATATGTGATGTAAGTAATGCGTAATTTTATTGACTACAAAGTATAGTCAAAGCACGGATCAGTGCTTTTTAAATGTATTAAATAAATATGAAAGAAGACATAAAGGGCAAGCTGATTTTTATTTATAATGCCAATTCGGGAATGAAAAATTCCATTTTGGATGCAGCGCATAAAGCGCTAAGTCCAAATACATACCAGTGCAATCTCTGTGATCTGACATTTGATGTTTTTAATGAGAAGAAAAGATGGAAACAATTCCGGGAACAAGAAGATTGGCACATGGAATTTTTGCATAAAGATGAGTATAGTAAACTCTATGCATCAAAGTTTGGATATAAGTTTAAGTTCCCAATCGTATTATTAGCGGTAAATGAAGAGTTACAGGTGTTTATTACGACAAAAGAACTCAATGAACTAGAGAATACTGAAGCCTTAATTGATTTAATTAAGAAAAGAAGCAAAGCACTGACAGCGTAGGGTAACAGTCATTATTTCTTTTGGTAGAATTCTAAATTTATTTCTTCTATATAATCCAAAACCTCTTCCCTGCCCATCCTGTTTGATGAGGAAGTTACGAAATGAATAGGCACCTCTTCCCAGGCACCCATAAGTAAATGATCTAAGTAATTTTTTACATTTCTTTCAATTGCTTTAGGTTTCAGTTTATCGGCCTTGGTAAAAATTATAGAAAACGGGATGCCGTTCTCACCTAACCACTGCATGAATTCAAGATCTATTTTTTGAGCTTCATGCCGAATATCAATCAGAAGAAAGGCATTAACCAATTGTTCCCTTCTTAAGAAATAATCGGTAATATATTTCTGAAAAGTCTTCTTGTCTTTTTTAGAAACTCTGGCGTAGCCATATCCGGGTAAATCTACAAGGAACCAGTTATCATTTATTTTGAAATGATTAATAAGTTGAGTTTTTCCTGGTCGCCCTGATGTTTTAGCGAGGTTCTTACGGGAAGTGAGCATATTTATAAGTGAAGATTTCCCTACATTCGATCTTCCAATAAAAGCATACTCCGGTAATTGTTGGTTTGGGCATTTATCCACACTGGAGTTACTCATTAAAAAGTCGGCAGACTTTATTTTCATAACGGTTGTGGTGCTAGAATTGACGCTTTTGCAACCATTTGTCCAGGATGTCATTAAATTCATTTGGATGTTCCATCATGGGTGCATGGCCACATTTCTTTATCCAGAAAAGTTCTGAATCCGGAAGTAAGTCATGAAATTCCCTTGCTACATTAGGGGGTGTTACGGAATCATTTTCACCCCAAATAATACAAGTGGGCGTCATCATATGGGGTAAATCTTTGGACATATTATGTCGTATCGCACTTTTAGCGATTGATAACGTCTTAATTAGTTTTTTTCTGTCATTTACTGTCGCAAAAACTTCATCTACAATTTCTTTGGTAGCTACTTCCGGATCATAAAAAACATCCTGAGCTTTCTTTTTAATAAAATCATAGTCTCCTCTTTTGGGATAGCCATCTCCCATAGCACTTTCATAGAGCCCCGAACTACCGGTAATTACAAGGGCTTTTACAATTTGTGGATAAAGTTTGGTATGTAGCAAGCCTACATGACCTCCAAGGGAATTACCCAGTAAAATCACATCTTTAAGTCCTTTGTATTCAATAAAACCCTCGAGGAACCTCGCAAAGTTTTTAACATTGGTTTTTAGGAGAGGCAAAGAGTAAATTGGTAGTTCAGGGATCAGGACTTTATAACCCTTACCAGGGAAATAATTTGTAACCCCATGAAAATTACTGAGGCCACCCATAAGGCCATGAAGTATAATCATCGGAGTTCCTTCTCCAACTTCAATAAACTTGTATTTGCCTTCTTTTTTAATGTGTTCTTCCATTAAATACTGCTTCACTCTTCAGTGGGCAAATATAGGCATTTCCGAATAATACCAATACTTTTGTAAAAATGTCCTTAACTATATGTTACTGAATTTTTACCTTTAAAAAGAAGCTTTCTGCTGTTGAAAATACTTCTTAAAACAGCGGAATCTGGCATAAAACTTCTCTGGCAAGATTGAATTTTTTTCAATAAAGTGGTAAATTGTGGTAAATTGTGGTAATAAATTCTATATATTTGAGTTTATAATACAAAACCGGCCAGTTTTAAGTGATAAGTTTTATAGGTACATATGATTGTAAAGCTGATGTTAAGGGGCGAGTAATGATACCAGTTACCCTTAAAAATCAGATGGCCCCTGTTCTTAACAAGGGCTTTGTCATAAAACGCTCTGTTTTTCAGCCTTGTCTTGAATTGTACCCTATGGATGAGTGGAATCTCTTAATGGAGAAAATGAATAAGAAAAACAGGTTCAAAAAGAAGAATAATGACTTTATCAGACGATTTTCAGCCGGCGTAAAACCCATAGAAATAGATGGTACAGGAAGGTTATTAATCCCCAAAAATCTGGTCTCCATCGCAGGGATAAAGAAAGAAGTTGTTTTGAGTTCAGCAATAAATATAATTGAGATTTGGGATAAGAATAGCTATGAACAAGTTCTAGATGAAACTGCAGAAAATTTTGCAGAATTAGCGGAAGAGGTAATGGGTGATGATGGAGACGAACTATCATAATCCTGTATTGTTAAAAGAGTCCGTTGATGGACTTAATATAATTGAAAATGGAATTTATGTCGATGTCACCTTTGGTGGTGGTGGACATTCCAGAGAGATCTTGAGGAGATTGGGTGATGCAGGTAAATTGTTTGCATTTGATCAGGATGAAGAGGCTTTACAGAATATTATTAGGGATGAAAGATTTACGCTGATCAATGAAAATTTTAGATATATAAAGCAGTTTCTAAAGTTCTATGGCATTAGGAAAGTGAACGGAATCTTGGCAGATTTTGGGGTTTCTTCGCATCAATTTGACAAGGCTGAACGTGGTTTTTCTACCCGTTTTGATGCGAATCTGGATATGAGAATGAGTTCCAGTAACAAAAAGAGTGCTTATGAGGTTGTTAATTCATACAGCTATGATGATCTCCGAAAAGTTTTGTTTCGTTATGGAGATTTGAGACGTGCCGATCCAATGGCTAAAACCATTGTGGAACATAGGGATAAAACTCCTATCAGGACAACATCGGACTTGAAATTGGCATTAAAAAATTATCTGCCAAAATTTAAGGAGAACAAAATTTTGGCACAGGTGTATCAGGCTATTCGCATTGAAGTGAATGAGGAATTATCGGCAATTGAGGAATTTCTGTTACAAACTCCTGATATAATGGACAAAGGGGGCCGGCTGAGTTTAATTAGTTACCACTCTTTAGAAGACAGACTGGTAAAGAGGTTTATCAGATCCGGTAATTTTTCTGGTGAAGTGGAAAAAGATTTTTACGGCAACACAATTACTCCCTTTAAAAAGATAGGAGGATTAATTGTTCCAACAGATAGCGAAATAGCTCGGAATAGTAGGGCGCGTAGTGCAAGGTTAAGAATAGCCGAGCGAATTTAATTTGTGAATTTAAGTGGTTCAAAATAACACAATACTTATGAGAAAAGGCATCATAGATATTTTAAAAGGGAAGTTCCTTGTGAGTGGGGATGCTCCAAAAAATTGGCTCTTTATCATTTTTGCATCCGTTTTAGCAACTGTAATGATTGCAAGTTCACATAGTGCTGATAAGAAAGTGCATCAGGTAGCAGCTTTGAATGAAGAAGTTAAGGAGTTAAAAAATGAATTCGTAGATATGCGTTCGGATGTGCAACGCTTGAAATTGGAATCCACTATTACTGAAAATGTAATGGATGAAGGACTTTTTCCTTCAGAAACACCACCTAAAAAAATAAAAGTAAAAACCAGCAATAAATAAGTGGCCATATCCGAAAAAAAAATATTGACCAGACTTTATATAGTATCTGCATGTCTTTTCCTGTTTGCGATTTCTGTGGCTGTTAAGCTGGTAAGTATCCAGATGGTTCACGGCAATAAGTATAAGGCGATGGCTCTGCAGCGAACCGAAAGGCTTTTTACAATTGCTCCCAACAGAGGCAACCTCTATTCTGATGATGGAAGTTTACTGGCTACATCGGTCTCAAGATATACCATACGATTTGATGCCGTTACTGTAAAAAATTCAGATTTTGAAGAAGAAGTAAAGCCATTGTCAGACGCTTTAGCCAAGCTATTTGGAAAACCCGCTGCCCATTATGAGCAAGTCTTGAGAAAGGCCAAAGCCAATAAAAACAGATATGCTTTAGTGGTGAGGAATCTTGATTATTCCGACTATATGCAGGTCAAATCTTTTCCGCTTTTTAATAAAGGACCTAATAGAGGAGGCTTTATTGTGGAACAAAAAACAGTGAGGGAACATCCTTTAGGTAAAATAGCGGAAAGAAGTGTTGGTTATGAACGTTTCGATGAAAATGGCTATGTGACCAGGGTTGGACTTGAAGGGGCCTTTGGTAATTATTTAAGAGGAATTGAAGGCAAAAGACTAAAACAGAAAATTGCAAAAGGACAGTGGAAACCTATTGGTTTAGACAATATTGTTGAACCAAAAGACGGGTACGATGTTGTTTCAACCATTGACATTAATATTCAGGACATTGCCCATCATGGTCTTCTAACGCAATTAGAAAAGTATAAAGCAGACCATGGATGTGTGATTGTAATGGAAACCAAAACAGGGGAAATAAAAGCCATCTCCAATCTTGGAAGAACAGAAGATGGTAAATATTATGAGAGACTAAATTATGCGATAGGAGAATCACACGAACCCGGTTCTACATTTAAACTAATGTCCTTGGTTGCTGCCCTTGAAGATGATAAAATAGACACTAGCACTGTTATTGATACCGAAAAAGGACGTTGGAGAATATACGATAGAACTGTACGGGATTCCAAGCACGGAGGTTATGGTAAAATTTCAATGGCAAGGGCTTTTGAAGTTTCTTCAAATACGGCTTTCGCTAAAATGATTCATAATAGTTATAAAGAAGAACCAACTGTCTATGTAGATCGCCTGATGTCTATGGGGCTTCATCAGGAACTGGGAATGCCGATTAAAGGAGAAGGTAAACCTGTAATCAGGTATCCGGGAGATAAGGGATGGTCTGGTATTTCACTGGCTTGGATGTCTCATGGTTATGAAGTATCCCTTACACCTTTACAGACCCTGGCTTTTTATAATGCCATTGCCAATGATGGTGAAATGTTGCGACCTCGCCTAATAAAAGAGGTTAGAGAATGGAACAAAACCATTTATAAATTTGACAAAGAAGTTATTAAGGAAACTATCTGTTCCAAAGAGACTGCAAAACAAGTGCAGGACTTATTAAAAAATGTGGTGGAAAAGGAACATGGAACAGGACACCGTTTGTATTCCAAGAATTTTTCCATGGCAGGTAAAACCGGTACGGCTCAAAAAAACTATGTGGCCCGTGATCCGGACAAATTAAGGTATATCTCAACCTTTGCAGGCTATTTTCCTGCCGACAACCCCAAATACTCGTGCATAGTAGTAATTCATGAGCCTGATAAAAGTGTTGGGTATTACGGAGCAGATGTATCTGGTCCGGTCTTCAAATCCATTGCCAGAAAGATTTATGCCAACAATCCATTAATAGACGAAATAAACACATTAGACCCTTACAACGTTGATTTAGATGCAAGTTTTCAGAGTTATTATTTGGAGGCTCAAAAAAATTATAAACAGATGCCGGATGTTAAAGGCATGAGTGGTATGGACGCTATTTCAATTTTAGAAAACATGGGACTTGAAGTAGAGGTCAAAGGAAATGGAAAGGTTAAAAATCAATCTATTTCTAAAGGAACAGATTTGAAAAAGGTAAAGAAAATAATTCTAGAACTTTCATGAAGCCGCTAAAAGATATACTATATGGGGTTAGACTTTCTGCGGTTAGTGGGTCTACGGGAGTTTTGGTAAATACCATTTGCTTTGATTCAAGAAAAGTGGTCAAGGGAGATGTTTTTATAGCTATTCGGGGATTGATAACTGATGGTCATAAATATATTGATAAGGCAATAGCATCAGGTGCCAATTCAATTGTATGTGAAAACCTCCCTTCAAATTTGAAGAATAATATTACATACGTTGAAGTTGGCGATGCTAATCAGGCCCTTGCTATTATGGCATCCAATTTTTATGATACTCCATCCAAAAATTTAAAACTCATTGGCATTACCGGTACCAATGGAAAAACGACGGTCAGTAGTTTGCTGTATCAATTATTTAAGAAAGCCGGTTACAAAGTTGGACTAATATCTACTATAAAAATTATTGTAGATAATGAGGAATTCCCTACTAGTCATACCACACCGGATGCCATGGTAATCAATCATTATCTCTCCCTGATGAATGAAGCAGGGGTGGAATTTTGTTTTATGGAAGTGAGTTCCCATGGCATTCATCAAAAAAGAACGGAAGGGCTGGTGTTTGAGGGAGCAATCTTTACAAATTTATCACATGACCACCTGGACTATCACAAGACTTTTGCAGAATATAGGAATACCAAAAAGAAGTTATTTGATGACTTGCCAAAAAAAGCATTTGCCTTAACCAACATTGATGATAAGAATGGGCTTGTGATGCTTCAGAATACAACAGCTAAGAAATATACCTATGCACTAAAAAGTTATGCTGATTACAGGGCTCAGATATTGGAAAATCAGTTTAACGGGCAGTTGCTAAAAATAGAAGAAAATGAGCTTTGGACAAGGTTAATAGGACATTTCAATGCTTACAATATCCTGGCAATATATGCAACAGCCGACTTGCTGGGATTGGAAAAACTAGAAATCCTTCGGTTGCTTAGTGAATTGGAAAATGTAGATGGAAGGTTTCAATATTTTATTTCTAAAGAAAAAATAACAGCTATTGTTGATTATGCCCATACGCCGGACGCCTTAAAAAATGTACTTGATACTATCAATACATTGAGGACTGGAAATGAAAACGTCATCACCGTAGTGGGGTGTGGTGGTGATCGTGACAGGTCTAAGCGTCCGGTAATGGGACATATCGCTTCAGCAATGAGCAGCAAAGCCATTTTCACCTCTGATAATCCAAGATCAGAACCACCTTTGATTATCATTGAAGAGATGGAAGCCGGTGTTGAACCTCAGCATGTAAAGAAGGTTTTATCGATTGAAAATCGGGACCAGGCCATCAAAGCTGCTTGCCAGTTAGCGCTGCCTAATGATATTATCCTCGTTGCAGGAAAGGGCCATGAAACATATCAGGAAACAAACGGCGAACGAGTAGATTTTGACGATTTTAAAATTGTGAAGGAAGTATTAACCAGTTTAAACAAATAACAAGACAATCCAATATGCTGTATTATCTGTTTGAATATTTAGAGAAGGAATACCAACTGCCGGGAGCAGGTCTGTTCCAGTTTCAGACGTTCAGGGCAGCTATGGCGGTATTATTATCTCTGCTATTGGCAACAGTATATGGAAAGCGAATTATTCTATTGCTAAGGAAAAAACAGATAGGAGAGACCATCCGTGATCTTGGACTTGAGGGACAAAAGCAAAAGACCGGCACCCCAACAATGGGTGGATTAATAATAATAATGTCCACCTTAATTCCTGTATTATTATTTGCCGATCTAAAGAATATTTATGTCATATTATTGATAGTTACCATCCTATGGATGGGGATTATAGGGTTCATAGATGACTACATTAAAATATTCAGGAAAAACAAAAAAGGCCTAAAGGGTAGGTTTAAGATCCTGGGTCAGGTGGTTTTGGGACTCATTGTTGGTGCAACTTTATATTTCCATCCTGATGTTACCATGCGTGAGAGGACCAATACAATTATTACGGAGCAATATAAGGTCGAAAAAATAAATGGTGGAGATATAAAATCTACAATGACCACCGTTCCATTTTTTAAAAATAATGAGTTTGATTATGCCAATCTGATCTCGTGGGCCGGCAAAAATGCAGCTTCATATGCGTGGTTGATTTTCATTCCAATCGTGATCTTAATTGTAACTGCCGTTTCCAATGGCGCAAACCTTACAGATGGCATTGATGGATTGGCTGGCGGTTCTTCAGCCATAATCGTGCTAACCCTGGGGATTTTTGCATGGGTCTCAGGTAATATCATTTTTTCAGAATATCTGGACATCATGTATATACCACGGGCTGGTGAACTATTGATATTCATAGCTGCATTCGTTGGCGCACTAGTCGGGTTTTTATGGTACAACGCTTTTCCAGCTCAAGTTTTTATGGGTGATACGGGAAGTCTTACAATAGGTGGTGTTATTGCTGTGATTGCTCTTATTGTAAGAAAGGAGTTACTGATTCCCATTCTCTGTGGAATATTCTTTGCCGAATCCATTTCGGTAATGTTGCAGGTTGGTTATTTCAAGTATACCAAAAAGAAAACAGGTGAAGGGAAACGAATTTTTTTAATGGCTCCCCTGCATCACCATTATCAGAAAAAAGGATATCACGAAAGTAAAATAGTCACAAGGTTTTGGATTGTAGGAATACTATTGGCCGTAATTACCATTGTGACGCTCAAAGTGAGATGATGAAATTATTGGTTGTGCTCGGGGCTGGTGAAAGTGGGGTTGGAACGGCCATTCTGGCTAAAAAAAAGGGGTACAGGGTTTTTGTCTCGGACAAGAGTAAGATTAAAGAAAATTATAAAGAAGTTCTTGAACATTTTGAGATTGATTGGGAAGAAGAGCAACATTCAGAAGACAAAGTTCTCAATGCAGACATTGTAATGAAAAGCCCGGGTATTCCGGATACGGTGCCATTGGTAAAAAAACTTCTGGATACCGGTGTTCCGGTAATTTCTGAGATTGAGTTTGCAGCTAAATATACAGATGCCACTATAATAGGTATTACGGGTAGTAATGGCAAAACAACTACTACCATGCTGACCTATCATATTTTAAAAAATGGTGGTTTGAAGGTGGGGATGGCAGGTAATATTGGCAAAAGTTTTGCCAGAATGGTTGCTGAAGAGGACCATAACTATTATGTCCTGGAAATAAGCAGTTTTCAATTGGATGGGACGGTTGATTTTAAACCGGAAATCGCGGTGATAACAAATATAACCCCTGACCATTTAGACAGGTATAATAATTCCTTTGAGGATTATGTGGCGTCTAAATTCAGGATAACTCAAAACCAGGACAAGGAAAACAGCTTGATTTATGATCACGATGATGACGTAATTAAAAGATGGCTGGAGGATAACCCAATAAGATCAAAATTATTGCCTTTTACGATAAGCAAAGAACTAAACGAAGGGGCATGGTTAGAGAACAATAAAATAGTGATAAGAACAGATAATAAAACCATGGAAATGAAAGCAGATTCTTTAGCATTAGAAGGTTTACACAACCTTAAAAATACAATGGCTGCATCAACAGTTGCAAAGTTGGTTGGAATTCGTAAAGAGACAATACGCGAAAGTATACAGAATTTTGACGGGGCTGCTCATCGTTTGGAAAAGGTATTAAAAATTCACCATGTACAATATATAAATGATTCAAAGGCCACCAATGTTAATGCCACATATTATGCTTTGGAGAGTATGAATACTCCCATAGTATGGATTGTAGGAGGTGTAGATAAGGGTAATGATTATAAGGCACTGATGCCTCTTGTCAGGGAGAAGGTGAAAGCAATTATTTGCCTGGGGATGGATAATTCCAAAATTAAATATGCCTTTGGCAACGTAGTAGATTTGATTGTGGAGACCTATGCTATGAGTGAAGCGGTAAAAGTGGCTTATAAGATTGCAGAACGGGGAGATACAGTATTACTTTCTCCTGCTTGTGCCAGTTTTGATCTTTTTGAAAATTATGAAGACAGAGGAAATCAATTTAAAGAAGCAATAAAAAACTTATAAAAATGTCCAGGTTTTTAAACAGTATAAAAGGAGATAAGGCCATTTGGGGTGTAGTTGCCCTTCTAGCCCTTTTTTCATTTCTACCTGTTTATAGTGCCAGCAGTAATTTGGTATATGTAGTCGGGAATGGCACAACAATTGGGCATTTGGTTAAACATGGGATGTTGCTTTTTTTAGGATTTGGTATAATCTATGGAGTGCATCGAATTCCTACACATTTTTTTAAAGGGTTGTCTATAATTGCTCTGCCAATTGTACTGGTTTTATTGGTATATACACTTGCGCAGGGCACAACAATCGAAGGTGCAAATGCCAGCAGATGGATACGTCTTCCTTTAGTTGGAATTACCTTTCAGACTTCGAATTTGGCAGCGGTTGTACTCATGATTTACGTTGCAAGATATCTAACCAAAATCAAAGACAAACGAATCACATTCAGTGAAAGTCTTGTCCCTTTATGGCTTCCTGTTTTTGTAGTTGTCATTTTGATATTACCGGCCAACTTTTCTACTGCTGCAATTCTTTTCTTTATGGTATTGACCCTTTGCTTTTTAGGGGGTTACCCAATAAAATACCTTTCGGGTATAGTAGGTGCAGGCTTGTTGGTTCTTACCATTTTTGTTCTTACTGCTAAAGCGTATCCCGATCTTTTCCCGAATAGAGTTGATACTTGGATTAATAGAGTTGAAAGTTTTTGGGATCCGGCTGATACGGAGTCGGACTATCAAATAGAAAAAGCAAAGATAGCCATTGCCAGTGGTGGAATAGTTGGCAATGGAGCGGGAAAAAGTGTAATGAAGAATTTCCTTCCTCAGAGTTCTTCGGATTTTATTTATGCGATCATAATAGAGGAATATGGTCTTGTGGGAGGATTTATTCTGATGTTTTTTTATATGCTTTTGTTGTTTAGAATTGTCGTAGTGGCAAACGCAAACGTGACGGTATTTGGGAAATTATTGGTAATGGGAGTCGGTTTGCCTATCGTTTTTCAGGCGCTTATAAACATGGCTGTTGCTGTAGAATTATTTCCGGTTACCGGGCAGACGTTACCTCTTATTAGTAGTGGAGGTACTTCTATCTGGATGACCTGTTTGGCGATTGGTGTTGTATTAAGTGCAAGTAGAAAATTCAGATCTGTGGATCCCAATGAGTCTGATATAGATGAAACCAACCCTTTAGAAGTATTGAGTGGACAATTATAGATTTATATTATCAGGTGGTGGTACAGGAGGTCATATTTACCCGGCAATTGCCATAGCCGATGAATTGAAATCAAGACATCCAAATGCATCTTTTTTGTTTGTAGGTGCAAAAGACAGGATGGAAATGGAAAAGGTGCCAAAGGCAGGGTATCGGATTAAAGGTTTGTGGATAAGTGGAATTCAACGAAAATTGACATTAAAAAATTTAATGTTTCCATTAAAATTAATAAGTAGTTTGATTAGTGCAGGAAAAATAGTAGCGAATTTTAGGCCTCATCTGGTGGTAGGTACAGGCGGATTTGCTAGTGGACCACTATTAAAAATGGCCTCTAGAAAAAGAATCCCCTACGTATTGCAAGAACAAAATTCATATGCGGGTATTACAAACAAATTGCTTGCTAAACATGCGGCTAAAATTTGTGTGGCATATGACAATATGGATAGATTTTTCCCTTCAGATAAAATTGTAAAAACAGGGAATCCTGTTCGAGAAGATTTATTAGCATCATCAAAAGATACAAAAGAGTATTACGATTTTTTTGGTTTAAGTCAGGCTAAATCAACGTTGCTCGTTCTGGGAGGAAGTCTGGGTGCACGCAGAATAAATCAACTTATTGAAAAAGAACTTGACTTCTTTTCAAAGTTAGGGATACAGCTTATTTGGCAGTGCGGGAAGGGCTACTACCAGGAATATAAAAAATATGACTCCGAAAATGTGAAGGTATACGACTTCATCAATAAAATGAATTTTGCGTACTCGGCTGCAGACATCATCATATCAAGGGCAGGAGCCAGCTCAGTTTCTGAATTGTGCATCGTTGGAAAACCGGTCATCTTCATTCCCTCACCAAATGTAGCAGAAGACCATCAAACTAAAAATGCACTGAGCCTTGTGGTAAAAGAAGCTGCATTACTTGTAGAGGAAAAAGACCTGGAAGAGAAATTTGAGAACGTTTTTTCAGATCTGTACAAATCTGAGGATCGCAGAAAAGTCTTATGTGAGAATATCAAAGCTATGGCTTTACCTAATGCAACAAAGAATATTGTAGATGAAATAGAGCATTTACTAAAAATTTGAAATGGTACTAAAAGATATACATAACGTTTATTTTATAGGCATTGGAGGCATAGGGATGTCTGCTCTGGCACGGTACTTCAAATTGTTAAATAAGAATGTGGCCGGTTATGACAAAACCGAGACGCCGCTAACGCGGGAGATTTCCGAATTGGGAATTGAGATACATTATAAAGATGATATTACTGAGATCTCCAATGAATATAAAAATGTAAGTGATACCCTGGTTATTTATACTCCTGCAATACCATCCGAGCACAAAGAATACAATTATTTTTTATCCGGAGGATTTGAAATAAAAAAGCGGTCAGAAGTATTGGGGATTATTACCAGAAACACGTTTTGTTTTGCTGTTGCCGGAACCCATGGTAAAACAACAACAAGCAGTATCCTTGCACATTTGCTAAAGGAAACCGGAACACCTGTGACTGCTTTTCTGGGAGGGATCTCGGAGGACTTCAATAGTAATTTTTGGTTCAGTGGAAATGAATATTCCGTCGTTGAAGCTGATGAATATGATCGTTCCTTCCTCCAATTATCACCCAATATTGCTTGTATTACATCTATGGACGCCGATCATTTAGATATTTATGGCGACAGCAATGAACTAATAAAATCCTTTAGGGAATTTGTAAACAAGATTAAACCAAATGGCAAGTTGTTTATAAGAAATGGTTTGCCTTTAGAAGGAATAACTTATGGAATAGAAGATGATTCAGATTTTTGTATCAGAAATTTAAAAATAACACATGGCGCCTACATTTTTGATTTGGAAACTCCGGTTACTACCCTTAAGGGCGTTAAGTTCAATAAACCAGGTAAACATAATTTACTCAATGGTTTAGTGGCTTTTGCAATGGCACTGCAGGTAGGTACCCCACCTTACCGTCTTGTCAAAGCACTCGAAACCTTTAAGGGTGTGCAACGGAGATTCTCATATCGAATAAACGAAATTGATTTCGTTTTTATTGATGATTATGCGCATCATCCAACGGAAATAGATGCTGTATATGATGCTATTTCGGAAATGCATCATAGTAAAAAAGTACTGGCTGTTTTTCAACCACATTTATTTTCAAGAACTAGAGATTTTGCTGATGAGTTTGCCTTAAGCCTCGCAAAATTTGATAGTGTATTATTATTGGATATATACCCGGCAAGAGAGGAACCTATAGAGGGTATTACCTCGGAGTGGCTCATGGGAAAAATAAGGAATCAGAATAAAAAACTGATCCAAAAAGAAGATCTGATTAAGGAAATTAAAGAACAAGAACCCGAAGTATTAGTCACCATGGGTGCAGGTGATATAGGGTTGGAAATACCAAGAATAGAAAAAGAACTGGAGCATGAAAATTAATTGGAATTACATCAAGTTTATTGGACTAATAATCTGTATTACAGGCCTTTATTCATTTTCGAATCACCGAAATAATTTGAGAAAGGTAAGCGGGATAACTATAAAATTTACTGGTGAGGACAATCTCTACCTGACACAGTCTATGGTTAATAAATTGTTAATACAAAATTATGGGATCATTAAAAACGTGCCCAAAGAAAAATTAGTTTTGAATACTATGGAAGAGGTCATCGAGACCAATGAAATGGTAAAAAGTGCCCAAGTCTATGTTACTATAAACGGTGAACTTATATCAAATATTGAACAAAGGCAACCAATCGGACGTGTAGAAGGAAAGACAAAATTCTATCTTGATGAGGAAGGTAAGAACATGCCTTTATCTGATAATCACTCAGCCAGAGTACCGATAATTACGGGCAATATTACTGGAAAAAGTTTGGAAGATGTTTATGTGATTTTGAAATATATAAACAGGGACGACTTTTTAAGAAAAAATGTAATTGGAATTCACATTGAGGATGAAGAAAATTATCAGTTGAAATTTCGGTTGGAGAATTTTGTTGTGAATTTGGGGAATGTGACCGATTTGGAACAAAAGTTCAATAATTTCAAGGCTTTTTATACCAAAGCTGCCAAAGATAAAACATTGGCAAACTATAATATAGTAAGCTTGGAATTTAATAATCAGGTAGTGTGCACCAAAATTTAAATTAATATGGAAAAAGGTAATTATTCAGTTGGATTAGACATCGGTACTACAAAAATTGTTGCCATCATTGGGAAGGAGAATGAGTATGGTAAAATTGAGGTTTTAGGTATAGGCAGGTCTAAAAGCCTTGGTGTACATCGGGGTGTGGTTAATAATATTACTCAAACCATCAAGTCTATACAACAGGCTGTGGAGCAGGCTGAGGCCGATTCTGGTCTGAAGATAGGATCGGTAGTTGTTGGAATTGCTGGTCAGCACATTAGAAGCCTTCAGCATAGCGATTATATTACAAGGGCAAATTCTGAAGAAGTAATCAATGAGGAGGATTTAGACAAACTCTGCAACCAGGTCTACAAACTTGTAATGTTACCCGGAGAGGAGATTATACATGTTTTACCTCAGGAATACAAGGTTGACGGACAAGCAGAAATTAAGCAACCTATTGGAATGTACGGAGGTAGGCTTGAAGCCAATTTTCATGTGGTTGTAGGCCAGGTTTCGTCAATTAAGAATATTGGCAGATGTATTAAAAGTGCTGGGCTTGACCTTGGAAACATTACCCTCGAACCCCTGGCTTCTTCAGATGCAGTGCTTAGCCAGGAAGAAAAAGAAGCAGGAGTTGCTCTTATAGATATTGGTGGAGGAACAACAGATTTAGCCATCTTCAAGGATGGTATAATAAGGCATACTGCTGTAATTCCATTTGGAGGGAATGTAATTACTGAAGACATAAAAGAGGGTTGTTCAATTATAGAAAAGCAAGCAGAACTTCTTAAAATAAAATTTGGTTCTGCATGGCCCGGAGAAAACAAAGACAATGAAATTGTTTCTATTCCCGGATTGCGCGGAAGGGAGCCAAAGGAAATTACACTTAAAAATTTGTCCAAGATCATACATGCCAGAGTTGTTGAGATTGTTGAGCAGGTGTATGTGGAAATAAAAAATTACGGGCATGAGGAACAAAAAAAGAAACTTATTGCTGGTATAGTCTTGACAGGTGGCGGAAGTCAGTTAAAGCATTTGAAGCAGTTGGTAGAATATATTACCGGTATGGATACGAGGATTGGGTACCCCAATGAGCATTTGGCCGGGGATTCAGATCAAGAAATTGCAAGTCCTTTATATGCCACAGCTGTTGGTCTGTTGATGAATGCAATTGAAAATAAAGTAAAGCATCCTGCATATTTGGAAGGAAACGGGGATGTTGAAGAATTGGTTTTTGAAGGTCATCCGGAGAGCAGAACAGCGGAAAAGTCAAAAGTTGAAAGAAAATCTGTATTTGACGTTTGGTCAGAAAAACTTAAAGATTTTTTAGATAACGCAGAGTAAACCTAAATAGTAGCACGTAATAACCCAATAATACTAAAAACATGAGCAAGAATACCGAATTTGAAAATATCGCCTTTGATTTACCAAAGAATCAAAGTAATGTAATTAAAGTAATTGGCGTTGGTGGGGGAGGAAGTAATGCTATAAATCACATGTTCCAGGCCGGAATAAATGGAGTCGATTTTGTGATTTGTAATACAGATTCACAGGCCTTGCAAAATAGCCCTGTACCTAACAAAATACAATTGGGTGTAAGCCTTACTGAAGGCCTGGGTGCGGGAGCGAATCCTGAAGTAGGTGAACAGGCGGCCCTGGAAAGCATGGAGGAAATTAAGCAAATGCTGGATAATACCACCAAGATGATCTTTATTACGGCCGGTATGGGTGGTGGAACAGGTACCGGAGCTGCTCCGGTTATCGCTAAGCAAGCCAAAGAAATGGATGTCCTAACGGTAGGGATTGTTACAATGCCATTTCAATTTGAAGGCAAAATGAGGTGTCAACAAGCTCAACTTGGCATTGAAAAGCTGCGGTCTAATGTAGATTCTTTAATTGTAATTAATAACAACAAATTAAGGGAAGTATATGGCAACTTGGGTTTCAAAGCTGGTTTTTCAAAGGCAGATGAAGTTCTTGCAACAGCCGCCAGGGGAATAGCGGAAGTAATTACCCATCATTATACACAAAATATTGATTTACGTGATGCTAAAACGGTACTTTCAAATAGTGGAACAGCTATAATGGGATCCTCTACCTCATCGGGATCTGCGAGAGCTCAGGAGGCCATTATGAAAGCATTGGATTCTCCGTTATTGAATGATAACAAGATTACAGGAGCAAAAAATGTATTATTGCTTATAGTTTCCGGTTCTCAGGAGATTACGATTGATGAAATAGGGGAAATAAATGATCATATTCAAATTGAAGCCGGGCATGGTGCTAATATTATTATGGGTGTTGGTGAAGATGAAAATCTTGGTGAAGCTATAGCCGTTACAGTAATTGCCACAGGGTTTAACATAGACCAGCAGGATGAAATTGTAAATACCGAAACCAAAAAGATTATACACACTCTTGAAGATGAGCAAAAAGCAGAGCAAGATTTGAGTGATAAAAATGACGAATACCAACCGGAAAAGGTGGAAGAAGTATTTGAGCCAATAATAAAACATACTTTAGAAGAAGAAATTATAGATCTTATACCAACAACCAATTACATTAGAAATTTTAATGTGTTTTATGACGAGGTGGTAGCTGAAGAAATTAACAAGGACGATTTTATTATTATAGATTCTAAAAAGGATTTAAAGGATATTGAGGTAATAGATCCTGAAGTTGTCGCTAACAAAACAGAGGAAAAAGAACAAATTGCACTAAGTTTTGATATGCCCCTTACAGATTCAACCGATGAAGTTGAAAATGATAATGTAATTACTTTTAGCCTGGATGAAAATGTCAGGGATCTTGAAGTTAATGAGCATATAGAAGTAATCCCGGTTTTGGAATACAATAAGGAAGGAGAGACTCGTTATAGCCTGGATGATTATATGGAGTTAGAGAATAAGTTGACAGGTGCTAAATCCAAAGCGGAAGAATTTGAACCTAAACTCGTTGAGGATGAGTTGATTTTTGAACGAAAAACCGTTGCTAAGTCAGAGAATGATACTAAGGAAATGGGGTCGGAAGAGCCTGATCCTATGAACACTCCAATTGAAGAGATTTTGCGTGAAAGGGCAGATGAGCGAAGAAGAAAACTAAAAGATTTCAATTATAAGTTTCAGAATAGTGTAAACAATATTGACGAAATAGAGAAGGAACCTGCTTATAAACGTCAGGGGATTGATTTGAATGAAAAACCAAAAGAAGGTAAAGTTTCCAGAACTACTTTAAGTGAAGACAGCAATGATGAAATTCAATTGCGTTCTAACAATTCCTTTTTGCATGATAATGTAGACTAGTCCTTTTTTGGGAGTACTACGCCCAAACTAACAATGAGCCCGAAAATGCACCATATTTTCGGGTTTATTTTTTATCTTGTCTCTGCTAAAATTTAAAGAATATGAGCTTACAAAATGAAGTGATGGAACAAATTAAAGCAGCTATGAAAGCAAAAGATGCTACAGCTCTTGAGTCTTTAAGGGCAATAAAATCTGCTTTACTAATGGCCAAAACCGAAAAAGGAGCTGGAGGCCAGTTGTCCGAAATGGATGAAATAAAATTGATTCAAAAGCTGGTCAAACAACGAAAGGATAGTGCAGCTATTTTTATTGAACAGGGTAGGCAAGATCTTGCGCAGCCTGAACTGGATCAGGTGGCAGTAATAGAAAAGTTTTTACCGGCTCAAATAGGCGTTGATGAGATTGAAAGTATCGTAGTCCAGACCATAGAGAAAACTGGTGCCAGTGGTATGAAGGATATGGGTAAAGTCATGGGTATCGTATCTAAACAATTGGCAGGACAGGCAGATGGCAAGACCATCTCAGAAATTGTGCGAGCCAAACTTAATTAATCCTTTAATGAATCTTCCGGAGATTAAAGACCGCCTTGAAGCCGATATTGCAAGGACAATAAAGAAGATAAAACAATATGAAGAACTGTCCGGCCCCATTGCCCCGGATAACGCAATAGGTCGTGTTTCGCGCATGGATGCAATAAATAATAAAAGTGTGATGGAAGCCGCCCTGCTTAAAGCAAAAGAACATCTGAAGGGACTTAATCATTACCTGGATAAATTGGGAACCAAAGATTTTGGTATCTGCCCTAAATGCAAAAAGAAAATACCAATTGAACGTATTTTATTAGCACCAAATAGCACTTTTTGCGTAACTTGCGCTCGCTAAAACTAATGGCCCCGTGGCCTGCCTCAGGCAGGCAGGCGCAATCCGCCAAAGGCGGACAGGCTGAATACGAGCCCGACTAAGTCGGGGCGCATCTGAAACATATGGAATA
>NZ_CAMYKG010000001.1 GCF_947258925.1 uncultured Eudoraea sp. | reverse complement strand
AACAACTGCCACCAGAAAGTTTTGATAACCTCCCAGAGCACCAATTGCAGTTAAAACAATGGCTGCTAAACCAGCAGCAGGGCCGCTGACCCCGATATGTGAGCCACTAAGTGATCCAACTATAATACCTCCTACTATTCCGGCAATTAAACCTGAAAACAAAGGTGCGCCACTGGCCAATGCTATTCCTAAACACAAGGGTAGTGCCACAAAGAAAACTACAATACTGGCGGGAAGGTCGTTTTTCAAATATTTGAACATAATTATAAATATATTGTCCTTAATAAATTATTAAAGATTGATTAGAAACTAAATTGAATATGGATTTATGCAGGGTAACTATCGAATTCCGGAGGCGGTAATGGAATTTCAATTGAATTAGCAGAAAAAATTATTTTTTCAATTTCTAAAAAAAGTGATTTTTCCTGTTGGGATAATTCTGTCTGTGCAAGCCAATTTTCTAGCAGTATTTTTTCCTCTTCGTCGTCTTTCTTGGACTGTTCTTGCTGCTCTTCTTCATTTAAATTCAAAGAGATAATAATGCTTTCCCCATTATTTACCAGGGTAATAACAGATGGGGCAACTATCGCAAACAGCCAAATGCCAATAAGGGTCACTATAATTGCAGATCTAGTCATTGTTAAATTGGTTATAAAGCAAATATAAACGTAACTACAATGAATAATTGTTAAATAAAATTAAAAATCCTTTAACACTTTAATTTCATTGGAAGGTACCCAACCCGTTTGGCCATCAATCAGTTCTATTTTATTCCAATCATCGAGAGTATCCAAAACGTTAACCTTCGTGCCCTCATGCAGAAGGAAGGCTTGTGAACTTCGGTTATTAGGTTCGGATTTAACTCTTAGTTCTTCTGCAAAAACGATAGCCGGCATGTCTGCCTCAAAATTTTTAAACTGAACAAATGCCATTAGTATACAGAAAACAGCAATAAAAAGGGAAACAAGACTGCTTATAAAAGCAATACGCTTTTGGCTGGAATAACGCACGAAATAAAAGATAATGTAGGCTATTACAAATAAACATATGAATAAGACTGCCAAATATGCCCATTGATCAAAGGAGAATAAGCCAATAAAGTTATTATATAACTTAGTTAGAGTTTTCTCTGGAAGTGGTTGAAATACATCCAGGGTCATATTTTGTGCATAAGCTAAATTATTTTTGATTTCTTTGTCATTCGGTTCAAGGAGTAAAGCCTTTTCAAAGTAATAAATACTGGGGGCAATTTGATTTAATTTGTAGTAGCAATTCCCAATATTATAGTAAAGAGCTGCCGAATGTTCTCCATTTTCCAGGATCTCAAAGTAATTCTCAGAAGCCTTCTCGTACTCACCCTCATTGTAATAGGTTGTTGCTCTGTTAAAAAGAGCTTCATTCTGCGAATTACCTACAAGGGAAAGTAACATTACTAATATGACGATCAGTTTCTTCATGCTCAAAGCTTTTTATCCATTCCTGAAATTGTTTCACTTGCTTTGTCGTAATCCTGCTGCATTTGCACATCAGAGAACGGACTATAACGAGCCATTTCACAATTCTTAAGCAGATCTATAAAGCCGTGTATTACGGTTTCTTCTATTTGTTTTTCTGTCAATAAGGACTCAATTTTGTCTTTACTGAATTCTGATGTTTCAATTTTAAGTTTCGCTTTCAGATAATTGTGCAAAGCTTTCTCCAATGCTATATAAAACTTATCCTTATCACCTAGTGCCTTCTTGGCCTCAGATAAATATTTTCTAGCCAGTTTGTTAGCTTTTTTTATCTTATTTCCTGCTACATCACTTGCAATTGCTTCCCTTCTTTTACCAAACAATACAACAATTGGGATAAGCAAAAACGGAGAAAACAACCAAAAGTAAAACCTACGAGAACCAAAAAAATAATTTGTTCCAACAGGGAATAAATTTGGATTAAGTTTTATAAAATTGAATTGATCACCCGAGGTAACAACAGTCTGCTTATTTACTGAGGTCGGGCTTTTGGGGACATTGTTGGCGTTCAATGGCCCTTCCATTACGTTGATCATAATTTCATCGGAAGTAATGGATTTATATTCTTCCAAGTCTGGGTCAAAATAGCTAAATGTAATACCTGGAATTGGATATTTTCCCCTAAATGAGGGAACAATAGTATAATTATCGCTCACCTTTCCCTGCATGCCCGAAAGTGTTGTTCTTACTTCTTCATTAAATTCCGGGTCATAAACTTCTAAAGCTCCCGGAAGTGAAGGTTCTGGTAACTGAAATAGCTTTAAATTACCTTTGCCTTTTACAGTAATAATAGCTTGTAAAGACTCTGAAGCGTTCAGAGATGTCTTGCTTGTCGTTACCGAAAAATCGAATTTACCTACAGCTCCACCAAAGTTTGCGGGCCTGTTTTCAGAAGGCAAGGTTTTAACATTTATTATTCGTTTTCCTGCGGATACCGTTTTGTTGGTTTGTGTATATATTCTGCCCCCAAAAAAATCACGTTTGTTCGTAGGCACTTCCAGAGTTACATCCAATGAAAGAGGTTCAATAGTTAATTTACCGGTTTTTTGAGGATAGAGAACTACTCTTTTAAGAACGACAAAACGATAGGCTTTACCCTCATAAGTTCCATTCTGAACATCATATCTGGTGAAAGGCATATCCTGGCTCCAGAAATTATTGTATTTGGGATTGTCCAGAGGCCTGAAGTTAGAAACATTAATTGAAGGACTGACATATAATTTATAGACTACACTAATAGCTTCGTTGAGATAAGGGGAGGTCTTGGAAACTTCTGCTACCAAATGTAAATTATCATCAGCAATTTCTGAAACAGACATTTGATCGTTTGGTTTATCGACTGCAGCAGTTACCTCTACCGTTTTGGATAAGGATTTATAGACTCTGCCATCAATGGTTATCGTTGCCTGTTTGATAGTAAATTTCCCTCTGGCAGTAGGTGCAAGAGTATATGAATATGTTTTGGAATAACTTCTGACACCATTTATCCAGGAAGAACTTATGGATTGTGAGGGCCCCATGAGTACTCTAAATCCTTCAAAATCCGGGGGCATAAAATTATCCCCGTCTTTGTTCATAACGAAGTCTACCCTCAAACGTTCATTTATACCAAGTTTACTTTTACTGAGCTCAACTTCAAAAGTAATAGCTTCCTTGTCTTGAGCTATTAACCGGGCATTCCCGAGTAATAGAAAAGATATGCAGAGGGTTATATATTTAAAAGTGTTAAATATCACCAGTCTTTTACATTTTTTGTTTTAACCCCTTTAACTTTTTGGGCATCCATTTTCTCTTTAACCTTTTTCTCCTCGTTTTGCATGGCCTCCAACAAATTTTTTATCTGCTGTTGAGATAATTGGTTTGGTCGGGGTTGTTTTTGCTGTTGTTGATCTCCTTCCTCAGGTTGTTTATTTTCTTCCTTTTTTCCATCACCTTCTTCCTTTTCATTTTCTTCTTTTTCCTGATCACCTTTATCACC
This sequence comes from uncultured Eudoraea sp., assembly GCF_947258925.1. Lineage (GTDB taxonomy): Bacteria > Bacteroidota > Bacteroidia > Flavobacteriales > Flavobacteriaceae > Eudoraea. The sequence continues at coordinate 143,889 of NZ_CAMYKG010000001.1, read as the reverse complement.
ATCATTGGAGTCTTTATCATTTTCTTCCTCTTTGGGATCTCCCTTATTTTCATCCTCCTTATCTCCCTGATCCTGTTTATCCTGGTTTTTGTCTTTATTCTCTTCCTGGTCCTGCTTATCCTTATTGTCGTCTTTATTCTGATTATTTTTATCTTTTTTCAGAAGTTCTTTTGCCAGGGCGAGATTATACCGTGTTTCTTCATCTGTGGGGTCATTACGTAAAGCTTCTTTATAAGCTTCAACAGCTTTGGCGTATTCTTTGTTCTTCATAAATACATTGCCCATATTATGAAATGCTTTGTGTTTTGCAGGTTTTTCAGAAGCCAACTCTCCTGCCTGTTTGAAGCGTCCGAAAGCCTCAGAAAAACTAGATTGATTATAATAAGCATTACCTAAATTATAAGGGGCCACAGTATTTTCTTCACTTTTAGAAATAGCACGCCTGTAGTTTACTTCTGCGTCAACGAAGTCATTTTCTGCCAATTCTTTATTGGCTTCAAAGGTTATATCTGTTGAAGCTCTAAGCGCTTTTTCTTTTTCCTTAATATCGTCTTGAGGAAAAACGAAAGCACTAATCAAAAAGGTTAATAAAACTATCTTTTTCATTTTAGTGAATTTCTTTTTCGTTAAACAAATTCAGTTTTTTCAACCATTTGGTTTTTCGATCCAAAAGGAAAATGTCCAGAAATAAAAATAGCAGGCCAATACCCAGAAACCATTGAAACTGGTCTTTATATTCAGCAAATTGCTTGGCTTCAAATTCCTTTTTGTCCATTTGGTTCAATTGCTCCTTAATGTAATCTACAGCGTCTTCAGTATTAGCTCCATTGATATATTCCCCATCACCTTCATCTGCAATTTCTTCTAAGATATCTTCATTTAATTTCGTAATTACGACATCACCTTGTGCATCTTTTTTCAGACTTTCGACGATCCCATTTCTTTTAATTGGAATAGGGCTACCTTTGGTTTTGCCAACACCAATTGTAAAAATTTTTATGCCTTCCTCTACCGCTAAATCTACAGCATCTAAAGTTGATCCTTCTGAATGATCTTCCCCATCTGAAACAATAAACAGCACCCTATTTGTTTGTTCCTCATCATCAAAATAAGTTGATGCCAACTCAATGGCCTCATTTATGGCAGTTCCTTGTGATGAAAGCATATCTGTGTTCATGCTTTGTAAAAACATTTTAGCCGCACCATAATCTGTTGTTATAGGCAACTGAGGATATGCTTGTCCCGCATAGGCAATTATACCAATACGGTCGCTTGCCAGTTGATTTATAATCTCGGAAACCAGGCGTTTAGACTTTTCAAGTCTGTTAGGAGCAATATCTTCCGCCAGCATACTTTTTGAGACATCAATGGCAAAAACAATATCCACACCTTCACGTTTTACCGTTTCTAATTTTGTTCCAATTTTCGGGTTTACGAGCCCCAGAACTAAAAATGAAAGTCCTAATATCAGAAAAATTAACTTCAAAACGGATTTGAAATTAGATTTGTTTGGCGCCAGTCTCCTCAAAAGATTTGATGATGCAAATTTCTTTTGGGTTCTTTTTTTCCATATCTGCAGCATTAAATAGATAACCACCATTACAGGAATAATGGCTAATAGATAGAAATATATTTTTTCGTCTAACTGTATCATATGCTAAATAAAACTTCTGAATAGGGTATTTCTAAATAACCATTCAATAATAAGTAGTGCTCCGGCGAATATAATCCAAGGCCTGAATTTCTCTTCGTATTTGTAATACTTAAATTCTTCTACTTCAGTTTTTTCCAATTTATTTATTTCTTCATAGATAGCTTCCAATTTATCATTGTCTGTTGCTCTAAAATATTGCCCTCCCGTAACATTGGCAATATCCATGAGTAATTTCTCATCTATTTCAACCTGTCTCATGCCATATCTATAGGACCCATCGTCGTTGTATGCCACGGGCGAAAGCGCATTTCCATTGGTGCCGAGGCCAATGGTATAAGTCTTTATGTCAAACTCAACAGCAAGATCTGCAGCTGTTTGTGGTTCAATAAACCCTGAATTATTTACACCATCCGTCAACAATATAATTACTTTGCTTATAGATTTACTTTCCTTTAGCCTATTCACTGAAGTTGCCAAACCCATACCTATGGCAGTTCCATCATTTAATTGCCCGTATGTAATTTCCTTAAGGGCATTTAAAACAATGGATTTGTCGCTTGTGATTGGAGTTTTAGTGTAGCTTTCACCTGCATAGACTACTAAACCAATTCTGTCACTGGGTCTTTGTCTAATAAAATCTGCGGCTACTTCTTTTAGAGCAGATAGGCGATTGGGCTTTAAATCTCTAGCCAGCATACTCGATGAAACATCAATAGCCATTACAATATCTATACCTTTGGTAGTCTTGGTCCGGGTAGAAATGTCCTCTGTTTGAGGTCTTGCAAGGGCCACAATGATTGCAGCGAGGGCGAGTAATCGAAAGGCGAATAAGACAGGTTTTAATTTAGGCAACAAATCATTTGTAGTGAACCCTGCTACACTTGGAATTTTAAGGGTAGCAGTCTCTTCTTTGTGCTTTAACAGATGCCAAATTATTGCAACAGGAAGCAATAAAAGCAACCAAAAGAGCTGTGGGTTTGCAAATTCTATATTATCTAACATTTAAGCCTCTGTTTTTACTTCCAAGGATCCAATAACCCTATCGACTATTTCTTCTGCGTAACTATCTTTATCCGGCCAGGAAAGGATTAACTGTTGTTGAAAACCATTTCCCCCAAAAAGAATAATTGTGTATTGTCCCCGAACTAATTCCCCGGAGCCCGGGGCAGCGAAATTCCCCCGTCCAAAAACCTTAATTCCTTTAATTCCGGATTTAGTGGTAAATTCTTCCTGCTTGGTAATGATATTTTTAGCTCCCTGGTCTTCAAAATTCTTTAATATTTCCTCAACGACCTGGTTGAAATCTGGTTCTTCAGATTTATTCAATGTCGTTGATGTTGTGCCAATGGTAAATAAACTTTTTTCATTCCTGTACATAAACGCCTGCAGTTCTTTGATATTCGCCTTAGCATCCGGAGGAAGTTTAACCTTCTGTCTTACCAGAACTTCCGGAGATTCTATGCTAATAGGGGGGTATCCATAAGAACTAGAAACCCATTCCCCTTCCAGAAGCGTTTTTGTTGGGTGACCGGTAATAGTGTCCCATACATAAGAAGGCCCCAAATAGGTTATAAGCCCCCCAAGGGATACCAATAGTACAATTGCCGCTGCAGAAATAATTGAAATGATTTTCTTTTTACGATTTTTTTGCGCGATAATTTCCTGATACTCTTCCTTTTCAAGCAGTTCCTCTTCTGTTGGTTCAGGCAGGGCTTCCTTTGTTTTAACCAAAATTTCTTTAATAGCTTTCCTGTCCTGCTCTGCCACTGACGTCGGAGGTTTAGACCTTGCAAATTTTACAAGATCTGCAGTTTGCAATATTTTTTCAAATTGCTTAATGGTATTATCCTGTAGTTTTAGTTCACCCGCATCCTGAAGCAACTCCAATTTTTGAATCAATTGACTGGTTGTACTTTCCAGAGCTGAAACATGTACTTCCTCTTCCAGATAAGAGCGCACTATTGCGGTTAATTCGGAGTAGTATTTTTTGTACTTGTCCTGAATTAAATATTTCGAATTTTCTAAGCGTTTCAATTCCAAAAGAGCCCGATCGTAAGGAGGGAGTAATGCCACCTTTTCTTCTTCTGTCAGCGGTTTTTTTCGGATTATAAACCAGTAAATAAGACCACCGGCGATTCCTCCAACCAGTAGAACTATCAGAAGGATTTTCCAAAAATCACTATTACTTTTCTGCACGCTTATCAAAGGTTTGATATCGTACATTTTTTGGTTGACCGTATCCACAGGTACGGTAGCAACTCCTATTTCCATGGAATCCGTAAAAAATCCAACCCCGTTAATTTCAATGCGCTGGGCTGGAAGTAAATATGAACCCGAATCAAATTGTGTGAGTGCGTATATTTTCTGAAGAGTTATCCTGTCTTTCTTACGGGTGGTATCGGTTTTAAAGGCTTCAACAGTTTCCAATGGAGAAAAGGTTTGTCCTTCCGGAAAGATTACCTGTGCCGTTGAATCGGTCTCTACCGTGACGGTAAATTGAATCTGTTCACCAATTTTTATATTCGTTGTGTCTACTTCCGAACTAACCAGGGGTTTCACCTGGGCAAAAAGGGGGCAAACCCAAAATATGAGGCATGCGAAGAGTGCCAGTCCGGACCGGGAACTGAAATTCATACTACTTCTTAATTTCATTGCCATCATATTCTATTAACCTCTTTGCTTAAAATAGCCTAGTAATTTTTTAACATAGCTTTCATCTACTCGGCAATCTAAAGTACCACATCCTGATTTCTTAAAGGTATCTTTAAAATAGTCTACGCTATTTCTGTAATATTCTCCATAAGCATTTCGTACATTTTTGGATTGTGTATTGACGAGTTTTAGCATTCCGGTCTCTGAATCCAGCATTTGAACTACTCCTAAATTTGGAATTTGTTCTTCTTTTGCGTCATAAACCCGAATGCCGGTTACATCGTGTTTTTTCCCTGTTATTTTTAAGGTCTGATCATAATTGGTAGCCATAAAATCTGAAAGCACAAATACAATTGCTTTTTTCTTCATTACGTTGGTCAGATATTTCAGGGCCTCTTGGATATCAGTTTTATTACTTTTTGGAGAAAATTCCAGCAGTTCACGTATTATTCTGAGTACATGGCTTTTCCCTTTTTTGGGTGGGATAAATAATTCTATTTCATCGGAAAAAAGGAGAAGACCAATTTTATCGTTGTTCTGCAGAGCTGAAAATGCAAGTGTGGCTGATATTTCCGTGATTATTTCCTTTTTAAATCTATTCGTCGTTCCAAAAAGTTCCGAGCCGCTTACATCTACCATAAGCATCATTGTAAGTTCTCTTTCTTCCTCGAATACTTTTACAAAGGGCTCGTTGTATCTAGCGGTTACATTCCAATCTATACTCCTTACATCATCGCCAAACTGATATTGACGCACTTCGCTAAACGTCATACCACGACCTTTAAAAGTAGAATGGTATTCTCCTCCAAATATGTGATCTGAAAGACGCCGTGTCTTTATTTCAATCTTACGAACTTTTTTTAATAACTCCTTGGTATCCATTCGGGTTCAAGCTTTTTAGTTATATAAGCCTATGCCTTTTATGGCATAGAACTACATAGGTTGAACTATTATGGCACTTCAATTTCGTTTACAATCCGGTTGATCATTTCTTCTGAAGTAATATTTTCTGCTTCTGCTTCATAGGTAATTCCAATTCTATGCCTTAGCACATCATGGACAACAGCACGAACATCTTCCGGAACCACGTAGCCACGTCTTTTTATGAAAGCGTAACATTTAGCGGCATTAGCCAGATTGATACTGCCACGGGGTGAGGCCCCGAAACTTATAAGAGGTTTAAGATCTCCCAATCCGTATTTTTCCGGATATCTGGTGGCGAAAACCAAATCCAGAATATACTGTTCAATTTTTTCATCCATGTAAACCTCCCGAACTGCTTTTTGAGCGCTAAGGATCTGCTTAAGTGATATCACAGGTTTAACGTCCTGAAGAATTCCTTGAAGATTCTGTCTTATAATAAGTTGTTCTTCTGTCATTTTAGGATAATCAATAACCGTTTTAAGCATAAAACGATCTACCTGTGCTTCGGGAAGTGGATATGTTCCTTCCTGCTCTACAGGATTTTGGGTGGCCATAACCAGGAATGGTTTGTCCAGAATAAAAGTCTCATCCCCAATTGTAACCTGTTTTTCCTGCATGGCCTCTAATAACGCAGACTGCACCTTGGCTGGTGCACGGTTAATTTCATCTGCTAAAACAAAGTTCGCGAAGATGGGACCTCTTTTGATAGAGAAATCGTTCTCTTTCATGTTGTATATCATGGTTCCCACTACATCAGCAGGCAGAAGATCCGGAGTGAACTGAATTCTGCTGAAACTACCTTTAACCGCTTTAGCAAGCGTGGTTATGGCTAGTGTCTTTGCAAGTCCGGGAACTCCTTCCAATAATATGTGCCCCTGACCCAATAGTCCAATTAATAATCTTTCTATCATATGCTTCTGACCTACAATGGTTTTGTTCATTTCCATTATGAGCAGGTCTATAAAAGCACTTTCCTGTGCAATTTTTTCATTAACAGCACTAATATCTACAGTAGTATTTTCTTCCATTAATTATTATTATTTTATGGTTTTTAATATGTTGGCATCTTAGTAGGCCGCAAATTGAAAATTTATTTATATAAGTGCTGTTAATGATTGGTTAAAAAATCGCCAGAACCCCAAGTTTTATGAAGTATTTAAGGGATTTATTTTATAAATTCACATCCTTATGAAAAACCGGATAAAGTATTCAAAAATTATTGCAGGAACCATGACTTGGGGTAGCTGGGGGAAGAATCTTTCAAGAGCGGAAATGGCCGAACTTCTTGGTTATTGTGTTGAAAATGGAATTACAACTTTTGACCATGCTGATATCTATGGTGGTTATGAAAATGAACAAGCGTTTGGTAATGCCTTTCTGCATAGCAAAATACCGAGGGACCAGATACAATTAATCACCAAATGCGGCATACAATATTTATGTGAAGGGCGAGATAATAAAGTGAAACATTACGATTACTCGAGGGATTATATTGTATGGTCCGCTGAACGATCCTTGTCCAAACTAAAAACGGATTATTTGGATCTATTTTTACTCCATAGACCCAGCCCGCTGATGGAACCGGATGAGGTTGCCGAAGCCATTCTTCAATTACAAAAAGAAGGCAAAATAAGGGAATTTGGCGTATCCAATTTTTCTCCTTCACAGATTGCTCTTTTGTCCTCGAGAGTTTCAGTTAGCGCAAACCAGGTTGAATTTTCTTTAACTGCAGACAGGCCTATGTATGATGGCACTTTTGACGACTGTATATTGCACAAAAGGATGGCTATGGCGTGGAGCCCTTTAGGCAGCTATTTTAGGGAAAATAACAGGATAAGGAAGCGAATAAAGAAGGTCATTAAAAAGCTTAAAAAGAAATATGATGCCAATAGCAGTCAAATTCTACTGGCGTGGATTTTAAAACATCCTTCCATGGTGCACCCAGTTGTTGGAACAACAAATAAAAAACGATTAAAAACTTCTTTAAAGGCCATGGAGATCAACCTGGAACTGGAGGATTGGTTTTTGCTGTTGGTTGCATCACAAGGACATAAAGTGCCTTAATCAAAAATTATCCTAATTAATTAAAATGAAAAAAACAGCATTTATTACAGGAGCAACAAGTGGTATAGGACGTGCGACTGCTCAACTTTTCGCTTCAAAGGGCATTAGATTAGTAATTTGCGGACGAAGGGAAGCACTTTTAAAAACATTAAAGCAAGAATTGGCATCTTCCACAGAGATTCATATTTTGAGTTTTGATGTAAGAGATCGCACCATTGTTTCAAAAGCTATTGATTCATTACCTGAAGAATTTTCCAACATTGATATTTTGATCAATAATGCAGGTAATGCTCATGGCCTGGATCCTATTGAAAGCGGGAGTCTAGAGGATTGGGATGCCATGCTGGACATCAATGTAAAAGGGTTACTATATGTTTCCAGAGCAATTCTCCCCAAAATGGTGGAGCGCAAATCGGGACATATAATTAATATTGGTTCAACAGCAGGGAAGGAAGTTTATCCCAAAGGGAATGTTTATTGCGCCAGTAAACATGCAGTTGATGCAATAAATCAAGGTATGAGAATTGATTTGAACTCTTATGGAATACGGGTGGGTGCAGTTAACCCAGGATTAGTTGAGACCGATTTCAGCAATGTAAGATTTAAAGGAGATAGTGATAAAGCTGATAAGGTATATCGGGGTTTTCAGCCGTTAAAACCAGAGGACATCGCGGATATAATCTACTTTGTAATATCCAGGCCATCCCACGTGAATATTGCAGATCTCATTGTAATGCCTACAGCACAGGCGAGTAGTACCATAGTGAACAAAAATATATGATTAATAAACGCCTGTTGGTAAAAAACCTATTAGCTCATAATGACGAAAATAGTTTTTATGATAAGAAAAGGTTTATAAATATTGGCAAGCGAGAAGGCAAGGCTAAATTCCTCAAGCATGTCTGCGCACTTGCCAATAGCAATCCAAAAAATAATTCATTTATTGTTGTTGGGGTTGAGGATGAGGATAACAAAATTGTTGGAGTAGATTTCTTTGATGATAGTAAGATTCAAAACCTGGTAAATGCCTATTTGGATAACCCGCCTTTGATTTCCTACGAGAATATTCCCTTTCCACACTTACCGGAAGGGAAGGTAGTGGGACTTGTAACTATCAGATCAAACGGTAAGGTTTGTGCTTTACGCCGAAATATATGGAAATACTATGGAGGAGCCGTTTTTTTCAGGGATGGAAGTATAAGCATGCCAAAAGCTTTTGATATTGTTTTAAAAGACATCAATGCTGAAACTGTTGCAACTCTGGAGCAACATGCACGTAACAATATAGAACTCACCCTTGATGGTGTAATAGATTTTATAAATAACAGACACAGAGACATGATTAGTTCTTACAAGGTCTTTAAGGAACAATTTGTGTTATGTTGGGCAGGAAATCAAAAAAGAGTTAAAAATGAAGTTTTCTTTTCAAGAGTGGACATAGAACTTATTAATGAACAGGTAAAACTTTTTTATTCCGCATTGGATGAAATCTCAATAAGTTTTAATGACCAATCATTTTCTATCATGGAATATGTGAAATTGGGATTAGGGAATCAACAGAAATATTATCCTCTGGAAAAAGTGGATATATTTTTCTCAGACAATGGTACCTATCAAATTCAGAGTGATTTAATTTTTGAACCTCCACAATATGACAAAAAGACCCTATATCACATATTTAATTTAAACGGGGCAATACTTAAAAAAATGGATAAGGGAATATCACTTAAACGTTCTGAAGAATTGGACCTACAATTATTACCTGCAACTTATCTTATATGCTATTTGAATGGTTTTGAAGAGGCCAAGGATTTAATGGAAACTGCACGACCACTGCTTAAGAAATACGATCAGAACATTTATGAATCCCTGAAGGAGTCATTTCGGATCTTAAGGAAAGTGAAGTATAGTTAAATTTTTCTAAGCCATAATACCTGATAGGGTTTTAGTTCCAGAAAGTCACTCTTTAAGTTCATTGTTCTGTCCAATATGATATCCTTTAGATTCTTGCCTGAGCTATAACCCAGAGACGAGATTTGACTGACAGCTGTTAATTGAATGTTTTCATCAAAATTACAGATTACAAGAATCCCATTTTTAGTCTTACCAGTTCTTTCATAAATAAAGAGGTGTGGGTTTTCGGTATTATGCAGTACTATATTATTGCTGTCTGCGAATACTGCTGTAGTTTTTCTAATTTTTACAAGTTGTTTTAGGGAATGGAATATCTGGCTAGACGGGGCGCTTATTTTTTCTAATTCGGATACTGTTTTCCAATCATGCTTGGGCCTGTTGGCCCATCGGCTGTCATCTTTAATATTCTTATTCTGAAGATATGAATAATCATTTAAGGTGCCTATTTCATCACCTGCATATATCATGGGGATGCCTCCGTAGGACAGTATTATGGCATGAAGCATTAGGATCTTATCTATAGCCATTTGAATCAGCGCCTTGTCATTCTGTTTTATTCCTTTTTCCAATCCGAGTAAAGAGGCGCAACTTCCTGTAATTCTGCCGTCACCATTTTTAGGATTATACATAAAAATCTGCCCCATGGCAGGGGACCAGTCCAGTTTTTGAGAATAGTAATCCAACAAAAACTTTCTATGTGCAAAGGCATCCCAACCCACCTCATATATATACCGATCTTCAAAACCAAGTCCAATATCATCATGGCATCTGACGTAATTAATCCAGGTACCTTCTAAGGGCTTTTCAGGGATATTAAGCAAATTCTTATACAACAAATGTGTCTTTTTTGTTGCAATTGAATTCCAGAGCAGCGCCATAAGTGTAGCGTTATAGGCGATTTCGCATTCATTACCTCTTTTTGCGTCTTCCCCGAAATATTTAATGATTTCTTCAGGAGACACTATAGCTTCTGCCAGTAGCACTACGCCTGGAGCAACTACCTGTAAACACATTCGAAAAAGAGCGATAAGATTATGTGCTTCAGGAAGGTTTTGCGAATCTGTACCCATCTTTTTCCACAGAAAAGCTAATGCATCAAAACGAACAATATCAGTTCCTAAATTGGCCAGCTCTATCAGGTTGGCAAGCATTTCCATAAACACCATCGGATTCCTATAGTTAAGATCCCATTGATAGTCATTGAAAACGGTCATTACCCATTTTTGCATTTGTGCATTAAATGTAAAATTACCAGGAGAGGTTTGAGGAAAAACCTCCGGCAAGGAAATTTCAAATTCATCCGGTATTTTTCGATCCTCGTAGGTATAGTAATAATCCTGGTATTTTTTATCACCCGCCGCCGCTTTTTTGGCCCATGGAAATTCATCTGAGGTATGGTTAACAACGAAATCCATCATAAGGAACATCTCCTTAGAGCGAAGTTTTTCAGTAAGATTCAACAGGTCTGCCTTTGAGCCATATCTTGGGTCCACTTCTGTATAGCTATTTACTGCATAGCCTCCATCATTTTCTGCTTTTGGCCTGGTGGTTACAGGCATGATGTGCAGAAGATTAACCCCTAAATTCTCAAAATATGGTATTTTGGTTTTGAGTCCTTTTAAGTCCTTATTGAAATTGTCTACATACAACTGCATCCCAAGCATTTTTTCTGATTGATACCAATTGTTGTATTTAAGTCTTTTTAGGTCCTGAATTTGTAGATAAGCAGGTCTTTTGTTAAATAATTCAGGTAAAAGTTTAAGTAATGAGGGAAATGCATTTTGAAATGTTGATTCAGGGTAAAGGGATAAAAATAAGTCTTCAATTAAAGGCAGATTAGTAGATAGTCTAAGATCAAAAAGTTTCTTGAGATCAGCTTTTTCAGGTTTATCGAGATCACTTGAAGCGAGCAATCTGTGTAATGAGGTTTGGTTCATTCTAACTGTTAAGCTGGGTTTGCGTCGGCAATGATTTTATTGCCCCGTAATTTGTAGTTGTCAATGCCCCGGCTTTGTTTGCCATGGAAATCATTTCATAAAGTACAGGGGTATCCGATAAAACCTTATCTGTTTTATCCAGGACTGAAATTTGCTTTAATAAACAACCAATAAATGCATCACCTGCACCAGTCGTGTCAACCGGTTTTACTTTAATGCTGGGAATGGTTTGGGAATGATTCTGTGAACTCACAAATGTACCTTCTGAACCCAAAGTAATCGTAACAATTTGGGTTCCTGTTTCATGGAAAAAGTCAGATGCCTCCAGGATGTTTTCCTTACCTGATATTAATCTGGCTTCTTCCAAACTAAATTTACACAAGTTAGATTTTTCAACAAAAGGCATACACTTTTTTACAAAAAGATCTGTTTTGTTTTTCCAAAGGTCTACCCTATAATTGGGATCAAAACTGATAAAAGCCTTTTGTGTTATAGCATCAAATAAAAACCGGCCATAAGCTTCTTCTAAATTTCCGCCGAGAAGCGCTGTTGCAGCTCCAAAATGCACCATATTTTTATTGAAATTTTTCTTAATCTCCGGGTGGTATTTAAGTTCCTTATCCGCACCCCTGCTGAATACAAAATCCCTTTCTCCATCCTCATCTATAGATACAAAAGCAAGTGTTGTAAAGATTTCAGAACGTTGTGCCAATGAAATATTGACATCTTCATTTTCTAACACTTCTAATAAGAAGGTGCCAAAAGGATCATCTCCAACACATCCAATAAAGGCACTTTTCCCCCCTAATTTGGATATTGCACATGCGACATTGGCCGGCGCACCACCGGCTTTTTTAGTAAATTCCCTGGCTAATGACAGATTACTTCCTTGATTTTCAGCAACAAAGTCGATAAGTAATTCACCTATACAAAAAACTTCTTTCATAGAACTGCACTTAAAGTGATACCCAAAGTAATGAGAAATAAGGTGTTACTCCAAGAAAATACAATTATTTCTTAATTGGTCATCCACGATTTCTCCAAACCCATTTATTCATTAAAGACTCTTGGTCTGTTATAAAGAATTGATTACCTTTTTATTGAATTAAAAACCTTGATGAAATGAACCTATTTGATGAGATAAAAAAGAAACTAAGTCAGGAATTCATTGACATAGTAGAGTGGATTGACACCACCAATGATACGATAGTACACAGGTTTGAACGCTATCAAAATGAAATTAAGAACAATGCCAAATTAGTGGTCAGAGAAGGCCAGAATGCAGTATTTGTAAATGAAGGACAATTGGCTGATGTTTTTAAACCCGGGACATATACTCTTAACACAAAGAACCTTCCCATTCTAACGACCTTAAAGGGATGGAAGTACGGGTTTGACAGCCCGTTTAAGGCTGAGGTATATTTTGTTAACACAAGATTGTTTACGGATGAGAAGTGGGGAACCAAAAATCCTGTGATGTTAAGTGATGAACGATTTGGGTTAACGGAAATAAGGGCATTTGGCACCTATAGTTTTAGAATTAATGATCCTGGAAAATTTGTGGTTGATGTAGTGGGGACCGATGGAAATTTCACGAATTACGAGGTAAACGAGCACCTTAAAAGTTTAATTGTAACACGCTTTACAGACACAGTTGGCGAAGCTAACCTTCCATTGGAACTATATGCTGCCAATACCAGTGAACTTTCCGAGACTTGCCAGGAAGTTATGAGCCCTGAGTTTGCTCGGGTGGGGATAGAATTGGAAAAGTTTTACATAGAAAATGTATCCATGCCCGAAGAGTTGAAGAAGGAGATTTTTGAATACAGCAGGCTAGATAAGTTAGATATGACCAAGCTCTCACAGTTCAAAGCTGCCAAGGCTATGGAAGCTGCCGCAAAAAATGAAGGTGGTACAGCTGGAGCCGGAATGGGTATGGGCATGGGTTTTGTGCTAGCCCAGCAAATGGGGACCATGATGGGTCAGCCATCACAACAGCCTTTTGCCCCTCAGCAGCCTCAAGTAGGAGCGTCACCACCTCCAATTCCAGTACAGGTAATGTACTATTATGCGACAAATGGACAACAATTGGGCCCCGTTCCTTTTGATAAATTAAAAGAACTGTTTGCAACCAGGATTATTAACCGGGATTCCCTTGTTTGGAAACAAGGCCTTTCGGAATGGACAGCACTAAAAGAAATTGAGGAGTTGAAAACCTTTTTAGGAGGCAGCACGCCACCGCCACTACCACAGAATTAGAATCTGTTTACATTAGGAATTAATTTGCCATTTTTTTGATTTTGGCAATAAATACAAATGGAAGAAACCCATCACTCAGAAGAGAATAAACCCTGCGCCAATTGTGGAGCGGAATTAAAATATAAACCAGGATCACAGCAGGTTAAATGTGAGTACTGTGGCTATGAAGAATTTATTGAAAAAGCAAAGCGGAGCTTTGAAGAATTAGAATTACAACATTATCTTAAGGTAGTAGGCGATAATGCCTATACTCAAACTATAGATTTACTGCATTGTAAGAATTGCGGCGCCAACCAACATGTTGAAGAAAACTATAAGTCGCTGCATTGTGTTTATTGCGGAGAACCGCTTATAAGAGAGGATATAGAAAGAGAAGGATGGATTCTTCCGGGTGCCCTTCTGCCTTTTCAACTGGATAATAAAAAGGCTCGAAATATCTTCAAAAACTGGGTAAAAGGATTATGGTTTGCTCCCAACAAGCTGAAAAGGGCTTCGCTTGACCCGGAAGCCATACATGGTCTTTATTTACCTTTTTGGACATTTGACGCAGAACTCTATGCTTCTTATGAGGGTCAGAGAGGGGATTATTATTATGAGACCCAAACGTATAGAACAAAGAAAGGGACTCAAACAAGACAGGTAAGAAAGACGCGATGGTCCCCTGCTTATGGCAGTGTTGAGGGTTTCATAGATGATATCCTTATTAATGCTTCAGAGAAGAAACAACGGGAAATTCCTTCAAAAATTTCACATTGGAATTTAAAAGACCTTAGCACATTTAATTCAAAATACCTCTCCGGGTTTGTGACAGAAAAATATTCTATTCCATTAAAAGAAGGACATCGCAGATCTTTTCAAAAGGCTAAGGATATTGCTCACTCCTGGATAAGGAGAGATATTGGAGGGGATACACAAAGGATTCATCATGCCGATATAAAACTTTCAAAGGAAACCTTTAAACATGTTCTCTTACCTGTTTATATTAGCTCTTACCGCTACAAAGGGAAAGAATATCACTTCTACATTAATGGACAAACCGGTACTATCCACGGCATTCGGCCCTATTCCTTTTGGAAAATATTTTTTCTCCTACTTTTTATTGTTGCGATCATAGTAATTATAGCGAATTTTGCAAAATGAGGACTTTGGTAATAGGAGATATTCATTCTGGTTTTAAGGCTTTGAAGCAGGTCATGAAGCGAGCTATGGTCACAGAGGACGATTTCCTTATATTTTTGGGGGATTATGTAGACGGATGGAGCCAGGCTGTTGAGACTGTTAATTATTTGATTGAGCTTAAGACCACACATCAATGTATTTTTTTAAGGGGAAACCATGATGAATTGTGTTATGATTGGTTAAGAAGCGGGAAAGATTTACCAATGTGGTTGCAACATGGTGGTATGGCGAGCAAAACTTCTTATGAAGACTTGGATGATGGTACAAAAAGAGTTCATATGGATTTTTATAAGCATTTGGATAATTATTATCTGGATGATAAAAATCGCTTATTTGTGCATGCCGGGTTTACAAGCTTAAAAGGGGTAAAGTTTGAATATTTTGCTAAAATATTTTACTGGGACAGAACTTTATGGGAACTGGCATTGTCCTTAAACCCTGATTTAACCAAAAAGGATACTTTTTATCCACAGCGACTTTCCAATTATCACGAAATTTATATCGGTCATACCCCGGTAACCAAAATTGGAAAGACCATTCCTCAAAGAGCGGCAAATGTCTGGAATATTGATACCGGAGCAGCCTTTAAAGGACCTTTATCAATTATGGACGTAGATTCGAAACAAGTTTGGCAAAGTGATCCCGTATATCTTTTTTATCCTCAGGAAAATGGAAGAAATTGATATTTGATTTGTAACTGTAATATTTTCAGAAATATATTGTCGTACTTTGCAATAAAATAGTTTATGTCCATTAAAAATATTAGACTGGAGGTCATGCAGGCCATTGAACCTAAAGTTACCGGGTTCATGGATTCATTTTTGATTCCTATTGATGATATATGGCAGCCTTCAGACTTTCTTCCGGATTCGCAAAGTGATAATTTTTTGGATGATGTAGAGCAGATACGGGAAGAATCTAAAGAGTTGGGATACGATTTTTGGGTTACTATGGTTGCCGATACAATTACCGAGGAGGCTTTACCAACTTATGAATCCTGGTTAATGGATGTTGAGGGGATTAATCAGCACACAGAAGAGCCAAGTGGATGGTCTAAATGGGTGAGGGCCTGGACGGCAGAAGAAAACAGACATGGTGATGTGCTTAATAAATTTCTATATCTCTCCGGAAGGGTAAATATGAGGGAAGTTGAGATCTCAACGCAGTACCTGCTTAATGATGGTTTTGACATAGGGACTGACAGGGATCCCTACAAGAATTTTGTATATACTTCATTTCAGGAATTGGCTACCAATATTTCTCATAAAAGGGTAGGACAGCTGGCAAGGAAAAAAGGAAACGCACTTCTCAGTAAAATGTGCAGCATAATTGCGGGGGATGAAATGAGACATCATTTGGCTTACAGGGAATTTGTTAAGAGCATTTTTGAAAAGGACCCTAATGGAATGATGCTCGCATATGCTGATATGATGAAAAGAAAAATTGTAATGCCCGCACATTTTTTAAGAGAATCAGGGGAAGAAAAAGGCCTTGCCTTTGAAAATTTCTCAATTTGTGCCCAAAGGCTTGGTGTATATACTTCCCAGGATTACATTGATATTTTTATGAAGTTAAATAATTACTGGAATTTGGAGACCTTAAGAAGCCTTTCAGATGAGGCACAAAAAGCAAGGGATTATCTCGTTGGCATGCCGGCTCGTTTGCAGCGAATTGCTGAAAGAATGAAATTAAGTGAAGATCAATTCCGATTTAAATGGGTAGAGGCCAATGGCATGCTATGATCAGGATAAGCAGATAGATTCTGTTCTTTTTGACTATAACTTGCCATGTTTATGTTCCACCTGCCATTTATGTAATTCTTTCCATTTGCCTTCGTAACACATTTTTGCCTGCATTGGCCATGAAGCAGGATCATGTACTTTATAGCGATCGCCACCAGAATCTAATACATTCTGGCATTTAGAAACTGAAGCCCGGGATAAGGCTTTCCAGGTTTTAATATCATAATTATGAAAGAGACCTTCTATTTTAGGGCCTATTCCTTCTACTACCTTCAGATCATCCCGTTTTATATTCCTGCCTAATGCGGCCTTGGCGGCACTTTTATCAAAGGGGATTTCAGACGCTTTTTCTTTGGTTTTTTTATCAGCAATTTTTTGGTTACAAGCCGCAAGATCTGCTTCTAATTTTGTGTTTTGATCCTTCAGTAATTTTAGTTCGGCTGAGTGGTCAATTGCAGTACGTCCACCTTGGCCCAATAAATAACCGAAAACGGCGCAAAGTACACCTACGAGAACGGGAATTAGCCAGCACCAGATGTTTATACTTTCAAAATTCATAATTAAGAATTATTTAAATAGTTTTTAAAGCGTACTTTTTCGTTTCTACTTAGCATGGATTAGTAACCAATAAATGTATTTTACAAATGGTAGAAATCCATTTTTAACGACTAGTATTAACGAGTTATCTACGATCCGCATTCACTGCAGTACATCACGAAAAAATAAATCCCTGCCAGGATAGTTATAATGATTCCCAGCAAGTTTGTAGTTTTTTTTGTCATGTTGATCACACATTTAGTGTTCTGTATACAATGTATTAAAAAAATCTTAAAATTTGCTTAAAGTAAAAAAGTAAATCATTATTGATATGGAGTTAAGCTGCTAATAATGATTAAAATACTTACAATTTCTTTAACTGAATACAAGACATACCCGAATTAGTACCACTTATACAATTTTTCGTGCTAACTATATATTCTTGTGGAGGAAACCGATGACGAAATGGGATCTTTGAGAATGGTTAGATTTGTTACTCCTTTTCTCCTGACAAAGATTCAGCATTGAAATGGAGCTTTACTACTTCCCAAGAATTTTTTGATTTAGTTTGGTTAATTCAAGATCACCGTTGCTATTTTTTCTTATAATAGCAACGGTTCTTTGGTTTATTAAGAATATAAATTTCGATTTTCATTAAAACATTTTAGACGAATAGTAATATATAATTATACTATTGCCGGTGTTCAAAATTTTTTTTGGATGAAATTCAATAAGACCTTTGGGAAGGGGTCCCCGGGAAGTTCTGGTCTTCCAAATTACGTATTAAGAAAACGCAATGTTTCACTAAAATACCCGCAGAAAATTTAAGTTAGTCCAACTTTATACACATTGGAATAATGAAGGCCACTGCGGGCATTATTTTTTATAAATCAAATTTAATCCCTTGAGCCAAAGGCAGTTCAGTGGTATAGTTAATTGTATTGGTTTGTCTGCGCATATAAACTTTCCACGCATCGGATCCACTTTCACGACCACCCCCGGTTTCCTTTTCTCCACCAAAAGCCCCGCCAATCTCGGCACCTGAAGTACCAATATTGACATTAGCAATACCACAATCACTTCCGGCGGCGGAAAGAAAACTTTCTGCTTCCCTTAAATTATTAGTCATGATCGCTGAGGAAAGTCCCTGAACGACATTATTTTGAATTTGAATAGCATTTTCGACATCTCCTTCATATTTCAACAAATAAAGGATGGGCGCAAAGGTTTCGTGCTGTACGATATCATAGGTATTATTTGCTTCAGCTATTGCAGGATGAACATAGCAACCACTCTCATAACCTTCTCCTTCTAAGACACCGCCTTCCAAGATTAGATTTCCACCTTCATCCACAACTTGTTTAAGCGCTTTTTCATACATAGCAACAGCATCCTTGTCAATCAATGGGCCAACATGATTATTCTCGTCTAAGGGGTTGCCTATGCGTAATTGTTTATAGGCAGCGACAATTGAATCTTTTACCTGATCATAGATAGATTCATGTATGATGAGTCTTCTTGTAGAAGTACATCGCTGACCGGCAGTACCAACAGCTCCGAATACGGCTCCAATAACCGTCATTTTTATATCTGCGTCCGGGGTAACAATAATAGCATTGTTGCCACCCAACTCAAGAAGGGATTTCCCTAATCTTGCCGCAACTGCCTGTGCAACAATTTTTCCCATGCGAATAGAACCTGTAGCCGAAATCAGGGGTACTCTATTGTCCTTTGTCATCATTTCACCAACTTTATAATCCCCATTTATCAAACATGAGATCCCTTCCGGCAGCCCATTTGCTTTGAATACTTCCGCAGCAATATTTTGACAGGCTATGCCACAAAGTGGAGTTTTTTCGGATGGTTTCCATACGCATACGTCACCGCATACCCAGGCTAGTGCCGTATTCCATGCCCATACGGCAACAGGGAAATTAAAAGCTGATATAATGCCTACAACACCCAAAGGATGGTATTGTTCATACATGCGATGTCCCGGTCTTTCAGAATGCATAGTTAAACCATGCAATTGTCTTGAAAGTCCTACCGCGAAATCACATATATCTATCATTTCCTGGACTTCACCAAGACCTTCCTGATAAGACTTTCCCATTTCGTAAGAAACTAATTTTCCTAAAGGTTCCTTTAATTCACGAAGTTTGTTTCCAAACTGACGAACAATTTCTCCTCTTTCTGGAGCGGGCTTTTTTCGCCAAACCTGAAAAGCATCAGTTGCAGTTTCTATTACTCTTTCATAATCACTTTCAGAGGTGCTTTTCACTTTACCAATTAATAAACCATCTACGGGTGAAAATGATTCAATCATTTCACCTGACGAAAAAGTATTGGAACCTGTTGAAGTACCATCATTTTCTTCCTTTATCCCCAATTTGTCCAATGCTTCTTCTATTCCAAAGTCTACTGCAATTAGTGTCATTTTATAACGTTTTTAAGGTAATTTGTTCAATATCTGCAAAGCTACGAATAATAGTGATTATGTAACCCGAAAGTGATGGAATCTTAGCGTGAAGTAATAAAGGTAAGAAGTAGTGCAATCAAGGCGGGGAGCGCCTGAACAACAAATATTTTTTTAGAGGCGGTTAAGGCTCCGAAGATTCCGGCAACTGCAACACAGCATAGAAAAAAGATAGAAATATTAGTTCGCCAGATCGGATCCTGAATAAAGAACGTCCAGATAAGGCCAGCAGCTAAAAAGCCGTTATAAAGACCCTGGTTTGCGGCGAGGGATTTTGTTGGTTCAAACAAATCCTTAGGAAAGGATTTGAATATCTTTTTGCCCCGGGTAGTCCAGGCAAACATTTCGAACCACATAAAATATAAATGAAGTAAGGCTATGGTTCCAATTATTATGGCAATGACAAGTTTCATTTATTAGTCTTCTTTTTGAGCAATAAACCGTTCATCAACCGGCATCACTGTTCCACAATTTTCACAGGTTCTTAGCTCTTTGGAGCCGTAGAAATAGGAAAAGTGGGACAAAAAATCCTTTTCTATATCGTGTAATTTGAAATAAGTCTCATAGAGTTTATGATTACAGGTATCACAGAACCAAAGAAGGCCGTCCTTAGTTTGAAGATGGTCTCTCTTTCGCTCTATTACCAACCCTATGGAGTCTTTGAACCTTTCAGGGGAGTGTGGAACTTTTGCTGGATGCAGATACATATCACCTGGCCCTAGTTTCATTGTTTTTTTCTTACTGTCCTCCTGAACATGCACCTCTATTTGTCCCTCCAATTGATAGAAAAGCTCTTCCGTTTCGTTATAATGGTAGTCTTTTCGTGCATTCGGACCTGCTACTATCATAACAATATAGTCACCTGCATCCTTATACAGATTTTTATTTCCAACAGGGGGTTTTAATAAGTGTCTGTTTTCTTGAATCCACTTGTTTAGATTAAATGGAGGTTTTATAGACATTTGATTCAGGTTTTAAACGGGGTTAACAGGAAGTTTTTTTGAAATCCTGATTCAAATTTAAGAAAAGAATTTTTGCTGGAATTGTCTATCGGTAGAACAACTGTGTGAAGTAGAGTTTCCCGCCAGCATCTTTTTTAATACTCACGGCTGTATGTGAAAATTCTCCTTCTATGGTTTTGCGATGATTTGGGCTATTAAGCCAATTCTCAAAAGCAGTAATAGCATCAGGGTAGTCCTTTGCAACATTTTCAGCTACATATTCGGCATTCACCTCACTGGAAATGCTCGATGCCCTTGAACTAAAATTATCATGGCTTAGACTACCGTTGACTATCATATAATCATTATGAGCGTTGGCATATTCATAGGCAACTTTGCTAAATACCAAAGACGGATAACCTAGCTCGTTTCTATGGTCATTAACTATATCCAATAGTTCCTGTTCTACCAAAACGGCATTTTCAAAAATCGGGATATTTGTATTTTCTATGGACTCTGTGCTACAGGATCCAGCCAACAATACAAATAAAACCGAGAGAGCGATATGCAATCTCATTTTCATATAGTGTTCTATCTGTAAGTAGGGTAAAGAAGAGTGGGGGTGTTCCGGTTAATCCTTTGTTCAGAGGATCAACTTCGTAATATTAAAGAAATTATGAAAAACACACATGAAAATGCTTTTTTTTTCGATGAACTGCACTTTTTGATCATTTATCCGTCATTAAATGCCTCAACCACGTTTCCAAAAACCAAAGCTCCCATATCCCTAACCGGGGTATAAAGAATAGACTCCTCAACAATATTATTTTTTTTTAGATTTAAGGAGTCGGATGTACTTTCAAAGAAATACAATAAGGTACCCAGGATCACAGCTAACTTTAAAATACCAAATATCCCACCTGCAACTTTGTTTAGCAAACCAAGCATGGCAAAATCAGCAATTTTAGTAAGAATTTTACCAGCCATGTTAACCAGAATCACAATACCTAGAAAAGTAATTATAAATGCAGTTAGTTTAATGTAATTTTCATCCCAATCCATATTTTGAGCTAGATAACTGGCGGTTATATAGGAAAATTGAATGGCACCATATAACCCTACAATAATAGCAGCCAGTGATGTAATTTCTACAAAAAAGCCATTTTTAACACCTTTATAAAGTCCATACACCAGAATTAACCCCAAAATTATATCGAGAATATTCACTTGAATTCGTTTTAACAAATATAGAATTTTGATTTGTACCTTTGATTTTTTGCATAAGATCGATTAAAATGAATTTAAAAACATTTTGGTGTTAAAAGATGAGCAGAGATACTAAATTGAAGGAGAGATGGGAGCAATTGGTAAAGAAACTATCCGATAAATTTTCGGATGGTGATCCTCTTGAATTGGATGGGATAATCTATTTAATTGGTGTTCAGGAGTTAGGTAAATATCATTATAATTACAAAAAAGACGAGAAAATTAATTTAATGCATATTGCAATCTGTAAACTTCTGGAACCCTACGGGTATTATGAATTTGAATATTATGATGAAGATGGCTGGCCTCACTATGCTGTTAAGGAGGCACTCCCACCTCTAAAAGCGGGGGAACAATCTGTATTGATGAAGGAAGCCATAGTGAATTATTTTGTGGAAAGAGCCTATATATACTAAACTGTTTTGAAAGATAATTATTACGCCGTAATATTTACAAGTATAAGAACCTCCGAGGATCAGGGATACCGGCTTATGTCTGAAGAAATGGAGAAATTAGCGAAAATACAACCGGGTTATCTTGGGTTTGAAAGCGCTAAAGAAGAAATAGGGATATCTATAAGTTATTGGGAAAATCTCGAGTCCATAGCGAAATGGAAGGCAAATCTTGAACACCTCGTTGCACAGGATAAAGGAAAAAATGAGTGGTATAAATGGTACAAAGTAAGAATCTGTTTAGTTGAAAGGGAATACGAATTCATAGCCCCAATTTAATACAAATTTATAATCTTTTAAATTTGAAACTATGCCTCTATTGCAGGCATTTGCATTGAGCATTTAATGTTTTACATTTGTTGCGAGGCCATGTTAATTTTGAGCCTTGAATTGCAAAAACATGAAAAAGAACATTCGATTTTCGGACCTGGACCGTAAAAAAATTATTCAAAACCTTACTAAAACTAATTTCGACCTTGTAATAATCGGGGGTGGAATAACAGGAGCAGGGATAGCACTCGATGCTGCTTCCAGAGGAATGAAAGTGGCTTTAGTTGAAAAGGGGGACTTTGCCTCAGGAACGAGCAGTAAGTCTACAAAGCTAATTCATGGAGGGTTACGTTATCTTAAACAATTTGATTTTTGGTTGGTAAAAGAGGTGGGATCGGAAAGAGCTATTGTACACAAACTAGCTCCACATCTTGTGCTTCCGGAAAAAATGCTCCTCCCGCTGATTGACGGAGGGTCTTACGGAAAATGGCTGACATCTATTGGGCTAAAGGTGTATGATATTTTAGCTCAGGTATCGGGAGATGACAAACGCCGGATGCTGGAAAAAAAAGAAGCGCTGGCCCTTGAACCCTTATTGCCAAAGAAAAAGTTAAAGGGTGCAGGGTACTATGCGGAGTATCGGACAGATGATGCCAGGCTTACCATTGAGAATATTAAAACAAGCTTGACATTTGGCGCCGTTCCCTTGAATTATACAAGAGTAAAAGGGTTTGTTTATAATGAGAATGATGTTTCAGGAGTGAGTTGTGAAGATGCCAAGTCGGGACAGGAGTTTACCATTAAATCCAAATATGTGATCAATGCGGCCGGACCATGGGTAGATGATTTGCGAACTAAGAACAATTCCAAAAATGGTAAGCGTTTGCATCTGACTAAAGGTGTTCATCTTGTATTTGCCCATGAAAAATTACCCGTAAAACAATCGGTTTATTTTGATGTACCTGATGGAAGGATGATTTTTGCAATACCCAGAGGTAAGATTACATATGTAGGAACTACAGATACTAACTATGAAGCGGATAAGGATAACGTACAATTGGACTTGGCAGATGCTCTTTATTTAATATCTGCTGTAAACAACATGTTTCCAAAGATCAACCTGGAACTAGGGGATATTCTCTCTTCCTGGGCGGGTTTAAGGCCGTTAATTCATGAAGAAGGTAAATCTACTTCCGAACTAAGCAGGAAGGATGAAATATTTATTTCCGAGACTGGACTTATTAGTATGGCTGGCGGGAAACTCACGGGCTATCGAAAAATGGCAGAAAGGGTTGTTAACCTGCTTTCCAAAAAAATGGAAGAGAAAGAAGGAGTTGAATTTCCGGAATGTCAGACAACCAAAATCCCGTTATGTGGCAGTGATTTCAAAAAATCGAAACACGTTAAAAAGTATATCCAGGAAGTTTTCGAACGAATTCAGGCAGATGGGTTTTCAGAATATGATGCCTGGTTTCTGGTCACCACCTATGGCAAGCAATCGGAAATTATTTTAGAAGAATATTCAAAGCAGAAAGATAAGGACCCCTTTATAAGAATGGCAAAAGCCGAATTACATTTTGGAATACATTATGAAATGATAACTTCACCGATGGATTTTTTTATTCGCAGGACGGGTCGCTTATATTTTGATATCGAAAACATACCTTTTCTGCTTGATCCTATCCTGGATGAATTTAAATCTATTTTTAAATTGGATGATGCACAAATCCTATCCTGGAAAGAAAAAATTGTCCAAGAAATTGAAGCGCATTCAGATTTTTCATTAAAGAGGGCTTATTAATATTCCCAAAAATTGATCCTGTAAAATCCGGGTATTAGTACGGTATACCATCAAAAGTGAATTCTGTACCCTATTTTTCCAATACTTCTGTTACTCCTGGGACAGGTACGGGGTAAAAGCCATTTTCATTAGGTAATACCGGAGGCTTGGCATCCCAACTATATGCTTCAGGCATTAGGTTCCTGCCTTTATTTAAGGCATCTTCATAAGTGATTAATTGCCCTGAATAGGTTGCCATCCTTCCAAGAATTGCAGTCATAGTGGTTTTTGCCGCATGTTCCGCATCACTGATAAGGCCACCAGATTTAATAGAAGCGAATAAAGCATCATGTTCTGTCTGATAAGGATTTGGATCATTAGCACCCTGATGGTCATAGATCGTACTGCCATCATAGCCTGTAATTATCCCTTTATTTTGGGAATCGGTATAAATTTTACCCCTGGTACCCATTAAACTTTCGGATACATTGTCTAAACAGCCTTTTTGATGCCTGCACTGGCTGGAAATAATCGCTCCGGAGGGATAGGTAAATTCAACAAAGTGGTGGTCAAATATTTCTCCGTACTCTTTTCCTTTGCGGACTTCCCTGCCACCCATGCCCTGGGCATGAACAGGGAACTCACCAATAAACCAATTAGCAACATCGATATTATGAATATGTTGCTCCACTATATGATCACCGCATAACCAGTTAAAATAATACCAATTTCGCATTTGGTATTCCATTTCTGTCTGGTTTTCCTGTCGTTGCTTAACCCAAACACCTGCACTATTCCAATATACCTGTCCTGATACAATTTGGCCTATTTTACCTGCTCGTATTTCTTCAAGGCATGCGAGATAATTTTTTTGATAATGCCGTTGCAAACCAACCACTACATTCAGTTTTTTCTCTTTGGCAATTTTCGCAGTTTTCAGGACACTTCTAATACCACCGGCATCAGTAGCAACCGGTTTTTCCATGAATACATGCTTATTTTTACTTATTGCATACTCAAAATGAATGGGTCTGAAACCAGGAGTTGTGGTTAATAGTACTACATCTGCTTTATCTATAGCTGCTTTATAAGCATCAAAACCGTAGTATTTGTCTTCATCTTTTACGGCCACTTTGCCTGTATCCAAAAACTTCTTGGAAAGGATTTCAAAACAATTATCCAAACGATCCTGAAAAGCATCGGCCATAGCTACCAACCTTACATTTTCTTTCGTACTTAAGGCCTGTACCGCAGCACCAGTTCCTCTGCCACCACATCCAACCAAGGCAATATTTATGACATCCTCGCCTAAAACATGGGCCGAGGCCGCTACATCCAAAGGGACTGTCAAAATTCCACCTGCTGCAATAGCGGTATTCTTGCAAAAGTTTCTTCGGGTTGGGGAGTGTTTTTTATTTTCCATTTTTATAGAGTTTAATAGTCATCAATTGGATTAAGCCAATAGGTCTCCATTTCTTCTTTAGAAGGAGTTTCCTTAGGTCTTATTATTCTAAAACCAATATTAGCAGCATTCGTGAACCACCATTGACTTTTAGGGATCTGGGGGTCAATTCTTTTCCATTCAGGGGATGAAGCAAGTCTGGCAGATGACCTGAGGGCATTTGCAGGGTCCATCCAGGAACCACCACGAACAGATCTTGGATAGAGGGTTGAGGGTTTCACCCAAGGATTTTCTGTGGTTTTACCTAATCTTTGAACATAGCTATTTGGCACGTATTGATCCATAGTCCATTCTGCAACATTTCCATGCATATCGTAGAGACCATTTTCATTGGGTTTCTTGGCACCTACTTGCTGATATTTACCTTCACTATTTAGATTGTACCAGGCGTATAATACCAATTTTGTAGTGTCATCACCAAAAGAATAAGAAGTTTTACTACCAGCCCTGGCAGCATATTCCCATTCAGCTTCAGTGGGAAGTCTATAAAATTTTCCTGTCTTTGCAGTGAGCCATTTGCAAAAAGTTATTGCTGCATACTGGGTAATATTTACAACTGGAAATCCCTTTTTGCCCATCCCATGGCTCATATCTACATATGGTGTGGTTGCAGAAGCAATGGCATCAATATCTATTGCAACCTCAGCTTCAGCGCCCTTTGGTCCAATGGCATCAAGCTGACGTTCCAGAAAAAGTTCATACTGATCCCAGGTTATTTCAAAAGCGGCCATCCAAAAGTCATCTATAAAAACTTCATGCTGGGGTTTTTCGTCATCTTTATGTCCATTGCTCCCCATTAAAAATTTACCACCAGTAATTGGTATCATTTTTATGGTGAGCTCACTTCCTGAAATTTTCTGTGAATAGGCTTTAAATGGGTCTGACTTAGATTTATCAATTTCTGACACCTCAGAACCTTCCCTTAATGAAAATCCCATTAAACCAAATAGGGCAGTAACAAGGATGAGAAAGACGATTTTTTTTAGACTCATTTCACAATTTTATCTGGTAAGATGCTATCATTATATGCCTAAAATATTCATTTTGAGTTTAATTAAAAAATTCAGGGTCAGTCTAACTTGTCTGCAAGTGTTTTAAAAGTGATTTTAGCATTCTTATGGTTATATAGAATATCATAAACTGCATCAATAATAGGAGTCTTAACTTTCTTTTTAAATGTGGACTTTAATTTATAGGCACTTTCTGAGGCGTAATACCCTTCTGCAACCATATTCATTTCCATCATAGCGCTTTTTACCCTGTATCCCTTGCCTATCATGTTTCCAAACATCCTGTTACGACTAAAAGTTGAATATCCTGTAACCAGTAAATCTCCCAGATAAGCAGAATTATTGATATTGCGTTTCATCTTGTGAACCCGGGTGATATATCGCTTCATTTCGCGTATGGCATTGCTCATTAAAACCGATTGGAAATTATCGCCATAACCCAGGCCGTGTGCGATACCAGCTGCCAGGGCATAAATATTCTTGAGCATTGCGGCGTATTCTGTACCAATGATATCATCGGAGATTTTGGTCTTGATATAATGACTCTTCAGGTGTGCTGAAAGCATTTCGGCCTTCGCTGTATCTGCGCAGGCTAATGTTAAATAGGATAAACGTTCTAAGGCCACCTCTTCGGCATGACATGGGCCTGTTATAACACCTATATTGTCAATGGGGATATTATACTTTAGATTAAAATGCTCACCAACGATCAAGCCTGTTTCAGGAACAATTCCTTTGATGGCTGAAAATATGATTTTCTCACTTAGCGGAGTAGAAAGTTTTTTAAGTTCACTCTCCAGGAATGCGGAAGGAATAGCAAAAATTAAAAGATCTGCCATAGAAACCGCTTCATCTATATTACTGGTGAGGTATAACTGTTCTAAATGGAACTCAACAGAGGTGAGGTAATTTGGATTGTGTTTGTTCGCTTTTATATATTCCAGTGCATCATCATTGCGCATATACCAGATTACATCGTCATGGTTTTCGGTAAGCATTTTTACAATAGCAGTCGCCCAGCTTCCACCTCCAAGAACTGCAATTTTTAAATCTTTCTTCATCAAAATAAATTAGACCATCAAATGTAATTAAAAAAAATAACGACTTATTTCATTGGAAGTCCGGGGTATATATAAATTAGCAGATAAATTGAATCTGTTTTAAGACTTTCAAGTCCTCAATTTAAAAAACGATGAAATACATAAAATTTTAACACCGGTTTACCAGTTTCTGCACAATGAATACTTTGAATTATTCGTTTATAAGGAGAGTACAGTATGCGAGTGAAATATTAATTTTGGTTGGTTATTTAGTTAGAAACCGCCCTGGATTGAAATCCAGGGCGGTTTTTTTATGTCAATAATAAAGAAAAGAGAGTTAAAGTTTGTAATAGAGTTGATTCATACAGACTTCATATACCTTCTTTTAAAATCAGAGGGATTTTCACTGGTAATTTTTCTAAATGTACGATTAAAGTAAGAAAGACTTTCGTAGCCGCAATCGTAACAAGCTTCACTGATATTTTTTCCTTTAAGGAGCAGCCGCTTTGCCTGGCTAATTCTATACCGATTTAGAAAAGAAGTAAATGGACTACCGGTAGCGGCTTTGAAATAACGACAAAATGCTTCTTTGCTTAAATTAGATAATGCAGCCACTTCTGCAAGCTCAATTTTTCTTTGGTAATTTTTATCTATAAATGCATAAATAGTTTTTAAACGGTCTTGTTGTTTTTGGCTGTACTTATTTCTTACCGGATATTCATGAAGTAACGTATATTCCTCTGAAGAAGCGAGAATAGAGAAAATATGCAAAACTTCAAGAAATTGTGAAAAGGGCGATAGGACATGGAGCTTTTTTAGTCTAGAGCCAATAATTTCTTTGGTTTTCCCTGTAAATGCCATACCATATTGGGATTTTTCAAAAAGCTTGAATACATCCGACAATTCAGGGATTTCGGTAAATATCTTATTTTTAAACGCAGAACTAACATGTAATACCTCTTTTTTATATTCAGTTTGAATCCCATAATCGAAATTTAAATGAGGGATATTTGATCCTATTAATACCAGATCACTATATACATATTGGGATATATGATCCCCTACATGCCTTGTACCATTTGCACCTTCAATATAGACCAATTCATATTCGGGGTGAAAGTGCCAGTAGAACAGATCATTCAATCTGGGATTATGTAGCAAGCGGAACGAGCTTTTATTATCCGTGTTTATTTGTTCTAATTGAATTTTCAAACTAAAAAATTTAACAAAATTGCTATTATAAATATAAATAAGTCTTTAAAATATCAATATAGTTCAAATATATATCAAAATCAAGGTGGAGAAAGGCGGTTTATCTAAATAGTTTTGACTAACAGTTAATCACAATCAGGAAGCATCATGGAAAAAGCAGCAGGCAAATTAGAAATGGCGAATAAGGCTCATAAAGATATTCCCGGAAACCCTTCGACGGCTACAAGCAGTAAAATTAAACTGAATGATCGTTCTAATCAGGTTCCGCTAAGAGTGCTAAGTGAAGAAGATTGGGAGTTTTGGATCCATAATGGTTATATTGTTATAAAGAATGCAGTGCCTGTTTCCCAGGCAAAGGCAACAGCAGATTTTTTATGGGAATTCGATGAAAAGGATCCTGAGGACAGTACTACCTGGTATGCTCCACCAAGGGCAGAAATGCAAATGAAAGAGCTAACAGGTACTGGGATGGTTGAGGTTTACAATAACCAACATCTATGGAATAACAGGCAGATGCAGCGTGTTTATGATGCCTTTGTAGATGTCTGGGGAACAGAAAAATTATGGGTAACTATAGACAGGGCAAATCTCAATTTTCCTCAAAGGCCCGGTTTTGAAAGGAAAGGCTTTATTCATTGGGATTATGATCCTGAAACCAAACCGCAAAATGTACAAGGTGTATTGGCATTATCAGATCAAACCGATGAGAATATGGGTGGGTTTCAGTGTATTCCCTGGTTGTACAGAAATTACGATAGCTGGAAGTTAACACAACCTGAAGATCGGGATCACTTTCAACCAGACATTTCAGGATTGGAAGATAAAATTGTAAAAGTTAAACTGGAAATTGGTGACTTGCTTATTTTTAACAGCACAGAACCCCATGGTATCAGACCAAATAGATCGCAGAACAAGGTCAGGATTGCCCAATATATTTCTATGATGCCTGCGGAAGAGGAAAATGAAGCATTAAGACAATGGCGAATTAATTCCTGGAAAAACAAAATAGCACCAGAAGGTTACGCATTCCCCGGTGATCCGAGAAATTGGGAACAAAAGAAATACGAAACTGCTAAACTATCCAGCCTTGGAAAGAAATTACTAGGGCTAAACCGCTGGTAATCTATTAATTCCATAATTCTTGGCGAATAAGTCGATTCCCGGTTAATAAGTACTATTTTTGCCCCCTTAAAATAATAAGGGTTTGAAGAAGTATTTAAATCTATTTGATTTTTCGCAAAAGGTCAACTATAAAACCGAGATCTTATCAGGAATAACGGTGGCCCTGGCTTTGGTGCCTGAGGCGATAGCATTTGCGCTTATCGCGGGCTTGTCGCCATTAACCGGCTTATACGCCGCATTTGTTATGGGGTTGGTAACCTCCATCCTTGGGGGAAGACCCGGAATGATATCCGGGGCAACCGGGGCAGTAGCCGTAGTTATTGTTTCACTTGCGGCGGATTATGGCGTAGAATATGTATTTGCTGCAGTAATATTGGCAGGTATCCTTGAAATGGCCGCAGGCTTTCTTCGACTCGGGAAATTGATGCGTCTCGTACCTCATCCGGTAATATTCGGATTTGTAAATGGCCTTGCAATCATTATTTTTATTTCTCAATTAGACCAATTCAAATCCCCTGATGGCTCCTGGTTGTCCGGGAGTTCTTTATTTATTTTTTTAGGACTAGTATTGTTCACCATGGTCATCATTTGGGGATTACCCAAATTAAGTAAAGTAGTACCTTCTTCTTTGATCGCTATCCTGGCTGTATTTGGATTGGTACTTGCATTTGGCATTGATACCAGAACAATTGGTGATATAGCATCAATTCAGGGTGGTTTTCCTCCCTTTCATATCCCTGAAATTCCTTTTAACATAGAAACTTTAAAGATCATATTTCCCTATTCGGCAATAGTTGCCGGAGTGGGCTTGATAGAGAGTTTATTAACGCTAAACATTGTTGATGAAATTACGGAAACCCGTGGTCGCGGGAATAAAGAAGCTGTTGCCCAGGGCACGGCCAATATACTTTCAGGCCTTTTTTCGGGAATGGGTGGATGTGCTATGATTGGACAGAGTTTAATCAATACTTCCAATGGAGCAAGGGCAAGATTATCGGGAATAGTGGCCGCTGTGATGCTTCTTGTTTTTATTATGTTCGGGGCTAATTTGATTGAAAAAGTGCCTATGGCCGCACTTACAGGATTAATGATAATGGTTGCCTTAGGAACATTTGAGTGGGCCAGCCTGCGTACCTTTCGAAGAATGCCAAAATCTGACGTACTTGTAATGATACTGGTAACCCTGGTTACGGTATTCCTGCATAACCTTGCCTTAGCAGTTTTGGTTGGGGTTATAATTTCGGCCCTTGTCTTCGCATGGGATAATGCGAAAAGGATACGCGCAAGGAAATATACCGATGAAAATGGAATAAAGCATTATGAGATTTACGGACCGCTGTTTTTTGGTTCTGTTACCTTATTCAATGAAAAATTCGAGGTACTTGAGGACCCGGAAGAGATAATTATAGATTTTAAAGAGAGCAGGGTGGTAGACATGTCTGCCATAGAAGCCTTAAATAAGATAACCGAACGCTATCACAAAGTGGGTAAGAAAGTTCATTTGAGGCATTTGAGTCCGGATTGCAGACGCCTGTTGTCAAATGCCGATGCCATAATTGATGTCAATGTCCTGGAGGATCCTACCTACAAAATTGTTGTGGATAAGGTCTGATAACTACTGAATGGCGAATTTTACATTCACCGTACTTTCTATTTTTATTTTTTCAAATTCAATGGCAATGGGTTGCTGTTCATCGGCTTCTTTAAGCATTTGTACCCTCGCTACTCGTCCTTCCATCATGGGTTGAATGCCCGTATTCAGATCGGAGATATAAAGGGCATGTCCTAATTTCTGACCTAAAGGGCGCACCATAGCCTCTGCCTGTTTTTTTGCTGCCCGTACAGCCTCTTGTCTCAGATCAATTTTAAGCTTTTCAATTTTTGAATACTCGGTTTTTGTAAGGTTCACATTAGATACTCCAATAGATTCCAGGCCAATAATTACTTTTCCTGCCATTACAGCATCATAAACAAGGAGGGAATATTCTTTGTCTTTTTGGACGTCTGTTTTTCTGAGGAAATATTTTTTAAAATTACTTGCCAGATCGGACAACGTCAATTGTTTCTCTGTGTCAATTCCCAGAGATTTCAGCTTTTCCTCCATTTTATTTTCCAATTTTTCAACGGAAGTTTTCCCTTTAGTGTCTGCCTCTGCGATGCGAATTGAGAGAAAGATGCGGTCCGGGATAACTAAGGTATCTACCCTTGCTGTGGTCTCCAAATACGGTTGATCAATAAAGTTTTTATTTTGACCGTAGCTCGTGAAACTCAATAATAAGAATAGTAGTAATGTTTTACATACGTTTTCCTGAAGATTTGATTTTTTCATTTTTAAATATGTTTTTACAAACCTAATAGTCACTTTTTGAATTCAAAAAATAGAATTAGGGAAATAACCTTTACAATGAGTAAACAGTGTTGATTAAGTAGTAAATGTTAAATCAAATACCCCATCATGATCATTTACCTATTTGGATTGATCCACCACAATTGCAGCAATAAAATCCTTAAACCGTGCTAAAGGGTACGCAGGTATTCTGAAACAGCCCGCGCTTCTTCTTCAGTTAAGTTCTGATTGAGCATAATAGCTTTATTGTATTCTTCATATAAAGCCTTCGCAATCGGATCTTCTTTTAGCATACCATCCGGATTTAGTATCATGTTCATAACCCATTCCGGACTCCTACGTTCATAAACCCCGGCTAAAGCGGGTCCTATCATACGTTGGTTAGCCATATGACAAGCTGTGCAAATGGCATTATACTTTGCCTCACCAATCGCGGCCAATTCAGTATCTATTTCTGCCCCGAATTCAACTGAAGTAATGGGCCCTACTCCTTTGTTATTTAAATCAACCGGAACACCTTCAGATTTAGCTTCTGTTTTAACCTCCTTCTTGGTTCGATTCATTTCAAAACCGCCTTCTTTTTTTTCTTCTTTTTTTTCGCCGCAGCCCATCGTCAGGGCACAAATTGCAATTAGGGATAATAATTTTCGCATGTTGTATAAATTAGTGTTCCAAATATATAAAATAGCGGGGATCAAAAGAATTCCTTTATAAACTTTAAACCTCTTTTTTCTGAATAAGAGATATTCTCTGAATCAAAGAATCCTACATGTCCACCATATTTAGGCATATCCAAAAAAAGTAAAGAATTGTCTTTAGCTTCCTCCTCAGGATAACATGCCTCTCCCAAAAATGAGTCGTCCAGGGCATTAATAATGAGTGTTGGGATTTTTATGCCAGGCAAAAATTGTAGACTGCTGCATTGGTCATAGTAATCCATGGCATCCTTAAAACCATGAGCTTTACTGGTATAAATATCATCAAAATCCTTTAGGTTTCTGATGTTTTTTATATCCTCTTCAGATATTAATTCAGGAAAGTTTAGTCTTTTTAGTTGCAATTTTGCAACGAGGTGTTTCTTAAATCGTTTGGCATAAAGTGTATTTTTAAATTTAAGCAATTGAAGGAGTGAATCGTGTAAACTGCAAGGAACTGAGACGGTAACAGCACCTTTTACCTGATTTGGCACATGACCTTCTCCCAGATACTTGAGCGTTAGGTTCCCCCCAAGGCTAAAACCTTTAATAAAAATATTTTTATACTTACGAGTAGAAATAATATGTTGTATTACAGCTTTAAGATCTCCAGTATCACCTGAGTGATAGGATCTGAAAAGGCGATTGGTTTCTCCACTGCAGCCTCTGAAATTAACGGCACAGCAATCCATTCCATTATTGTTAAAATGTATGGCACTCCCCAAAATATAAGGACGTTGGCCATGTCCTTCAAGGCCGTGCAGCAGAATAACCAAAATAGAACTGGGATCAGAGGTATAACTCCAATCCAGGTCTATAAAATCTCCATCTGCAAGTTCAAGGCGTTCTCTTTGCTGTTTTAGGTTCGCAACCTTTCTGATCAGGCCGGAATAAATAGTGGAGATATGACCATTTTTAAATGGAAGTGGTGGATTATATGGAGATTCAACCAGAGGCATTAGTAAAGAACATGATCCTTAGGTGCAACAGGATCGGGAAGGTTTTCCTCATCGAGCATGTCGCGTAAATCAATCTCGATTGTACGGCATAAGGCGGTCATTGGCACATCATTTATGCGACCTTCAAAAGGGTCCTCACTATTGTCTCCTACTTTTTCCATGGTAATGAAAATCCATGAGATCAAAACTGAAAACGGAATCATTAAAAATACATACCAGGCTTCAATAGAATCCATAGATATTATGGTATCATCCTCAAATACATCGAGTAGACCAAAAGGTAAAATCAATATAAATATCCAGGTAAAAACTCTTGAAAAATATCCATATTGTCTTGGAAAAGGAGTGTTTTTTATTCGTTCACTTTTACCCTGGAGATTATAGAACTCTTCCAGAACAGACTGCATCTGATCTTCCTGAAAGCCATCAATAACACCTTTTCCTTTTAGAGCAACAAGGTCCATGGCCTGGTTTTTGACCAAATGGGTAGCTGGGTTTACCCTTTTTTTAAGGTCAATAAACTCTCTTTTACTTACATATTTAAACGCCTCATTACAGGATGGGTTACGCTCTCCATGCTTCTCGATCATTTTCTCAACAAATCTGTTCTCTTTCAGGGACCAGGGTCTTGGTTGCCTGAGCTGCACCCTAAGCGCGTTAATCCATCCAATATGCCTGTAAATTAATTGTGTTTGTATCTTCTTGTCGAATGCTTTATCCTCCGTATGAATAAAACTTAACACCTGTATACCCCAGGTTCTGCTGTAATTTACTATTCCTCCCCAAATTTTTCGACCTTCCCAGAAACGATCATAGCTTTGGGAGTTCTTGAACCCGATATAAAATGCAACTGCAATTCCAATAACGCTAATTGGCTGGAAGGGAATATCTATATAATTCCACCCCAGAAAATGATACATATAAAATATTAAGCCTGCATATAAAGTAAAAAAGATCAGGTTTTTCCAGGCGAATTTAAGGATGACTCCCCAGCCAATATTTCTTTTGACGTACATATATATATGTTAATTAGGCATGATCATTTTGGATAAATTTCCAAAAAAGTAATTTGTTCATCTATCGCTGCTTTGAATTCAGATTTGAGTTTTTCTACAAGTTCTGAAACACTTAGCACATCCTCCACGGTGGTTACGCCCTGGCCTGCTGACCATATTGTTTTCCAAGCCTTGGCTTCTGTATCCAATTCCTTTCCGAAGTCAATTTTGACATCCTTTTGTAAGTCTTCTTTTGTAATTCCTGCAGCTGCCAGACTGGCTCCAAGAAAATTGGCATGTACTCCTGATATTGCAGCTGTATACGTTATATCACTGGCTCCTGCATTAATGATCATCTGCCGATATTCTTCCGGTGCTTTACTTTCAAGGGTATTGATAAATCGTGTTCCCATATAGGCCATATCCGCGCCCATTTGAAGGGCAGATGCAATATCCCTACCTGTACTGATACAGCCTGAAAGGATAATAGTTTTATTGTAGAATTTTTTAATTTCTGCTACAAGGCTCATCGGGTTAATTGTTCCCGCATGTCCACCCGCACCCGCAGCGACCAGTATTAGTCCGTCTACACCGGCTTCCGCTGCTTTTTCAGCATGCCTTTTTTTAATTATATCGTGAAAGACAAGTCCCCCGTAGCTATGAATGGCATCAACTACCTGAGATACCGCTCCAAGTGAAGTAATAATAATGGGGACTTTATGTTTAATACACAATTTAAGATCTGCCTCCAGTCTTGGATTGGTTTGATGGACTATAAGATTAACACCAAAAGGTGCTGGCTTTTCCCCTGTCTCCTCTTCATAATTGGCCAATTCCGTATTAATTTGAATTAGCCATTCTTCAAAACCTTCACTTGTGCGTTGGTTAAGAGCGGGAAAAGTTCCAATTATTCCTTTTTTGCAACATTCTATCACTAATTTAGGACCAGAGATTAAGAACATGGGTGCGGCAATGGCAGGCAGTGAAAGTTTTTTAATAAATGCTGGTTTGTTTGTCATAGTGTTCTATTATGGGTTTAAAAATAGGGATAAATTTTTAGCCATCGCAGACCTTGGTAAATCAAATTCAACAATTGTAGAATAAGCATTAGTACCCGTATTGAGCAAAGAATTGTATAAAATTTAGCCGGACTTAATATTACTTATCACATCTTTGTTACATTAGATATCTCTGATAAGATCTAAACTTTAATTGGCTTTCTTGGCACTTCTAATAATTTGATCTGTTCATGAACATCAAATCTGCTTATTATGAAGAAAAATATTTATTTAATTTACTGCTTAGTAGCACTAACTTCATTCAGACTGGCTTTCTCTCAGAAGGAATACAGGCAGTACCAACCGATAATAATGGATTTTGAAATTGAAGCAACGAGCGAAACTGCTTCTGAAAACCCATTTACCGATTATTGTTTGCAGGTAGAGTTTACCCTAAAGGACAATGTGTTTTCAGTACCTGGTTTTTATGCGGCAGACGGGAATGCTGCCGAGACTAGCAGTTCTTCCGGGGGAACATGGAGGGTGGTGTTTACTCCGAATACCGCTGGGCTCCTGGAATATAAAGTATCCTTTAAGAAAGGCAAAAATATTGCTATGGATGAAGACATATATTCCGGTGAACCCATTAGACGCCATGACGGTAAGAGAGGTTCAATAAAGGTAGTTTTGCCCCATGAAGAAGCCACCGGATTTAATGCGAGGGGGAGGTTGTGCTATGCGAATAGTAGATATCTGCACACAGAAAACGGGGAACCTTTGCTGAAATTTGGGGCTAATTCCCCTGAGAATTTCTTAGCCTATGCAGATATTGATAGCACATATGCGTATGATCCTGAAAAGTCTTTTATAAAAACGTGGAAACCTCATGTAAAAGACTGGAGAACTGGTGATCCTGTATGGCAGGGAACTAAGGGGAAAGGAATAATTGGGGCACTCAACTATTTAGCTTCCAAAGGCATGAATAGCGTATATGCCCTTACGCTGAACATTGAAGGAGATGCAAGAGATGTGTGGCCTTTTCTGAGTCACAGAAAGAGCGACTTTAAAAGGTATGACGTGAGTAAACTTGCCCAGTGGGATATTATTTTTTCGCATGCAGAAGATTTAGGAATAATAATGAACCTTGTAACTCAGGAGAAGGAGAACGAACTTATACTGGATGATGGTTATACCAGGGACGAACGAAAGTTATATTACCGGGAACTGATTGCGCGGTTCGGGTATCACAAGAATATCATCTGGAATATGGGCGAGGAGAATGGATCAGCTCCCTGGTGGCCTAATGGACAGAACGATCAACAACGATATGCAATGATCCGATATATTAAAGATCATGATCCTTATAAAAATCCTGTGGTTATACATACTATGCCAGACAGCGAATCAAGAAATCCAATTCTTAACAAATTGTTGCATTTTGATAAGTTGGACGGTCTTTCTATGCAGGTATCCAACATAGAAAATATTCATAATGACATTATGGACTGGATACAAAAATCGAAAGAAGCAGAGCGGCCCTGGATTGTAATGATGGATGAAATCGGACCCTGGCATACAGGAACAAAAACGGATGAAGATGATCCTGCACATACCGCCTTGCGGCAGGATGCATTATGGGGAACTCTAATGGCTGGAGGTGCCGGAATAGAGTGGTATTTTGGTTGGCTCAAACCTCCACACGATTTAAATGCAGAAGACTGGCGGAGCAGAAACAATATTTGGGAGCAGTCTGCCATAGCCTTTAAGTTTTTTAAAAAACTCTCCTATAAAGAAATGGCTGTTCTTGACCATAAAATTAGAAACGCGACTAATTACTGCTTTGGTAAGGAAGGGGAAATCTATGCCTTGTATTTAAAAAATGGGGGCACAGAAAGTATAAATCTCGAGGGTTTTAAAGGTAAATTTGAAATACTCTGGTATAACCCTAGAAAAGGAGGAGACTATATTGAAGGATCAATAGAAGAGGTGGATGGAGGTACCTGGATTCAAATAGGGAGTCCACCCTCGGAAACTAATAAGGACTGGACTGCTTTGGTCCGCAAGGTAAAATAGGATTACAAGGTAAAGGGAAATGATAATAGAAAATTGGTGAAGTATCCCGTTCAACAATAGATAGCTAATTATAAATTTTACCGGGTTTTGGTTTTTTACTTACAAGATAAACCCCCAGCAAAACCAAGGATGCGGCACCTATTTTTACAGTGGTAAGAACATCTTTGCCACTAATGACGGCAAATAGAATTCCGATTACCGGTTGAACGTAAACGAATGCACTGACCGTGGAAGCCTTAAGTTGTGTAAGGGCAAAGACATTGAACAAATAAGCACAAAAAGTGGTGCCTATTACCACAAATGCCATTTTCCATATGGCTTCAAATGGCAGATCAGACCATGAAATTTCCAAAAATTCAGGAAGGGCAACAGGAAGATTATAGAAAATACCAAGCAGGAACATCCATTTCAGAAGTGTTATAGGGTGGTATTTTTCAAGTAGCTTTTTAACAAGGATTAGGTAAAGGCCAAAAAATAGGGCGTTGAGTAAAAAAAGGGTATTTCCCAACGGAATATTTGATGCATCTTGTCTAATTTCATTCCCATATAAGACAAGAAAAAGAGCACCTGCAAGCCCTATCAGAATACCCAGGATTTTGTGTCCTCTTATCTTTTCCTTGATCAGGAAAAAAGATAATATTACAACGATTATAGGAGTTGTTGTAACTAAAACGGCACTATTAATGGGCGTGGATAAATCTAAACCCTTGAAAAATGCGAGCATATTGATGGCCATCCCAAAAAGAGAACACAGCAGCACTCTTCCCCAGTCCCTCCTTTCAATTTTTTCATTAGGAGCCAAAAATGAAATACTCCAGAATAAAATAGAGGCTCCTATTACTCTGAGCATAATAAAGCCGAAAGGCTTAACATACATAGGCATCACTCCTTTAGCAATCGTATGGTTTAGGCCATAAATTGTAGTAGCACCAAATGCGGCTAATATGGCGAGGGTGCGTTTGCTCAAGAATGGATAGTTTCTTTGGCAGCTGAAATTACCTTTGGAGTATTCCCTATAAATATTTGATCGTTGACTACTATAACAGGTCTTTTAAGAAATGTATAATGTTCCAATAGCAGTGTCTCATAATCATTTTCTTCCAATTGACGGTTTTTAAGTTGCCGCTCGCGGAAAAGGCGTGCCCTTTTGCTAAATAAGGCTTCATAACTACCCGCTAAATTTCGCAGCACATTCAGCTCCACAGGGGAAATGGGGTCCGATTTAATATCCTGTAATTCTAAATCATCCAGGGGCTTTAATTCTTTTAAAATACGTTTGCAAGTATCGCAGGTACTTAAGTAGTAAATTTTTTTCATATCTAAGCGCTATCTAATTCAAAAATATGATATCCCGGCCTAATTATTTTGTAATGAATGTGCTATTTTTAGTATTTCTTTTTAAATAGTAATTAACCACAAAACACGGAGCATTGGAAAAATTATTTGACATCACCATTAAAAACAGGAAAATACTATACAAAATATTAAGGCGAACTCCTCGGGAACTCCTGCTGCAAATCCCGGAAGGTTATAGAAATAATATATGGTGGAATATAGCACATGTTGTTGTTACTCAACAACTACTAGTATACAAGTTGGGTAATCTGAAAATGCGGATTGATGATGAGTTAGTTGAAAAATATAAAAAAGGGACAGTCCCGGATACCCATCCTACAGATGAAGAGATCGGCAATATCGGAGCATTTCTAATGTCTACTATAGAATGGACCCAGGAGGATTATGAAAATGGGGTTTTTAAGGAGTATAATGAATATACAACCAGCACCAAAGTTACATTGGGTAATGTTGAAGACGCATTGGTGTATAATTTATTTCACGAAGGATTGCATCTTGGATTGATTTTGTCTTTGGAAAAAATCCTGTTAAAGGAACAGCATCTCTAGGTTCTAATATTAGCACTTAAAAATTTCTTGACATCCCTATAAGGCAGGATGAGTTCTATAGGCCCATCAGCATAGGAAGCAACTTCATATTGATTGTAGAATAGTTTAAGGCCCTCTTTTGTAAATCCAATATTTTCTGGTAAATAGAAATGGTCTTGTTCAAACATGAATCCGGTACTATTGATAGGCTCATTTTCAGGGATGTTCTGCTGTAATCTAAATTGAGTTTCTGCATACCGTTCAAAACCTTCTCTATCTTTGAACAGCTCCCAGTCATCCATTTCCTTACCTCTTTTTTTATCAAAATTTAAATAATTGGTAGATCCATAACCATGAGCTCCTCCCGTGAATAAATACGATTGAAGTTCAATAGTCAGTAGTTTTTTGTCTTCATAAATTACCTTTCCATCAAATGTTGCTTCCCATCCAATAGTCTCATCATGATAAATCTTTTTTAATTCGAAGTAGCCATCAGTAAAAGATTCCATGGCCTCCAGTATAGTTTTATCTTTAAATTCATCATCAAAAGTTAATTTGGAAATGATTTTTTTTTGTAATGCAAGATTAATGGTCTTATCGAGTTGGCTTTTGCCTGTGGCCTTTGGGATATCAATTGAAATCTCAGGGCATTCCTGACATTTGGTGTTGGCGAGTTTTAAGGATACAAATGTAATATTGCCCTTATCCTGGCAGCCATTTAATAAAGTAAGAAGAAAAAGGCAGGCTATAATATGTTTCATTGTGTAGAATTTGGATCTTTTGCAAAACTAATCATTCATTGGTTTCTCCAAAAGATAGCAATACATTTGTGGATATAAATTTTTCTTATGAGTGAAAAGAAATTGAGATTTAATAGCAAGGTAATACATGGTGGCCAAAGTCCCGATAAAGCTTATGGAGCGGTCATGCCCCCAATTTATCAAACCTCTACATATGCTCAAACCAGTCCTGGTGAGCACATGGGTTTTGAATACTCTCGCAGTGCTAACCCAACTAGAAGCGCCCTGGAGAATTCACTTGCCAGTATTGAAAACGGTAAGTATGGGTTGGCATTCGCAAGTGGTTTAGCAGCCATGGATGCAGTAATAAAACTATTGGAGCCAGGTGATGAAGTAATTTCTACGAATGATCTTTATGGTGGAAGTTATCGCCTTTTCCGGCAGATCTTTGAAAAGTATGGAATTAAATTTCACTTCACAGGGATGCAGGAAGTGGGTAATATCGCGGCCTTAATTAATCCAAAAACGAAATTAATCTGGGTTGAGACACCAACAAATCCAATGATGAATGTTATTGACCTGAAAGCAGTCTCAGAATTGGCCAAATTGAATAAACTGCTAATGGCGGTAGACAATACTTTTGCAACCCCTTATTTACAGCAACCTCTGGACCTGGGAGCAGACATAGTCATGCATTCAGCTACAAAATACCTTGGAGGACACAGTGATGTCGTTGTAGGGGCTTTGGTTGTAAAAGATGAGGTCTTAGCAGAAAAGTTATATTTCATTCAAAATGCCAGTGGAGCGGTATGTGGTCCTATGGATAGTTTTTTGGTCCTGAGGGGAATTAAAACATTACATGTTCGGATGGAACGGCATTGTGAGAATGGAATGCATATTGCGAAATTTTTAAAGGAGCATCCAAAGATTGAAAAAGTGTATTGGCCGGGTTTTGAGGATCATCCCAATCATGATATTGCTGCCAGGCAAATGAATGCATTTGGTGGAATGATATCGTTTATACCTAAAGGGAGCAATTTTAAGGAAGCCGTCTCCATAGTAGAAAAATTAAAAGTTTTTACCCTTGCTGAATCACTTGGAGGTGTAGAGAGTTTGGCCGGACACCCGGCAAGTATGACACATGCCAGTATACCTAAAAATGAACGGGAAAAAAGTGGTGTTGTTGATTCTCTGATTCGACTTAGTGTGGGAATTGAAGATGTCCAGGACCTTATTTCTGACCTGGAACAGGCAATCGGATAAATTTTATCATATTTTTAAAAAAAGCTACTCTAAATTGCAGAAAAGATATAATTTTGCGCCTGAATTTATAATTCAATAAATACTCTAGCTAATCAATTTAAGTATGAACACAACTATCGAAGCATTTATGGATGAGGTGCGGACCCGAAATGGCCATGAACCAGAATTCATCCAGGCGGTACAGGAAGTCGCTGATACAGTACTACCTTACATAGTCCAACATGAAATCTATTACGGCAAAAATATCTTATTAAGGATGGTAGAGCCGGAACGATTAATTTCTTTTAGGGTTTCCTGGGTAGATGATGACGGCGAAATACATGTAAACCGGGGATACCGTATTCAAATGAATTCTGCGATAGGACCTTATAAAGGCGGGCTTCGCTTTCACCCATCGGTAAATGCGAGTATTCTTAAATTTCTGGCTTTTGAGCAGGTATTCAAAAATAGTCTGACTACCCTTCCAATGGGCGGAGGCAAAGGAGGCTCGGATTTTGACCCTAAAGGAAAATCTGATGATGAGGTTATGAGATTTTGCCATGCTTTTATGACAGAGTTATGCAGGCATATTGGACCTAACACGGATGTTCCGGCAGGTGATATAGGCGTAGGTGCAAGGGAAATAGGATTCCTTTTTGGGATGTATAAAAAAATAAGAAATGAATTCACCGGAGTACTTACCGGGAAAGGATTATCCTGGGGGGGATCTAAAATACGTCCGGAAGCAACGGGGTACGGTACCGTTTATTTTGCTCAAAGTATGTTAAAAACCAAAAGTGAGGAAATTAAAGGTAAAACGGTTGTAGTTTCAGGATCGGGTAATGTTGCCCAGTTTGCTGCGGAAAAGATCTTGCAATTGGGAGGTAAGGTACTAACCTTATCTGATTCTGGTGGATATATCTATGACAAAGATGGGATAGATACTGAAAAATTAGAATTTGTTATGGATCTTAAGAACAACAAAAGAGGACGTATCTCTGAGTACGTAAAAAAATATAAATCAGCATCTTACCATGAAGGTAAACGTCCCTGGGGAGTTAAATGTGATATTGCCTTGCCATGTGCGACCCAAAATGAATTAGATGGAAATGATGCCAAAGAATTAATCGCCAATGGTTGTCTGTGCATTGCTGAAGGAGCGAATATGCCATCAACCCCGGAGGCAATCCATGCTTTTCATGATGCAAAAGTCTTATTTGCACCAGGCAAAGCTTCTAATGCCGGAGGTGTTGCTACCTCAGGCCTGGAGATGTCTCAAAATTCTTTGAGAATAAGTTGGACCAGGGAAGAAGTAGATGAAAGATTGCGCGGTATTATGGAAGATATTCACGACTCATGCATTGAATATGGTCAAGAGGATGACGGATATTGCAATTATGTAAAAGGCGCTAATATTGCCGGATTTGTAAAAGTGGCCGATGCCATGCTTGCTCAGGGTGTGATATAAATTTTTATTGACTGATTGACAATTATGTGGGCCTGGCTTCCAACTTTGTGAAAGTCTTGGCGCCTGTAATTGTCAATCTTATTTTATGGTTAATTCAACCTATCTTTGCCTTATTTTAAGGACTCTTGATGCAAATTACTACTAAAGCTTTAATTCTGTCTTCTTTGAAATATGGAGACACAAGTTTGATTGTAAAAGCATTTACCTATTCTGATGGTTTAAAATCGTATCTTCTTAAAGGGGTATTGGCATCTAAAAAAGGGAAATTAAAAGCTGCATACTTTCAACCCCTAACACAACTCGAAATAGTTGTACATCACAAAAATAAGGGATCTCTTGAGCGACTAATTGATGCAAAGGTCAGTTACCCCTATCAATCTGTCCATTCAGAAATGGCCAAAAATGCAATGATCTTATTTTTGGCGGAGATATTGCTCAACAGCATTTTTGAAGAAGAACAAAATAAGGAGCTATTCAATTTTCTGGAAGCATCACTTCAATGGCTCGATACCCACGATAGTATTAGCAATTTTCATCTCTTTTTCCTTTTAGGGTTATCAAAATATTTGGGGTTTTATCCTGACACTACAAATATCGGCTATCCTTATTTTGATCTTGTAGAGGGAGAATTTATTGAATCCCCGGGGATTAATCCAATTCTTAAGGGCGATATGCTTGAAACCTTTAAAGAATTTTTGGGCACAAATTTTGATGCTATTCATATGATCAGAGTGGGCAACAAGACCAGGCAAGAACTTTTACAATCCCTTGTACTCTATTTTGAAGTACATTTGCACGGATTCAAAAAACCCAGATCACTTGCTATTTTGAATGAAGTTTTTAGCTAAAATGAATAGGGGACTTTTTCTTATTATACTTCTTTTGGTAAACGTTATTTCTGCTCAGAAAATAACGATTCTTGATTCAGAAACTCAGGAACCAGTTATCAATGCTGTACTATACAACAACGACAAGTCAAAAACCGTTCTAACCGATTTTGATGGTATATCTGATCTTTCGGTTTTTAATATGGAGGAACGGATTACAATACGACATATTAGTTACCAGACCAAAAGATCCACAAAAGAGCTTCTTACCAGAAGGGGAGGGAAAGTTTATCTTACTTTAAAGAGAGAACAGCTAGATGAAGTGGTAATGTCCATTTCTAAGTGGGAACAGCAGAAAAAGGATATCCCTCAAAAGATAGTTTCCATTAATA
The DNA here is from genome assembly GCF_947258925.1 of uncultured Eudoraea sp. Taxonomy (GTDB): domain Bacteria; phylum Bacteroidota; class Bacteroidia; order Flavobacteriales; family Flavobacteriaceae; genus Eudoraea. Next base: position 99,377 of record NZ_CAMYKG010000001.1, on the reverse strand, counting down.
CACAATCTATAGCGTTTACAAATCCACAAACTTCTGCAGATCTATTACAAAACAGCGGACAAATTTTTGTACAAAAAAGTCAACTGGGAGGTGGAAGTCCGATCATCAGGGGATTTTCAACAAATAGACTCTTATTGTCCGTGGATGGGGTACGTATGAATAATGCCATTTTCAGAGGAGGAAATATTCAGAATATTATTTCAATAGATCCCTTTACGGTTAAAAATACCGAGGTTGTTTTTGGACCCGGTTCGGTTATATATGGAAGTGATGCAATTGGCGGGGTAATGAATTTTATCACAAATGAGGCTCAGTTTTCAGCAACAGATAGCCTGCATATTTCAGGTAATTTGAATTACAGATACGCCTCAGGGAATGATGAAAATACCGGACATTTCAAAATAAACCTGGGTACTTCTAAATGGGCTTTTCTCACCAGTGCTACCTATAATAATTTTAATGATTTAAAAATGGGTAGACATGGCCCGGATTCTTATCTCAGGAATGAATATGTAAAACGTTTGAATGGGAATGATGTATTGGTTGAAAATGAAGATCCACGGCTGCAGAAACCAACAGAATATGATCAGATTAACCTGATGCAGAAGATAACGCATAAACCGAATAATAATTGGAGGTATGATTTAGGCTTGTTTTATTCAAGCACTTCGGATTATTCGAGATACGACAGATTAATAAGGCCAAATAGTGATGGTACCGGTTTACAATCGGCTGAATGGTTTTATGGACCACAAAAGTGGTTTATGGGAAATATACAGATCTATAAAAACGGGAGCGGAAAGTTTTATGATGGCCTTAAAATTACGACCGCATACCAGAATTTTAAAGAAAGTAGAAATGAACGGCAATTTCAGGATTCAATACGATATACAACAAAGGAAAATATAGATGCACTTTCTGTCAATGTGGATTTCGAAAACAAAAAAATTGGTAATTTAAGAATGTATTATGGAGCCGAATATATTTTTAATAATGTAGGGTCTAAAGGAATACAGACCAATATTGAGAGTGGATTAGTGCAAAACGCACAGTCCAGGTATCCCGACGGTTCTACCTGGCAAACCCTGGCTGCCTATGTTAATGCCGAATTAAAATCGAAACCAAATTTTACATGGCTGGGAGGGATTCGTTATAGCCATGTATGGATAAACGCAGATTTTGATACAACTTTTTATTCTTTTCCTGTTGATAATGCTGATTTGAATAATGGTGCTTTGACAGGGAGCGTAGGTTTTAGCTGGTTTCCCAAAGCAGATTTCCAGGTTACACTAAATGGATCTACAGGATTTAGGGCGCCAAATATTGATGATATTGGTAAAGTGTTCGATTCTGAACCCGGATCTGTAGTTGTACCTAATCCCTTTTTAAAACCAGAATATGCCTATAATGCTGAAATAGGGTTGCATAAGAATTTTAAAGATAAAGTAGTCCTTAAAGGCGCTGCTTATTATACCTACCTCGTTGATGCGCTGGTGCGAAGGGATTATCAGTTTAATGGGGAAGAAGAAATCATTTATAACGGGGAATTGAGTAATGTGCAGGCTATTCAGAATGCATCGAGTGCATATGTCTACGGGTTGGAGTTTGGATTAGAAGCGTTTCTTTCTGATAATTTCTCCATCTTGTCTAATCTTACATTAACAAATGGTACCGAAGAAGATGAAAATGGTGATGACACTCCCGTGAGGCATGTTCCTCCTTCTTTTGCTGATTTTCATCTTATTTGGAGGAACCAAAAGTTGAAAACAGACCTATTCTTAAATTACAATGGGGAAATTTCCTATAACAACCTGGCTATTTCTGAAAGGAATAAAAGTTATATCTATGCCAAAGATGCAAATGGTAATCCTTATTCCCCATCCTGGTATACCTTAAATTTAAGGTCCCAATATCAGATATCTAATCCTTTAAGATTAACATTTACGATCGAAAATATAACGAATCAAAGATATCGCCCTTATTCTTCCGGAATTGCGGCAACGGGAATTAATTTTGTTCTGGGATTAAGTTTTCGTTTTTAATGGGGATAGTTGAATTTCCAAGATTTCTCCTGTATACTTTCCCAGAATAGTTCTGTATATATTTCATAGGTCTTTTGCTCCTAACAAAAGCGACACCTAGGATTAGCTAATTACATTTTTGTGAAAGACCTTAAATTTCATTCTAATTCATTAATTTTGCAGACTTAAATTACAGCAAAGGAAACCGTTACTATGAAGTTTGCGGAATATAAGGGATTAGATTTATCAAGGGTTGGAGAAGAAATACTTCAATTCTGGAAGGACCAGAATATTTTTGAAAAGAGTATTACCACAAGAGAGGGTCAGGAGAGCTATGTTTTTTATGAAGGACCACCTTCGGCCAACGGAATGCCCGGTATTCATCATGTAATATCAAGGACCATAAAGGACTTATTTCCCAGATATAAAACTATGAAGGGTTTTCAGGTAAAACGAAAAGCCGGATGGGATACGCATGGACTGCCTATTGAACTTGGTGTAGAGAAGGAATTGGGAATAACCAAAGAGGATATCGGTACTAAGATTTCAGTAGAAGAATATAATGAGGCTTGTAAAAAAGCGGTAATGCGCTATACAGATGCCTGGAATGATCTTACCGAGAAGATGGGATATTGGGTAGATATGGATGATCCGTACATTACTTATAAGCCCAAATATATTGAAACGGTATGGTGGCTTTTGAAACAGATTTATGATAAAGGCCTTATTTATAAAGGCTATACCATACAGCCTTATTCCCCTAAAGCGGGAACTGGGTTAAGTTCTCATGAATTGAATATGCCGGGCACCTACCAGGATATTACAGACACTACGGTTACCGCTCAATTTAAGATTAAAAAGAACTCAATACCGAATTTTTTAAAGGAGATTGAAGGTGACATGTATTTCCTGGCATGGACAACTACACCATGGACACTTCCTTCAAATACTGCACTTACGGTTGGCCCAAAAATTGAATACGCCTGGGTTAAAACCTACAATCAATATACATATCTGCCTACCACTGTTTTATTGGCTAAAAGCCTTATAAGCAATCAGTTTTCAGGAAGATTTTTTGAAGTAGAAAATGAAGAAGAGCTGCTATCTTATTCTAAAGAAGATAAAAAAATACCGTATTACATACAGGGATCTTGCAGCGGAGAAGAATTGGTAGGAATTGGATATGAGCAGCTAATCACTTATGCCCAACCTTATAAAAACCGGGAAAATGCATTTCGCGTTATTGCAGGAGATTTTGTTACCACAGAAGATGGTACAGGAATAGTTCATACTGCTCCTACTTTTGGGGCAGACGACATGCAGGTCGCTCAAAAAGCAGATCCGCCTGTACCACCCATGTTGGTGCTCGATGAAAATGGCACCCCGGTTCCGCTGGTGGATTTGCAAGGCAGGTTTAGAAAAGAAATGGGGGATCTTGCGGGCAAATTTGTCAAGAATGAATACTATGAAGAAGGACAAGCTCCGGAACGCTCAGTTGATGTTGAAATTGCCATTCGTTTGAAAGAAGAAAACAAGGCGTTTAAGGTCGAAAAATATCTGCATAGCTATCCAAATTGCTGGCGTACAGATAAACCAATTTTGTATTACCCTTTAGATTCATGGTTTATAAAAATCACTGATGTGAGGGAGCGTATGTACGACCTCAATGAAACCATAAACTGGAAACCAAAAGCCACAGGAGAGAAAAGATTTGGGAACTGGCTTGCGAGCGCTAATGATTGGAATCTTTCAAGATCCAGATTTTGGGGAATACCATTACCCATATGGAGAACCGAGGATGGTAAAGAAGAACTAATCATTGGTTCCGTTGAACAATTGAAAAAGGAAATGGCCAGGTCCGTAGACGCAGGGATTATGAATGCTGATGTCTTCCCTGATTTTGAAGTTGGCAATATGAATGAAGAGAATTATGATAAGATAGACCTTCACAAAAATATTGTTGATCAGATTGTCCTGGTTTCAGATTCAGGAAAACCGATGAAACGGGAAAACGACCTTATTGATGTTTGGTTTGATAGTGGCTCAATGCCTTATGCACAGTGGCACTATCCGTTTGAAAACAAAGAGATTATTGATCAGCGGGAAAGTTTTCCGGCAGATTTTATAGCAGAAGGTGTTGACCAGACCAGAGGATGGTTTTATACATTGCATGCGATCGCTACATTGGTTTTTGATTCCGTAGCGTATAAAAACGTGGTTTCCAATGGGTTAGTTCTAGACAAGGAAGGAAAAAAAATGTCGAAACGGCTGGGGAATGCAGCAGATCCATGGTTGACTATAAAAGAATATGGTCCGGACGCTACGCGTTGGTACCTTATTTCTAATGCCAACCCATGGGATAACCTAAAGTTTGATTCTGAGGGAATAGCTGAAGTAAAAAGAAAATTTTTCGGAACACTTTACAATACCTATTCTTTCTTTTCTTTATATGCCAATATTGATGAATTTGATTACTCTGAAGAGGAAATTCTACTGGAAAATCGTCCGGAGATTGATCAATGGATATTATCAGAGTTGCATACACTAATTAAAACAGTGGATGAAGCTTATGCCAATTATGAACCTACTAAAGCTACACGCGCCATTGCATACTATGTACAGGAAAACCTAAGTAATTGGTACGTTCGTTTAAGCAGAAGAAGGTTTTGGAAAGGGGATTACCAGGAAGATAAAATATCTGCTTATCAGACCCTTTATACCTGTCTTGTAACTATTGCCAAACTCTCTGCACCAGTTGCGCCATTCTTTATGGACAGGCTGTTTCTGGATTTAACCCGGGCAACAGCTAAGGATGCTTCCGACAGTGTTCACCTGGCTAGCTTTCCGGAATATGATCCTTATTATGTAAACAAGGAATTGGAAAGTAAAATGCAAAAAGCACAAAGCATTTCTTCTCTTGTTCTGTCTATTCGTCAGAAAGAAAAGATAAAGGTTCGCCAACCTTTGCAAAAAATTATGATTCCGGTTTTGGATGAAAAACAGCGCTCAGAGATTCAGGCTGTCGCAGATTTAATCAAGACCGAAGTAAATGTAAAAGAGATTAAACTTTTGGATGATGCTTCAGGAGTCCTCGTAAAAAGGATAAAGCCTAACTTTAAAGTATTGGGGCCGAGATTTGGTAAAGACATGAAGCTGATAAGTGCGGCTATTGGCAAACTGGGTCAAAATGAAATCCAAAAAATTGAACGCGAAGGGAAAATTTCACTTGATATAAATAATAAAATTATTATATTACAGTTAGAGGATGTAGAGATATCCTCTCAGGATATAGAAGGCTGGCTTGTTGCCAGCTCAGGCACTTTAACCGTAGCATTGGACATTACTATTGATGATGAACTGAAACAGGAGGGGATTGCTAGGGAATTGGTAAATAGAATTCAAAACCTAAGGAAAGATTCGGGTTTTGAGGTAACAGATAAAATAGATATTAGAATATTAAAAGACGGTTTGGTTGAAAGAGCGGTTAAGAGCAATATTAGCTATATTAAAAATGAAACCTTAACTTCTGAACTTAATTTTGAAGAACAAATGGAAGATGGCGTTGCTATTTCCTTTGATGATGTAAACACAAAATTGTCTATCCAAAAACACTAAAATTATGGGACAAGATTTAAAAGTAAGGTATAACGATAAAGAATTGGAAGAATTCAAGGTACTTATAGAAGAAAAGATAGAGAAAGCAAAAAGCCATCTCGATTTGCTCAGGAGCTCTTACATGAATGATGGAAATAATGGTACAGATGATACCTCTCCAACGTTCAAGGCTTTTGAAGAGGGTTCTGAGACTATGAGTAAAGAAGCAAATACTCAGTTGGCTATACGCCAGGAAAAATTTATTCGCGATCTGAAAAACGCCTTGCTAAGAATAGAAAATAAGACTTATGGTATTTGCCGTGTTACCGGTAAACTTATCAATAAGGAAAGGCTTAAATTAGTTCCTCATGCCACCCTTAGTATCGAGGCTAAGAATATGCAAAAATAAATAGTTGTCCTGTCGGAGAACTTGTTACTAGATTTAACAGAGGATTGCCCTTTAGGAATTTTACAATTTTATCCTTGTAACAATACCCCTCTTTGGTTTGGAATTGCTGTTCCAGGCCTCATAATGCTATTGTGATTATTGGATTTATTGGGATAGAAAAAAATCCCTCGTTTGTGCTTCTTTGAATCCATGGCACCATAGGTTTAATTTAAATGAATATCCAGCCCTATTGTTGGAAGAATACTTATTTTAGCCGAATCTATTGTGTCAAGAATGATTTTTAAAAAGTCCCTGCTGATTATTGTTATTGTTTTAGTAATAGATCAGCTTAGTAAAATATATATCAAAACGCATTTTGAACTTGGAGAGGCAACCGAAGTCTTCTCCTGGTTTAAAATTCTATTTATTGAGAATGAAGGCGCCGCATGGGGTGCTAAATTAAGTGATATCCTACCGGTATCTGACAAAATTGGCAAGTTGATACTCACTGTTTTTCGTCTTTTTGCAATTATTGGAATAGGATATTGGTTATACGATATTATAAAGAAGAATTCGACAGCTACATTAATTACCGCTGTGTCCTTAATTTTTGCCGGAGCCGTTGGTAATATTATCGATTCCCTTTTCTATGGCATGATTTTTAACGATAGCTATAACCAGGTAGCTACACTATTTTCAGAAGAACCTTATGGTAGTCTGTTTTATGGTAAAGTAGTTGATATGCTTTATTTTCCCCTTATTGACGCAAATTGGCCTCAATGGGTGCCTTTTGTCGGAGGTGATAATTTTAGATTTTTTGAACCTGTGTTTAATGTAGCTGACACAGCTATAAGTACAGGTGTTGGAATATTAATAGTATTCAACAAAAAGGCATTTGGAAAGAAAGAAGATTAAAAAGTAAAAACTTTTTCTGGAGTGATGCAGTAATCCATTCGTAAATCGTGTTTCTGCACATCACTTATTTTACTTACAGGCTTAAATAGGGAAAGCCCTATTTTTAGAACGTCTTCACGACATTCATTTATAAACATATCGTAATATCCTTTCCCATAGCCAACTCTGTAACCAAGTTCGTCAAATGCCAGAAGGGGGATAAATACAACATCGATTTTGTTCGGTGGTACTTCTAACCCATCTTCGGGTTCCGGAATATGCCATTTATTTTTTCTGAACGTTGTATTGTCTGTGAGTAAATAATGAATTAATTTCCTGTTATCTAATACCTTGGGGACAACAATATTTTTGTCCTTTCCCTGTAGAATGGATATAATGAAACTCGTATCAATTTCATTTTTTTCGGTGATTGACAGGAATAAATGATAGTAATCAAATTTCCATACCGGTAGTTGCAAAAGATTATTTGCAATTCTTAAACTGTAATTGGGAATTACTTCTGAAGATAATTCTTTTCTAAATTTGAGGTGGTTTAATCGAAGCTCTTTTTTTAGCATAATAATCGATTAAACATGTAGCTAGTTTGGGGAACTATTTTAATAAAATTAATCCTTTGCTGCAACAGCAAAATATATTTTAAAAAATAGCATCAAAATAAGGTACATACCTAAAGTGATGACATAATTTTCCATGTAGTTTGTAAAATTTATTGGTTAAATATAAATAAAAAAATGGCATTAATCCTATGAAGAGCACATTTTAATCGATGAAATGCACAATATTTACAATTCTTTTAACATACAGCCAGTCTATATTTTTTGTTAAAAATCATTGTTATAGCCGCAACATACAGATTGTCAAATAGTTATATTTTTCATTGGGAAACCGGTCCTGTAATGTTCAAAGTATCTGGAATTCAAATGCTTTAATAAACCATTAACTGTTTCTTGACTAATCCTCTTTTCTCTGGTAATTATAGGGATGGGAGGACATTTATTAATGATAAAGTAACTTACATTAAAAGGATAGTAACTTACATTTGTAATGAAGTTCTATTCAGACTTATGGCAGATATCCCTTTAGATATTAAATTGAGTACATTACCCCATAGCCCCGGAGTTTATCAATTCTATGATGTAGAGGGTAAAATTTTATATGTAGGTAAAGCAAAAAATTTAAAAAAAAGAGTTACTTCTTATTTTAACAAAAGACATGAGTACGGCAAAACTCGTGTCATGGTTAAGAAAATCCATTCTTTAAAACATATTGTCGTTAAAACGGAATCAGATGCGTTATTGTTGGAGAATAACCTGATCAAAAAATATCAGCCAAGGTATAATGTCATGCTGAAAGATGATAAATCTTATCCCTGGATTTGCATCAAGAATGAACGTTTTCCGCGAATATTTCCAACTCGGAAACTTATTAAGGATGGCTCTGAATATTATGGGCCCTATACCAGTATGAAAACCGTGAAAGTTCTGCTCGAACTTATTAAAAGTGTATACCAATTACGCACTTGTAATTATGATTTATCTTCTGAAAAAATCAATACAGGTAAGTACAAATTGTGTCTGGAGTACCATCTCGGTAATTGTAAAGGGCCATGTGTTGGGCTTCAAACTTCAGAGGAATACGATAAACAGATAGCTGATATAAGACAAATAATTAAGGGTAATTTTAAGTCCTCCCTTCACTACTTTAAAAAACAGATGAAGATATTTGCGCGTGAAATGCAATTTGAAGAGGCCCAGCGTGTTAAAGATAAAATAGAAGTGCTTGAAAACTACCAGGTAAAATCTACAATAGTAAACCCAAGAATAAACAATGTTGATGTTTTTAGCATTATTTCCGATGATGCTTATGCTTATGTTAACTTCCTGCAACTTTCTCATGGATCTATTGTGAGGTCCCACACAATAGAAATCAAGAAAAAGTTACAAGAATCCGATAAAGAGCTTCTTCAATTGGCAATTATTGAAATTCGACAGCGTTTTAATTCTCAGTCCGGCGAACTTATTCTCCCTTTTTCATGTATAATAAGCGAGGATTTAAAAGTCACGGTTCCCAAATTGGGTGATAAGAAGAAGTTATTGGAGTTGTCGGAAAGAAATTCGAAATATTATAGGCTGGAAAGATTTAAGCAGGTAAAGATCACAGATCCCGATAGGCATTCTAATCGAATCATGGCACAGATGAAGACTGATCTGCGACTCTCTGAAGAACCCAGGCATATTGAGTGTTTTGACAATTCAAACATTCAGGGAAGTAACCCTGTTGCTGCATGTGTGGTTTTCAGAAATGGTAAACCTTCTAAAAAGGAGTACCGGCATTTTAATATTAAAACTGTAGATGGCCCTGACGATTACAAATCAATGGAAGAAGTGGTATTCAGACGCTATAAGAGATTGTTAGAAGAAGATGCAGGTCTGCCACAACTTGTTGTGATAGATGGAGGTAAAGGACAATTGTCGTCTGCTGTTAATAGCTTGGATTTATTGGGGCTTAGAGGCAAAATAGCAATTATTGGGATCGCAAAAAGACTGGAAGAAATATATTTTCCAAATGATTCAATACCCTTATATCTGGACAAAAAATCGGAATCCCTTAAAATAATTCAACAATTGAGAAATGAGGCCCATAGGTTCGGAATTACTTTCCATAGAAATAAGCGAAGTAAAGCTGCCATTGATTCTGAACTGGAACATATTAAAGGCGTGGGAAAAAAAACAGCAGAAGTATTGCTCAAAAAATTTAAATCTGTAAGTAGAATAAAAAAAGCTTCTGTTAAAGATCTTTCTGATATTGTTGGAAAGTCTATGGCAAAGAAAATTTATGAAAACTTCCATTAATACTTTAACTTAACCTGATGCAAAAATTGGCATTGACTCTTACTTTTATTCTATGCATTGCAGCAAGTCGGGCCCAGTTCATTGAACCCGATCAGCCAATTAAAGTAGGCCTGGTTCTAAGTGGTGGTGGAGCAAAGGGAATGGCACATATAGGTGCGCTTAAGGTAATCGAAGAAGCGGGTATAACTATTGATTATATCGGAGGCACAAGTATGGGTGCTATTGTGGGCTCTTTGTATGCTTCGGGATATTCGGCAAACGAACTGGATTCTATTTTCCGACAAGCCAATTTTAGTGAACTTATTCAGGACAACCTTCCCAGGGGTGCAAAGACTTTTTATGAAAAAGAAGATTCTGAAAGATATGCGCTTACACTTCCTTTTAATAGATTTAAAATATCGTTTCCAAAGGCCATTTCCGGGGGTCAGAGAATTTATAATGAACTTGCACGGCTGCTTTATCATGTAAAGGACATCAATGATTTTAATAAATTACCCATACCATTTTTTTGCATAGCGACCAATATAGAGACAGGCCAGGAAGTCTTACTCAATAAAGGCTATCTGCCCGAAGCGGTTATGGCAAGCGGTACATTTCCATCACTATTTGAACCCGCTGAAGTAGATGATCAAATTTTAATTGACGGAGGCGTCTTAAACAATTATCCGGTCGAGGAAGTTAAACAGCTTGGCGCGGATATCATTATTGGTGTTGATGTGCAGCATGATTTGAAAGACCGTGAATCCCTTAATTCAGCAACGGATATCATACTTCAGATTAATAATTTTCGTACTGTAGAAGACATGAAGGCAAAGGTAAGTGAAACCGATATCTATATTAGACCTGATGTAGAGAACATTTCTGTGATTGATTTTGATTTAGCAGAGACTATTATAGAAAATGGGAGGTTGGCAGCCCTCGATAATTTAGAGAATTTAAAGGAAGTGGCAGCCCAACAAAAAAGTATTAGAAAGGATGCCCCAAAGATAGTGCCCCAGGATTCTATTTTTATCAATAAACTAACAATTGATGGTAATATTAATTATTCCAGGGCATATGTAAAAGGGAAATTACGCATTGATTTACCAGCCAGAATTACTTTTAAAAAATTGCAACAGGGAATGAGTAATCTTGCGGCCACCAATAATTTCACTACAATTCGCTATGAGTTGGTTTCAAATGAGCCTGGCGAGGAATTAATTCTTAAATTAAGAGAAAACCCGAATAAAGCATATTTAAGATTAGGGGTACACTATGATGATTTATATAAAACGGCTGCACTGATAAACATTACCAAAAAGAACTTGTTTATGAAAGATGATGTAGCTTCAATTGATTTTGCTCTTGGGGATAACATCAGATATAATTTTCAATACTATCTGGATAAAGGTTCATATTGGAGTTTTGGAGTGAATTCGAGGCTCAATGATTTTAAACAGGATGTGGATTTAGATGTAATTGGATCTAATTTTAACATTTCAAACATCAGTAATATCAATGTAATTAATCTGGAGGTATCAGATTTTACGAATCAATTATATGTTCAGACCGTTTTTAAAGAGGAATTTGCTTTTATCCTGGGGGCTGAACATAAATTGCTTAAATACAGTACCAAAACCTTTATTGATGATACAGACCCTTCACCACAACCCCCTTCAAACGAACGGGTGTTTTTTGAGAAAAGCGACTATTTTAGTACCTATGGCCAATTAATATTAGACACCTACAATAAAAGGTACTTTCCCTCAAGAGGTCTGTATTTTAAGGGGGATTTTCACCTGTATTTATTTTCATCAGACTTTAATGATAATTTCAAGGAATTTTCCATAGCTCAAGCCAAATTCGGTGCTGCATTTCCTATTATAGGAAAACTTTCAATGAACCTTTCCACTGAAGGTGGGTTTAAACTGGGAAGCTCTGATGTAAAAGCACTCGATTTTGTGCTGGGAGGTTATGGGAATGATCTTATAAATAATTTTATTCCTTTTGTAGGATATGATTTTCTGAGCTTACCCGGCAATAGCTATGTAAAATCCACCGCCCGTTTAGATTTTGAGTTCGTTAAAAAACATCATTTTATGCTAACAGCAAATATTGCTAATGTTGAAGATGATCTTTTCAGGACCGGAGAATGGTTTACACTACCCAATTATACAGGTTATGCCGTATCATATGGATGGGAATCTTTTATAGGACCGGTACAAATAATGTACTCCTGGACTCCCGAAATAAATGATGGAAATTTCTTTTTCAGTATCGGATATTGGTTTTAAGAGTTGTTTAGCTACCTATTGAACAGGAAAAGCGCTCTGTGTCTATTGGGATTAGCAGTTTTTTCCGATATTTGTAAGGTTGAGCAAACACAATGTTAGAAACCAGAATTGATATTTCCGCCCATCTTCGGGCAATGTGGTAAACACAGAAAACCTCTGACTTGGACAAACGCGTCCCAAAACAACTTTAGTTACTAATAAAATCAAAAAAATATCATGGAAATACTGGATAAATCGTCTTTAAAATTGCCTAAAGAAAACCTGGAAGCAGAAGATTTTTTACCTCTTTTAGGCACAGATTACGTAGAACTTTATGTAGGTAACGCCAAACAGGCGGCCTACTATTATATGGCCGCATGGGGCTTTCAGCCTTTGGCATATGCCGGATTGGAAACCGGACTAAAGGACAAAGTTTCTTATGTTGTGGAACAGGACAAAATTAGACTGGTTCTTACATCATCACTAACACCAGGAGGGGAAATTAATAAACATGTGGATTCACATGGCGACGGAGTAAAGGTTATTGCCCTGTGGGTGGATGATGCTGCAAAAAGTTATAAAGAAACTACCAGTAGAGGAGCAGAAAGCTATTTTGAACCCAAAGAAATAAAGGATGAAAATGGTTCTATTGTGCTCTCTGGAATTCATACTTATGGTGAAACTGTGCATGTTTTCGTTGAGCGCCGAGAATATGATGGTGTTTTTATGCCGGGATATACAAAGTGGGATCCCTATTACAAACCTTCAAATGTAGGTCTGAAGTATATAGATCATATGGTGGGTAATGTCGGTTGGAATGAGATGAATAAATGGTGTGAATTTTATGCAAAGGTTATGGGTTTTGCACAATTGGTTTCCTTTGACGACAAAGATATCTCAACAGAGTATACGGCATTGATGAGTAAGGTAATGAGTAATGGAAATGGCAGGATAAAATTTCCAATAAATGAACCGGCAGACGGACGAAAGAAATCGCAGATAGAAGAATATATCCAGTTTTATAATGGAGCTGGGGTTCAACATATGGCCATGGCCACGGATAATATCATACATACGGTTACGGCTCTCAGGGAGAGGGGGGTGGAGTTTTTAACTGTCCCTTCCAGTTATTATGAGGATGTGCTGGACCGCGTAGGCGAAATTGATGAAGATTTGGAACCCTTAAGCGAATTGGGTATTCTCATTGATAGAGATGATGAGGGATATTTACTTCAGATATTTACGAAACCTGTTCTGGACCGACCCACAATGTTTATTGAAATTATCCAGAGGAAAGGCGCCAAGTCTTTTGGGAAAGGAAATTTTAAAGCGCTTTTTGAAGCTATTGAAAGGGAACAGGCCTCCCGAGGTACTTTGTGAAACTCTTATCTTAAGAATATGTCAAAATTTCAGATGCTTTTATAAAGTATTGTTAATAGTCTAGTTAAAGTAAGTTAAAAAACTTTTAGATAAAATACTTATGAATTAAATTTGTGCAACATAAGGGGTGGTTCCCTTATAACTTTAAGTATTGGTTTTTCATAATTTAAAGTTTGGTTGGTTATTTAGGAAAAGCCCTGATTCTTTATCGGGGCTTTTTTTTTCACCCGCATGACTTTGACAAAAGTAGAATTCATAGTTACGCATTGTCAGATGCCCCGCTCTGTGTGAAACGAATTCACAGAAATTTTGCTCTGGCCATTACTGTTTTGTTTCACTTGGTTGTAATGTACAGTACAATACTTTGGAACAAATTTTGTTTAAGTAATAGTAAATTTGAATTTATTTGACATCTTTTTTGATAAATTACATTCGAAAATCTGTTATGAAAAAGATCATTCTTCTATTTTTTATCATTTTATGCCTATCGCTTAGTGGACAGTACATAAGGGTTGAGAATTTTAACAACAATTATGAAAAAGTTGATAAGAAGCACAATGATCCGGCATTTAAGCCAGGGGAATGGCTGAAATTCAGGGTACACTATGGCTTCTTAAACGCAAGTTATGCTACCTTGCATATCAAGTCCAATATGATAGACAGTATTCCTGTATATCACGTTGTTGGCAGAGGAAAAACTACAGGTTTTGCCAGCATATTTTTTAAAGTGGATGACACCTATGAAAGCTATTTCGATAAAGAAGATGGGAAGCCGTACCGGTTTGTTAGAAAACTTAATGAGGGCGGTTACACTAAAGATGAGGAAATTAATTTTGATCACAAAAAAGAAGTAGCGGTTCTAAATGATAAAAAGAATGATAGAAGGCTTAATATTACCATTAAGGATAGCGTACAGGATCTGATTTCTGCTTTCTATTATTTAAGAAATAACTATGAATTTGAGGATTTAGTCGAAGGGGAGTCATTAGAACTTAAGGTACTTTATGATGATGACGGGATCTATAAGTTCAAACTCAAATATATGGGCAAAGAAATTCTGAAGACCAAGTTTGGTAAAGTAGAATGTCTTAAATTTAGGCCTATGGTACAATCCGGCCGTATTTTTAAAGAAAAGGAAAGTTTGTCCTTATGGGTTTCTAATGATATGAATAAAATACCAATAAGGATAAAAGCCAACCTTGTAGTTGGCGCTATTACGGCAGATTTAGACGCGTATAATGCGCTTAAGTACCAGTTCAAAATAATAATGGACTAAACTTCATATGAAAAGTAAGGAGCGTATAGAATCCCAAATATCAAAACTTGAAGAAAAATATAAGGATTCAGGCCAGGATTTAAGCTCTTACTTAGATGGATTGTTGTATCAACGTTACCTCACCTATTGGGATTATATTCATTTGGATACACTATTAAGTTTACAGGTACCCCGAACATATTTTCCCGATGAGGAAATATTTATTATGTACCACCAGATCACCGAGCTTTACTTTAAGTTGATTATCCATGAAGAAAAACAAATTGTAGATGATAAATCTCAAAATGTAGATTTCTTTCTTGAAAAAATAAACCGAATCAATAGTTACTACAAAGCATTAATTTCTTCATTTAGTATCATGATTCGCGGAATGGAACGTGAACAATTCCTTCAATACCGAATGGCCCTGTTACCGTCGAGCGGGTTTCAGTCTGCTCAGTACAGGACCATCGAAATTTACGCTACTCCTTTGGAACATTTAGTGCACCCATCTGGTAGGAAAAACTTTTCCGAAGAAAATAGTATCGAAGAACTTTATGAGCAAATTTATTGGAAGAAAGGAGCAACTGACAAGGATACAGGAGAAAAGACCCTTACCCTTAAGCAGTTTGAATATAGATATACCCCAAGATTTATTCGGATTGCCAAACAGTTGAAAAACAACACGATATATCATAAATATTTAAATTTACCGGAAGAGAGCAGACATAATAAAGCGCTTAAAGAAGCGTTAAAAAGTATGGACATGAATGCCAACATTAACTGGCCTTTGATGCATTTGGGATCAGCCCATAGATATCTGAACAAAGAGAGCACTTCAATTGAGGCCACCGGTGGAACTAATTGGAAGGAATATTTGCCTCCTAGTTTTCAAAAGGTTGTATTTTTTCCAAATTTGTATTCAAAACTAGAGTTAAATAATTGGGGAAAGCAATGGGTAGACCATATCTTTAACCCTGAAAAAATTAAAAACTGACCATGTATAAGTATTGGGGCACAATTTTATTACTTAGTATAATCATTTCCTGCAAGAAAGTTCAAACCGAAAAAGATACCGAACAGGTAGTTAATACCGCAATCAACACAAATTTATCTACTGAGAAAGAATTCGGATTTAATCTTGAAGACTTTATGGTCATTCGAGACACTGTTAAACGTGGGGATAGCTTTGGAGAAATCATGATTGAAAACAAAGTTGATTATCCTAAAATTGCTAAGTTATCTGAAGAATATAGGGACACTTTTGATGTTCGAAAGATTAGAGTTGGTAAGCCTTATCTAATTCTAAAGTCTAAAGATACCGCCCGGGGAGCCCAGGTTTTTATTTACCAGAATGATCTGATTAATTTCACTGTAATTGATTTTCGTGATTCTGTTGTAGCCTATAAGGATCGTAAGCAAGTAAAATATATTCAAAAAGAGGCAGGGGGAATAATTGAATCTTCGCTTTCCGAGGCAATATTGGATCAGGGAATTGATTACAATGTCACCAATGACCTTTCGGAAATTTATGCCTGGACCATAGATTTTTTCAGGTTGCAAAAAGGAGATAAATTTAAGGTTATCTACAAGGAAAAATATATTAATGATACCATTTATGCGGGTGCAGAACCTATTGAGGCAGCATACTTCGAACATAATGGCACACCTCTCTATGCATTTGCCTACGAGTCGGATTCTCTAAAAAATATAATTGATTACTTTGATGAAGAGGCTAATAATCTCAGGAGGACTTTTTTAAGGGCGCCTGTTAAGTTTAGTAGAATTTCCTCTAGATACAATCTGAAAAGGAGGATACGCTATTATGGATATAAAGTAAGGCCACATCGTGGCACTGATTATGCCGCACCCGTAGGAACCCCAATAATGGCAACAGCAGATGGTACAATTACAGAATCGACCAGAAAAGGAGGTAATGGGAAATATGTTAAAATAAGGCATAATGGAACCTATAGCACGCAATACCTCCATATGAAAAAGCAAAAAGTTAAACGCGGAGAATTTGTGAGGCAAGGAGATGTCATTGGATGGGTAGGCATGACAGGTAATACCGGTGGCCCGCACGTGTGTTATCGTTTCTGGAAAAATGGACGCCAGGTTGATCCTTTTAAAGAAAAACTTCCTGCTGCAGAACCTCTTCCCGAAGCGATAAGAAAGGATTATTTTGAATTTATTAGTCCACAAAAAGTACAGTTAGATTGTATTGAATTTCCTGAAAAAACAGAAGAAAAATTGCTAACACTTAACTAACGCAATGCCACTACAGAACACTAACCCAACCGCTACTGAAGCCTGGAAACTACTTGGAGAAAATTATAGGGAAACCGCTCAGTTACATTTAAAGGAACTTTTTGAAGCCGATAAAGAACGTGCTAAAAAATTCACACTTAGATTTAAGGATTTTTATGTTGATTATTCTAAGAATAGAATAACAGATAAAACGATGTCCCTACTGCTACAGTTAGCTGAAGAAGTTAATTTGAAGGACGCCATAGAAAAGACTTTTAATGGAGATCTTATTAACAAAACCGAAGGCAGATCTGTTCTTCATACGGCTCTCAGAGCAAAAGAAACAGATACCGTACTGGTGTCGGGGGCTAATATTATGCCTGAAGTTTACCAGGTTAGAAGACAAATTCAACAATTTACCAATAGTGTCATCAGTGGAGAAAAAAAGGGGTATACCGGAAAGGCATTCACAGATGTAGTTAATATTGGCATAGGAGGTTCCGATTTGGGACCATTGATGGTCACAGAGGCCTTAAAGTTCTACAAAAATCATTTGCGCACTCACTTTGTCAGTAACGTTGATGGAGATCATGTATATGAGATACTAAAGGAACTTAATCCTGAGACGACATTATTCATAATCGTTTCCAAAACTTTCACTACTCAGGAGACGCTGACCAATGCAAATACCATTAAAAGATGGTTCTTAAAATCAGCGAAGGAAGGAGATGTCGCAAGGCATTTTGCGGCTGTTTCGACAAATACAACGAAGATCAATGAATTTGGAATAGCCCGGGAAAACGTATTTCCAATGTGGGATTGGGTAGGCGGAAGGTTTTCACTCTGGAGTGCAGTTGGACTTTCGATTTCACTTGCAGTAGGATATGATAATTTTGAATCCTTATTATCAGGTGCAAATGAGATGGACACCCATTTCAAAACTGCTGATTTTGAGCAAAATATCCCTGTAATTTTAGCCCTAATAAGTGTTTGGTATAACAATTTCTATCATGCAGAAACGGAAGCAATTATTCCTTACACCCAATATCTCAATAGATTTTCGGCATATTTGCAGCAGGGCATGATGGAAAGTAACGGTAAGAGTGTAGATAGAGATGGTCATTTTCTAAATTATCAGACGGGAACTATAATATGGGGAGAACCTGGCACTAATTCTCAACATGCTTTCTTTCAATTAATGCATCAGGGTACCAAACTAATACCTGCTGATTTTATAGGCTTTAAGGAATCATTGCATGGTGATACGGATCATCACAATAAATTAATGGCAAATTTCTTTGCTCAGACCGAAGCACTGATGAATGGTAAAACCGAAAATGAGGTGAGACAGGAATTAGAAGCTAAAGAAATGCCGGAAAATGAAATCGAAGCTCTGGTTCCCTTTAAGACTTTTAAAGGAAATAACCCCACCAATACACTATTGATAGATAAGCTTACACCCCATACTCTGGGAATGCTGATTGCCATGTATGAACATAAAATATTTGTTCAGGGTGTTATATGGAATATTTTTAGTTTTGATCAGTGGGGGGTGGAATTAGGCAAGCAACTGGCTTCCAAAATTTTGGATGATATCAATGATTCAGATATTAGCAAACATGATAGCTCTACGCTGAAACTTTTGCATTTTTTTAAGGATTAAATTAGCACTTTTATAATTCGATAAAATGCTACCTTAATTAATCCGATTTTCTATCTATTTGTTGCCAAACTTGCGTTACTTTTGTTATTGGTTTTTTAACATTACCTTAACGCATATTTGTCATGTATACGGCACATTTGCAGGATAAATCAAAAATTAATTAACACTTAGTAAAATGAAAAAAATCTACTTTGGCTTAGTTGCTTTTTTAGTGTCAGCTATGGCATTTTCACAAGGAGTTACAACCTCTTCTATTGGAGGTAAGATAACAGATAACACTGGTGAACCATTGCCTGGGGCAACCATAGTGGCTGTTTATGTTCCAACAGGGGCTAAATATGGTGCCGCAACGGATTTTGATGGCTATTACAGGATATCAAATATGAGATCTGGTGGTCCTTATAGAATTACTATATCTTATGTTGGTTTTAACGATTATGTTCAGGAAAACGTAAACTTAACTTTAGGACAATCTACTACAATAAGCACGGGATTAGCTGAGTCGGCTACTGCCTTAGACGAAGTTGTGGTGACCGCATCGGGTACTGGTGTATTCAGTTCAAGTAAGACCGGTACGGAAACTAATGTCTCCCAGAGAGATATTCAGACCTTGCCGTCGGCATCCAGATCCCTGGCAGATTTTGTAAGGATTACTCCTCAGGCCCAGCTAACTGAAGGGAATGATGGTTTTTCTATATCCCTGGCTGGTCAGAACAACAGGTATAATGCTATTTATATTGATGGAGCTGTTAACAATGACGTGTTCGGACTTGCGGGCTCAGGTACTAATGGAGGTCAGACCGGGGTTAATCCCTTCTCTGTAGATGCTATTGAAACCTTTCAGGTAAATATTGCACCTTTTGATGTAAGGCAGTCCGGTTTCTCTGGTGGATCTATTAATGCAATTACCAGATCGGGGTCTAATGAATTTAGTGGCTCTGCTTACGGGTTTATTCGCAATCAGGATCTTGTAGGTAAAACACCTCCCGATTTAGTAGGTGGTGACGAAGAAAGAGAAAAAGTATCAGATTTTAGTGCATACACCTATGGTTTAAGAATAGGGGGTCCAATAGTGAAGGACAAGCTGTTCTTTTTTGTAAACTACGAAAGACAGGACGAAGAAACGCCACAACCTTTTAATTTCAGTAATTATACAGGTAGATCTTCACTTGCAGATATCGAAGGGCTATCTAATTTTCTTCAATCTACATATGGTTACGACACTGGTATCTTTGATAACAATACCAGGACGCTTGAAAGTAATAAACTGGTTGCAAAAATAGATTGGAATATAAACCAGGAACATAAAATTACCTTAAGGCATAGTTATGTTGGAGCAGACAATGTTGAAGCCCGAAACTCTGGCAATAGAAATATTGGTTTTATCAATGGGTCTGAGACATTTAACACTACAACTAATTCAACTGCCCTGGAATGGAGTTCAAGGTACGGGAATAAGTTTGCCAATAACCTTGTTCTCGGTTATACTAGGGTAAGAGATGACAGGGACCCGGCAGGAGCCCCATTCCCAACTGTAGATATACAAGATGGTGGAGGTACAATTTCTTTCGGAGCCGAGCCATTTTCAACGGCCAATCTATTGAATCAGGATGTCTTTACAATTACAAATAATTTTGACGTATACGCCGGTAGGCATACATTTACTTTCGGAACAAACCTTGAATTTGCTAAAGTTAAAAACTTGTTCTTTGCCTTTAACTATGGAGATTACACATTTGAGGACCAATTTGATGATGCGGGAATTCTTCTTTCCTCTGGATTGAATCAGTTCCTAACTGTGCAGAATAGTGATGTTTATCAGCATGGTTATTCATTGATTGGGGACGGTACCGTTGGTGACGAATCTGATGGTGCTTCAGAATTTGATACCTTCCAACTGGGCCTCTATATTCAGGATGAAATTAATGTATCAGACAATTTGAAAGCTACTTTAGGTTTCCGTATAGATGTTCCTTATTGGTCTGATGGTACTGTAAACGAAGATTTTAACACAAGGACCGTAGGCTTGCTTGAAGCTGCGGGGAAAGACTTACAGGGTGCCAGAGTTGGTCAGGGTATAAACCCTACAGCTATGATAGCACCTCGTTTTGGATTAAACTGGGATGTAAACGGTAGGAATACCACCCAGATAAGAGGTGGGGTAGGTGTATTTACATCCAGACTTCCACTGGTATGGCCCGGAGGAACTTATAATAATAATGGTGTTACCGGTGGATTTATGTTTGAATTTGGTCAGCCTTTTGAACCGGATGTTAACAATCAGTTCAAAGATCCGCTTCCCGGCACAGGAGGAGTTGGAGGTAATATTGATCTCATCGCAAAAGATTTTAAATTACCACAGGTAGCCAAGTTTAATATTGCTATAGATCAGAAATTACCTATTTGGGGATTAATTGCTTCAGCTGATTTCTTGTTTACTGATGTAATAACAGATATTTATTATCAAAACCTCAATCTTAAAGGTCCCGCAGGTAATTATATTGGGGCAGATACCAGACCTTTCTACGACAGAAGAGATGAAATAGATGATACATATGGCAGGATTATATTAGCCTCAAATACTGGTGGTGGGAACTCAACCAACTTTACTTTCTCTTTAAGAAAACCATTTGAGAATGGCTTTGCAGGCCAGGTTAACTATTCATGGGGAGATTCGTTTAAGATTTTTGATGGAACCTCTTCACAGAACAGCTCCCAATGGAGAAACATTCAGACTGTAAATGGTAAAAATTCAAACCTACCGGTGACGCGTTCAGATTTTGCATTGGGTAACAGGGTTACTGCTAATGTAAGCTATGAATTGAGATGGAATGATAATATCAAAACCACTTTTGGGGTGTTTTATGACGGATCGCAATCCCAGCCTTATAGTTTTACCTATAGAGAAGGACGCGACTTGTTGAATGATGATTCCAGGGATAATGCACTGATTTATATTCCTGCATCTCAGGACGAAATTGTTTTTGCCGGGGATCCTGCTGAACAGGCTGCTAAATGGCAACAATTGGATACATTCATAAACAGTGTTCCTTATTTAAGAAATAGAAGAGGGCAATATGCCGAAAGAAATGGTTCAAGGGGGCCATGGAGTCATGTAATTGATTTGAAATTTCTTCAGGATTTCTCTTTTGATGTCGGAGGAAAGCGAAATACTATCCAAATTTCTGCAGATATCTTCAATTTCACGAATTTGTTAAGCAAGGATTGGGGTAAGAGAAAATTTGTTAGAAGCAATGTAAGCCCGCTTACTACCGTATCTACGGATGATACACCAACCTTCGATATTAATGACGGGGTTATCAATGATGATGGTTCACCAAATATTGTTGAATTGGATGACGCCGGATTGCAGTCTTCCAGATGGCAAATGCAACTTGGGCTACGATATATATTCAATTAAGGTCTCTTAAATTAATCTGAAAAACCCCAACAAACTTGTTGGGGTTTTTTAATTATATAAATTCCGTATTTTTAGAAAAAATAATTCAAAATGGAAATTTTACAAACCGCTCACTCTTATCTTGCTTATGTGGTTCTGGCCATACTCTTTCTCGCGGTAGCCAATGCAATTACAGGATTAATGAGTAATAGAATCTTTAATTTACAAAAGGATTTTAGGATAAGTTTATTTGCGTTAATATTTTCGCACTTGCAATTGCTATTGGGTCTTGTCCTGTTTTTTGTCTCTTCCAATGGCTTTTCCGCAATTAGAGAATTGGGAATGGGTGGCTTAAACTCGGCAGCAAGACTCCTGGCGGTTGAACACCCTTTTATTAATATCATTGCCATTATTTTGATTACAATAGGTTGGTCTCGCCATAAAAAATTTATGGAAGCCAAGCCCAAATTTAAGGCAATAGCCATTTTCTACGGTCTTGGACTTGTACTTATTTTAAGCAGGATTCCGTGGAGCCAATGGCTTAATTAATAGTTAAGATATGAAACACTATATAAGTATAATATTCTTTTTTTCTTCTGCACTACTCTTTGCACAGGAGCAATCTTTATTTAACGGTATAGATCTCGATGGGTGGACTATTTATGGTACTGAGAAATGGTATGTAGAAGACGCTCTTTTGGTTTCAGAAAGTGGTCCCGATGCACAATATGGTTACCTGGCTACAGATCAACACTATAAGGACTTTGTGCTTACGCTGGAGTTTTTGCAGGAGGCAGATGGCAATAGTGGTGTATTTATTAGGTCTACCGTGGATGGCACTAAAGTAAGTGGCTGGCAGGTTGAAGTTGCACCAAAAGGACATCATACCGGAGGGGTTTACGAATCCTATGGTAGGGGATGGCTTATTAAACCTACTCCAGAAAAGGAGAATGTCCTTAAAGAAGGCGAATGGAATACAATGAAAATTAAGGTAGTTGGTGATGAGTTGGTTTCCTGGCTCAATGGCGTGGAAATGGTTTCCATTAAAGACGAGAAAATTGGCAAGGGCGAAGGTTCTATAGCACTTCAAATCCATGATGGAGGAGGAATAAAAGTGAAATGGAGAAATATTCAAATTACTTCCCAGGATTAAGCCTAATCCACTTTTTTGATAAGAAAAGCATAGACTGGGAAATGATCACTATATCCACCTATATACCTGCCACCGGCATAAGTACGTAAAGGATAACCCTTATAATTTCCTTCTTTGGTCATTAGGAATACAGGATGGTAAATACCCGCTTTCCAGAGGGTATATGAATTTCGGTTTTCACTGATGAGATTTCTGGAAAATAGAATTTGATCAAACAAATTCCACTGGTCCCTGTAAGCAAGAGAACCTTCTCCTTTTTGATATAACTTTTCCATGGGATTATAGAAGGTGATACTTTTAGAATTTTCCAATTCAGGCATTGTCAGCTTATTTTTAATACTCTTATCTGTGGGATTATCATTGAGATCTCCCATACTTATTATTTTGGCATCTATATTACGTTCCACTATAGAATCTATTATTCTTCTATTTAGTCTTGCAGCGGCATGTCTGTAAGGCCTGCTTCTTGCTTCACCTCCGCTTCGGGAAGGCCAATGATTGATTAAAAAATAAAATTCTTCACCATCCAACAATCCATATACGACTAGTTGATCTCGAGTGTAATCTCGTTGTTCAGAATCATTGAAGAGCAAAAGTCTATGGCTTTTAAAAGCTATAGGGATAAATAGTGCTCTTTTATAAAGAAATGCCACATCAATACCTCTCTCATCCGGAGAATCAAAATGAATGATACTGTAGCCATAGGAATTAAGAGAAGAATGCGCTACCAAGTCTTTCAGCACTTTAAAATTTTCAACTTCACAAACACCTACTATATCAGGGCCAGTCTTTGTGATATCCTGACCAATTTTTGAGATAACACTGGCAATATTGTTAATTTTTTTTTCATAGCGTTTGAGGGTCCAGTTATAATTTCCTTCCGGAGTCATTTCGTCATCAAAGTACAATGAATCGTTAGTTGTATCAAAAAGGTTTTCAACATTATAGAAGGCAATTGTACGAATGCTATAGCGATCTGTTCCCTGGGATAAGAGAAAGTTTGACACCAGTGAAATACTCAATATTATGAACTTATATGCCATATAGTATGATGCATTTATTTAAAGATTAAGACTTTTAACGCCAATTTATACTTGAGTGCCGCAAGCTAGATGCAGGGGATGAGAATACTTTAGAACGGAATCTAATAGTTATTGGGATGCGTTTTAATCTTTGGGTATTCATAATCTTATTGGCAGTTCAAGCACTCAATTCTCAGGAATCAAAGATAAACGGGAGTATTGTAGATTCACAAAGCCTCTTGCCTATTGCTGATGCAAGGCTGGAAATTGAAGGTACTTTATACCGGACAAAATCAGATACGGAAGGAAGATTTGAACTAAAAACTGATTTAAAAGGGGACTTCATACTATCAATTGAGGCAAAAGATTTTAACATAAAAAGGCTGCCTCTGGAAATATCTATGACTGAATTAAAACTTGGTCAAATTTTATTGGAAAAGGATTTCTCAAATGAACAAAATGACGCCCTCATAGCACTTACCGAAACTCAGATTATTGATGAACAATTGGAAACAGGAAATTTAGCGCTGTTAACCGCTACACGGGATGTCTTTCTTAATCGTGCCGCTTTTGATTTTGGTCAGGTATTTTTCAGAGTAAGGGGTTATGATTCTCGAAATAATAGTGTTCTAATTAATGGGATTCCCATGAATAAACTTTTGAACGGTCGACCTCAATGGAATAACTGGGGAGGTCTTAATGATATACAACGAAACCAGGTTTTTAATTTGGGATTAGGAGCTGCTCCATATGGATTTGGCGGACTTTTAGGATCAACCTATATAGATACCAGGCCATCGGGGCTTCGGCCGGGGTTTAGGTTTTCCGGATCATTTTCTAACCGAACATATTCCGGCCGTATCATGGCAACCTATACATCAAGAAAGAAAAAGAGCGATTTTGTGTATTCTCTTTCCGCTTCCAGAAGGTGGGCAAGGGAAGGTTATATTGATGGGACGCTTTATGATGCTTTTTCTGTATATGGCGCAATTGAATACCAAATCAATTCAAAAAATAGTCTACTGTTAACAGCAATTCTTGCCTCTAACCGGCGAGGGTCTTCATCAGCACTTACATCAGAGGTATACCGCTTAACTGGAAACAGATACAATCCCTATTGGGGTGTCCAGGACGGGAATTACCGCAATTCTCGGGAACGAAAAATATCAGAACCTATAATCTTGTTTAATTACTACGGGAGATTTCAAAAACTTGATGTTACTATGGGATTGTCATACCAATTTGGCAGTTTTAATAAGAGTAGAATAGGATATTTTAATGCACCTAATCCGGACCCTGTCTATTATAGATATTTACCCAGTTTTTATATAAATAGTCCAATTGGCGCAAATTTCGTAAGTGCCCAACAGGCTAAGCAAGCATTCTTGTTAAAGCCTCAGTTGCAATGGGAAAATCTATACAGGGCTAATTCCATAAACGCAGCTATGGGTAAGGCTTCGTACATTTTGTATAATGATACCAGGGAGGAACAACAATTAACCTTAAATACTTCACTTAACATTAAACCTTCTGATCTGATCGCTATAGATATGAATTTCACTTTTAGAAATACCAACTCTCAAAATTTTGCACTGATTGAAGATTTATTAGGAGCTGATTATCATGATGACAGGGATCCTTTTTCTGATACTCTGAATGATGTTAATGGCGATCTAAGAAAGGGTGAAGGGGATATCTTTAGTTATAATTACGCTATTGATTATAGCGTGTTCGATGCTTTTGTCCAAATGAGAGTCTTAAAAAATAAGTGGAATTCTTTTATAGCTGCCAACTTTAATCATTCGACCTATCAGCGAACCGGACTTTTTTTAAATGAACGTTTCCCTGAAAATTCATTCGGAAAGGGCAAAGCTCTGCGTTTTCTTAATTATGGGATAAAAGGGGGTGTTACCTATAAAATAAATGGCAGACAATGGATTAGTACAAATGGAGCTTTTTTAAACAGGGCACCTTTAGCCGAAAATTCATTTATTAATCCAAGGGAGAATAACACCATAGTACCTGATTTGAACAGTGAAAAAATCACAAGCCTGGAATTGAATTATTTTGCAAGGTTTCCGAACCTAATAGGAAGGTTAACGGGATTCTATACTCGCTTTCAAAAACTTACCGATATAAATTTTTTCTTTGTTGATGCTGGGGTAGGCTCAGATTTTGTGCAAGAAGCAATTACCAACCTTGATAAGCTCCATATGGGGATGGAGTTAGGCCTGTCATATCAACTTTCTTCTTCTGTAAGTTTATCTGCTGCCTTGGCTCTGGGTAAGTATGTTTTTGCAAGTGACCCCAATCTGACCATAAATTTTGATACCGCCGGTAGCGAAGAAGATTTTATTAGTATTGAAGGCCGCAAAGATTTGGGTAGAGCAGAAATTAAAAATTATAAGCTACCGGCAGGACCTCAAACGGCACTTTCGCTGGGCATAGATTACAGGGATCCTAAATATTGGTGGGTAAGTGCAAAAGTTAATTATCTATCTGATAATTATACCAGTATATCTACTATTAGAAGAACTCAGAGTTTCTTATTGAATCCCGAAACAGGGCAACCTTTTGAAAATGCAACTTCTGAAAATGTTGCTGGCATTTTAAAGCAAAACTCTTTGGATGACATCTATCTCCTTAACATTGTTGGAGGTAAATCGTGGTTACTAAATGGTAAATACCTAAGTGTATTTGTTAGTATAAATAATGTTTTTGATGCTGATTTCAGAACCGGGGGATATGAACAAAACAGAAATGGTAATTACGGTCAATTAGTTAGGGACAATCTCAGTGATTCACCGTCATTTGGTCCAAAATTCTGGTTTGGTTATGGAAGAACTTATTTTTTAAATCTGGCTATTAGTTTTTAAGATGAAATTGAGCTAACAATTAGTATAAATGACAAAAATGAAATGTTTAAAAAAATTACCACTTGGTTTTTTAGTAAGATGGTGTTCTCTATTTTTCATTGTCAGCTGTGTTAAGGACACCAATTTTAAAAGTCCGGAAGGCTTCTGTAATAATCAATTAATCGCCAACGTTACTTTTAAGGAGGTAAAGAATAGATTTAAAGGCGAGGTTATACAAATACAGGAAGATTTGGTTATTGAAGGCTATGTTATATCTTCAGATCAAGCAGGAAACTTTTTTGGCACACTACATATTCAGGATCATCCGGTAAACCCTACCTCCGGCTTTCAAATCGAAATAGATCTTAGAGATTCCTACTTATTTTATGAAATAGGGAATAAAGTTTACGTAAAACTTAAAGGACTATTTCTTGGGAAGAGTAAAGGCGTATACAAAATAGGGGGAGTATTTACGTCTTTTGGAAATTTGAGCATTGGGAGGCTGCCAGCTCATGCGGTAAGGGATCATATTTTTCTTTCATGTGACCCTATTATTGAAATATCTCCTCGCGTTATCGCTATACCTGCCCTCAGTGAAGATATGGTTAGTACTTTAATTGAACTAGATAATATAGAGGTAATTGAAGAAGAACTAGACCTGACATTCGCCCTACCTGAAAAGGAGACGATAAGGAGTCTTAAAAATTGTGATGGAGATTTAATTGAATTGCTAAATAGTGGATATTCCAATTTCAGGGATACAATATTACCTTCCGGTAATGGATCAATTACAGCCATACTTTACAAAGAGAACAATGACTATCAATTAATCATCAGAGATTTGGATGATATGGATTTTCAAAATGAACGTTGCAAGGAGGCAGAAGTTCTAATGACATCTGACCAAATCTTTATCACTGAGATTGCGGATCCTGATAATAACGCTCAGGCACGATTTATTGAGCTCTATAACGCCGGCAGCGAGCCGATACCATTAAATGGTTGGTTCTTGTTAAGGTATACCAATGCAAATGTTACACCGGGATCTGAATTAGACCTTGCAGGGTTGATTATTGATACAAATAGCACGCTGGTTATTTCACCAAATGCCTTAGAATTTGAAAACGTATATGGTTTTCCTCCGGATATTGAAGTTGGGCGCAATAGTGCAGCGGACTCCAACGGGGACGATAATATAGTTCTAATAGATCCCTTCGGTACTATTATAGATGTCTTCGGACTTATAGGAGAAGATGGTTCGGGGACCAACCATGAATTTGAAGACGGAAAAGCAGAAAGGAACTTAAATATTATGACGGGGAATCCGGTGTATACCTTTAGCGAATGGACTATTTATAATGACACCGGAGGATCCGGAACATTAAATATTCCGCAAAATGCCCCTGAGGATTATTCTCCCGGAATTCGTTAGGTTTTACTAACTAGGCAACTTCTTCTTTCTGAATAGCTTCAAGGTCATTTGCTGTTATGGGTTTGAGAATGTAGTTTTTCACTACGGCGTAGTCTTTAATGCGAACCAGGTCTCTCGGATCAACCGAAGAGCTTATGATATATACAATCGTGTTATCTAACCCTGATTCATTGCTTTTACAAAAAGCGTCAAGAAAATCCCAACCATTCATAATGGGCATATTCAAATCCAAAAAGATGATTGAGGGAACAGGCCTGCCTGATTGTTTGTTTATTGTAAAGGCTTTTATGGCATCTTCTCCATTATTGTACACTAAAATTTCTTCACAGAAATTAACTTCTATCATTAAACGTTTTATTCCATAGATAAAAATGTGATCATCATCTATAATACAAGCATTTTTAAACTTCTTCATAATCCTGAGGCTTAGAGATCAATACTTTCGAAATACAATTGGAAAGTAGTGCCCTTATTTACCTGGCTGTCTACTTCAATTTTACCATTCATGGACTCAATTTGATTTTTGGTAATAAATAAGCCTATACCTTTTGCATCTTTATGTTTATGGAAGGTCTTATACATCCCGAAAATGGCATTGCCATGTCTTTTCAAGTTTATTCCCTGACCATTGTCAGAAAAGGTAACCAATGTATGATCACCATTTTTTTCCGCTGTAATTCTGAGGGCCAGTGATCTTTCGGGGGAACTATATTTTATGCTATTTGTGAATAAATTTAACAGAATACTATCCAAATAGGCCGGGATGGCTTTAATTTTAAGTTCTTTATCTACTTCAATTTCACATACCGTATCTTTTTCTTTGAGTAGTACAGCCAGGTTTTTTTCAACAGCTGTTATGGTCTCGTATAAGTTTACCGGACGCATTTTATCAAGGGCATCTGTTTTTACCTGTACCACTTCGGATAGATTTTGTACGGTCTCATTCAAACTTTCAGAAGCTTCACATAACATTTTTATAAGCTGATCCTTTTCATCCTTGTCTTTTTCTTCAACGAAAAACCCCGAAAGCATTGATAAATTGCTGGAATGAGACCTAAGGTTATGGGAAACAATATGAGCAAAGTTCATTAAACTATTATTCTGTTCGCTAGTGATATCGAGAAGATTTTTTAACTTTTTTTCAGCCTTTTTATTCGTGGTAATATCCCAATTAGCACCAACCATTTTAACTGCATTTTCTTTAGCATCCCGGATGACATGGGCTACTGCTTTAATATATCTGATTTCGCCGTTTGGCCATACAACTCGAAATTCAGTATTAAAATCTATTTCACCATTTATGGCAAGCTCCAATTGATCCTGAGCAGGCTTTGAATCCTCAGGATGAATAGTAGATTCCCATGCCTCATAAACACCACTAAAATCTTCTTTTTTGACTCCGTATAGTGGATACATATTATCATCCCATACCAATACGTTTTCAACTATGTTGTAATCCCATATTCCAATTGAGGCGGCCTTAGTTGCAATAGCTAACCTGTCCGAGACTTCCTGGTATTTTAATTCAACTCTCTTTTTTTCATCAATATCCTGGAAAGTACCATAAATGCGGACGCATATACCATCAACAATTTCGACTTCTCCTTTAGCTCTTACCCATATTTCTTTTCCTTTGGCAGTTATAATTCGCAACTCGGTATCCCAGGGTAAACCTTCATTCATAGCATCACTTACCAAAATGGAGATTTTATCACGGTCAACCCCTTCTTTGTAGAAATTTATCCCTTCTTCTAAATTAGGGACATAATCCATAGGGACTTCGTGAATTTCTTTAGTAACCTGCGTCCAATACACCGTATTTGCCAACAAATCTACTTCCCATCCGCCTATTCGTGAAATACGCTTGGATTTTAGTAACAGCTCTTCTTTTCTTTTCGTTTCAGTGATATCATTCTTTATTATGATCAGGCCGTTGACCTCAATGTGATTCTCTTTCCATGGGGAAATGGTCCATTCCAGCCATCGTGTCTTTTCCTCGGGAGGGTTTAATTTTTGAATAACCTTCGTTATTTTACCTCCTTGCAGACATTCTTCACAACATTTTGAAAATCCCTCATCCGTGTAGTCGATTATATCATAGAAAGGAATTCCTATAGGGCTGCCATTGCGGTTCTCTAATTCCTTCAGCCAAAGTTTGGAATGTTCAATAATCCGCATTTGCGGATTTACAATAACCACAGACGCAGGATAGTCCTTAATAAAGGAAGAAGTTAAAAGTGTTTCCAAGAGATCAATTTATATTAAAGTTACATTTATTCCTTTATAACGTAAGAAAATACGTTAAAAGTATATAATAAAATACAACTTTGACTATAGCTGATTGGATCCCAATGACCTACAAAAAAGAATTTAAGTTTTAATTCATAATAATTTTATTAATATCTTCTCGCCAATTTTTAAATACTTTTAATATCCATGCAAGACAAAATAATTACTTTTTTTAATGAAATAAGAATTGGTAATATCGAAGGCGTCAAGGAATTGATTACAGAGTTCCCGGACCTCGTTAATTCCATTGACCAGAGAGGATCTACCCCTTTAATTCTTGCAACCTATTACAACCACGCAGAGGTGGCAAATTTTCTTCTGGACCAGGGAGCCTTAATTGATGCCCAGGATGCTTCAGGTAATACTGCGCTTATGGGAACCAGCTTTAAAGGCCTGGTACAAATAGCTGAAGAATTAATAGGGAGAGGGGCAAATGTAAATACAAGAAATGCCATGGGTGCCACTTGTTTGATATACGCGGCTACCTTTAATAGAGAAGAATTAGCCGGACTTTTGCTGGATAGTGGTGCAGACGCCACAGTGAAAGACGGGCGTGGAAATACGGCTTTAGACCATGCAAAAATGCAGGGGTTTTCAGAAATGATTACTCTTTTAGAAACGCACAATAACCGGTGAATATTATGGCAAGTGAGCTTAAAGTAGCACTGATACAAACTACATTGCAATGGGAAAATCCAAAGGAGAACAGAAAGATGTTTTCCGAGAAGATTAGTACAATTCCGAGTGAAACAGATTTGATCATTTTACCTGAAATGTTTACGACGGGATTTACTATGACACCCGAAGCTGTAAATTATGAAGAGGGAGAAAGTACAGTTCAATGGATGAAAGAAATGGCTATAGATCAAAATATGGCTTTGGTTGGGAGTATTGCCTTTAAAACAAATGACAAATTTACCAATCGCCTTTTTTTTGTACATCCGGATGGAAGTATTCAAAGCTGTGATAAGAAACACACATTTACGTTTGCAGGGGAAGATAAAGTCTATGATTCCGGTAATGAAAGATTGGTGATTTCCTTCAGGGGCTTCAGGATTTACCCATTGATTTGTTATGATCTTCGATTCCCGGTATGGGCCAGATATCAAGGAGATTATGATGTATTGCTTTACGTTGCTAATTGGCCGGAACCTAGGATTGAAGCCTGGGATACTTTACTGAAAGCACGGGCAATTGAGAATATGAGCTATTGCATAGGGGTTAACAGGCTTGGTGACGATGCTAACAAACACAGATATCCGGGTCATTCGGCCATTTATGATCCTTTGGGAAAGGAAATTGTTTTCTCCAGAAACAATGAGATAATCTTTGCTTCTTTAAGTCTGCAACACTTAAACAATTTAAGGGAGCAGTTTAAATTTTTGGAAGATAGAGATCATTTTAATCTAGAACCGTAAATGTTTCAATCTTTTCCCAATTGGCACGCATTTCAATAGCAGTTGGATAATACGTGACTCTTTCTGGCTGGATGTTTTTTAAATAATTCCCAGTGTCCCATTTTCCGTTTTTGTTCTCATCGAAAATAATCCGGATAAGATAATTGGAAGGTTCAAGGTAATTGAACTGAAGGACTTGGGCTTCAGGGACATAAATTTCCCTATACATTTTCCCTTTATCATCGGTTAATTGTACAATGATTGGATAGGCTACAGCACCTTCCAAATTCAATTGTAAATTACCAAAATCTGCATAGTTGCCAGTAGATAACCTGTAATTAATTGTATCGTTGGTATCCCCAAAAAAATCTGTAATACTATTGGGGTATAAACTTATAAAATAGGTGTCATCTGGTTGTTTTTCAAAGTCAAGAGATATACGATTTTTTACGGTATCCAATTGGGCACTGAAACTAACGGCCAGCGTATCCTTGTTGTAAAGGGTCATCATAGCTGTATCTATACTGGCAACCGGAATGGTGGAATTGATGTAAAATTCATCTTCGAAGTTGATGGCGTTTCGGTGGCTTGGGCTGAGCAATAGTGAATCTGCAGCAAGTTTTCTTGATTTCACCGTAAACGTATCAATTTTCTCTAAAGTCTCATTAGTTACTTTGAAAATTATGGAATCTATCTCA
This sequence comes from uncultured Eudoraea sp., assembly GCF_947258925.1. Lineage (GTDB taxonomy): Bacteria > Bacteroidota > Bacteroidia > Flavobacteriales > Flavobacteriaceae > Eudoraea. The sequence goes on along the minus strand of NZ_CAMYKG010000001.1, from coordinate 66,561 downwards.
AAAGGGGTAAACCAAAAGTTAAGGGTGTCCTTTTCCGGATCTTTATAAATAAGTGTCTGAATAGAATCAGGAAGTTCTGTCAAAGATTCAATATTTAATTTTTGATCGCTACCGGTATACCCGAAAATAATTTTGTTAGCCGCTGCGTAGGTCGGGGTTTTAATAGTGTAATTGGGAATTTCCTTAAAAAGATTAAGAAGAAATACTGTATCGGTTGGCAAGGATACTGTGTCTTTGATGAAACCTATTTTGTCGGTGTTTTGATCGAACACATTATTCTTAGATTCATCCTTAACGGCAAAAAGAGCATATTTCCCGGCTTTTAAGTACTTCAGTTGAAAGATGGTGGCACTATCCAGGGTATTAGTAATATAATTTGGTGGTTTTTTATAAATTGTAGAATCGGTATAGGCCGTATCAATTTCATATAACATTACGCTAATGAATTCGTCCGCTTTTCTATTGAAAGCGTCCTTTACAACCCCTGATACCGTTAGTGAATCAATATAAGTACCGGTAGAAAAGACATAGGTTAGAAAACTGTTCGGATTGCCCTCATTATTATCCACAATACTCTGTCCGAAGTTTAATGTATAAGTTGTATTTTCTAATAGCGTATCTTTCAGTATAATTTCCACATACTTGCTAGCACCTCCTTGCGGAGATATTTCAGGGTTGTATTTTAAAGGAGGAGAGACAATTAGCTGATTTTGGACATCCTCCAATTTGATATATTCATCAAAATACAGTCTTATTTTTTTCGCTTTGAATTCGGTTGTTAAGTTTTCTGGTTCTGTCTTCAGTAAAACAGGAGGTGTTGTATCCTTTGGGCCTCCGGATGGACTGCCTCTCCGTGCACATTGCACTACGGCAAAAACAACTGCAATTAGAAAAAAGTAGGATAAAATACGCCGCACTCGAGCCATTTGATTTTTCTATAGGGCAAAGAAACAACTAATTTAAAGAATGGTAAAATTACGGAACGACCGCCATTGCAGCAATAGAAACTGTAACATCGTTAGCCCTTTTCAGAGCCCTTGCACATGCTTCCATGGTAGCGCCAGTTGTAATCACATCATCAACCAAAAGTATATTTTTAGCATTTAAATAATCAGGATTGGTCACTTCAAATAGATTTGGCATTTCTCTCCATCGATAAAGCCTTGATTTTTTGGTCTGGGTTCGCGTGTTTGCTGTTTTAACCAAAAGGTGTTCTATGTATTGGGCATTGAGATGACCTGCAATTCTTTTTGCAAAGCCGCTTACCTGATTATACCCCCGTTTTTTAAGCCTTTTTTTGTGTAAAGGTACCGGGATTACAATATCAATGTCATCCGGAGCGTTATCTTCTTTCATAACTTGTCCGTACCAGTCACCTAAAAATTGACCTATTTGAGGTTGATTTTTGTATTTTAAAAAGTGGATTAAATTTTTTACGATCCCCTGATCAGCGTAAAAAAGGAAAGCAGCGGCTTTTTTTATGTCAACACGGCCATAAAATATTTTATCCACTGCATTAACCTCAATAAAATCGTATTCGGTAAGCGGTATTTGGTTTCGACAAACTGTACACAATAGCTGCTCTCCTCGATATAATTGAGCATTACATCCAAAACACAACCTCGGTAGAAGTACCGTGTTGATATCATTTATTATATTTGATAGCTTGGAAAAGTACAAATCTTAATTAACCTAATCTTATTTACTTAGCCTATCTGAATGGATATTCAAGATAATAAATTTAACTATAAGATAATACTTGCTGCATTAGTTGCCGTAATTATCGGCATACTAATAGCTTTCTACTATAGTTATGCCCAATCCAGAAACCAAATCAACTATCTGGAGGATGAAAAAGGCTTACTGGTTAAGGACTTAACGTTAATGAAAACCGAAGTGGACCGGCTTTCCGCACTAAACGAGGTAAATGAAATAGAATTACAGGATTCGAGATATAGAGTACAACAATTATTGGATTCCGTTGGCAGACTCAACTTCACTGTAGCTAAACTTAAGGAATTTAAGAAGGAACTTCGGGAACTGGAAATAAAACACGATAGTCTTAAACTTAAAAATAACTTCCTTAAGTATAATAATATGCTACTCTCCGATAAATATGAGGAGACCCGTAAAATGATTGAGGAATTACAGGGTAAAAGCAGTTCTCTGGCCGAAGCTGAGGCGCTTTTACGTGAAAAAAATAAGGAGCTTAGCAAGGAATTAAGAATAAAGAGTTATTTACAGTTACAAAATGCGGAAGGAAGTGGCTTTAGACTGCGTAGTGGAAAACCCATAAAAACAACTAAAGCATCTACCATTGAAAAACTTAGGGGCTGTGTTACTATTATTGCAAATCCTTCTGACAGAAACGAGGAAAAGGTTATCTATTTTCAGTTTCTCGGCCCGAATATGGGGGTTATAGAAGATAATGCTAATGTCATTTCTGTTAGTGGAAACACCTATAGTAAAAGGGTGGAACTTATATCCTCAGGTGATGAGATAAGCGTATGCGATTTTATAACAATACCTGAAGGGTCATTGGAATCCGGGACCTATACCCTGAACGTTTTTGAAGATGAAAAACTACTTTCATCAGCAGAATTTCAATTGAAATAAACAACCTGTTATTTGTGTTATTTCATTTTATTTCCAAGACTTAAAAAATAAATGCCATAATATTCTATTTTTGCCAAATGGCAAATCAAGAAGATATATTTAGAAAGGTTATTTCGCATGCCAAGGAATATGGCTATGTGGTTCAGTCGAGTGAAATTTATGATGGCTTGAGTGCGGTATATGATTATACGCAGAATGGAGCTGAACTAAAGAAAAATATCAAAGAATACTGGTGGAAGGCCATGGTGCAAATGCATGAAAATATTGTCGGGATTGATGCGGCAATATTTATGCACCCAACTACTTGGAAAGCATCCGGCCATGTTGATGCTTTTAATGATCCCCTTATTGATAACAAGGACTCAAAAAAAAGGTACCGTGCGGATGTGTTGGTTGAGGATCATGTAGCCAAAATAGAGGCAAAAATTGAGAAGGAAGTTAAAAAAGCTCATAAACGATTTGGTGATGCTTTTGATAAAACTCAATTTCTTGCCACTAATCCACGTGTTTTGGGCTACCAGGAAAAGATTCAGACTGTATTAAAAAGGTTGGGAAAATCTTTAGAGGCAGAAGATTTGGCAGATGTTAAAAACCTGATTGAAGAATTGCAAATCGTTTGCCCGGTGTCTGGTTCTAAAAACTGGACTGATGTTAAACAGTTTAATTTAATGTTTGGCACCAAACTGGGAGCTTCAGCAGAAACTGCAACAGATCTTTATCTAAGACCAGAAACTGCTCAGGGAATTTTCGTAAATTTTTTAAATGTTCAAAAATCCGGACGACTTAAAATACCTTTTGGAATAGCACAAATTGGAAAGGCCTTCAGAAATGAAATTGTGGCAAGGCAATTTATCTTCAGGATGCGTGAATTTGAGCAAATGGAACTTCAATTCTTTATAAGACCCGGAACTCAAATGGAATGGTATGAGAAATGGAAGGAAATGCGAATGAAATGGCATTTATCATTGGGAATGGGCGAAGATAATTACCGCTTTCATGATCATGAGAAATTGGCCCATTATGCTGATGCCGCCTCGGATATTGAGTTTAAATTTCCATTTGGATTTAAAGAATTGGAAGGAATACACTCCAGAACTGATTTTGATCTTTCCAGCCATGAAAAATATTCGGGAAGGAAATTACAGTATTTTGATCCTGAACTAAATGAAAATTATGTCCCATACGTAGTTGAAACTTCAATTGGAGTAGATAGAATGTTCCTGGCTGTATTATCCAATTCATTGGCAGAAGAGGAATTAGAAAATGGCACCACGCGGACAGTCTTAAAAATACCTGCTGTTATTGCTCCAATAAAAGCTGCAGTTTTACCTCTTGTTAAAAAGGATGGATTGCCAGAGGTAGCACATAAAATTATTGATGAATTAAAGTGGGATTTCAATGTTGTATATGATGAGAAAGATGCCGTTGGAAGAAGGTATAGAAGGCAAGATGCCGCAGGAACGCCTTTTTGTATTACGGTGGATCATCAAACCCTGGAAGACCAGACAGTAACCATTCGGCATAGGGATAGTATGGAACAAAAGAGGATAGCAATAGATGCCGTTAATCATACGATTGCCATGGAAGTAGGTATGAAATACTGGCTGAAAAAAACGGAATGACAGCTCTTATGATGCCTGGATCATAATTGATAATTCAACCCAAGGCTTGCATAAAAATTTCTATCATTGCCAGGATAATAATAGCGGGGTTCAGATCCTCCAAAACTTAAAGCATTTATCAATACCGATTGGGCATAATTGACATTGAAAATGTTATTGATGCCTAAATCCAAAGAAATCTGCAAATTAGTAACTAACTCTTTTTTATAGCCCAGCCTTGTATTTAATAAATTGTAGGGTTCACTAGACAAAGAATTTGCATCTGTTAGAGGAATAGCATCTACATATTGATAGGTTGTATTCCAGTAAAAGCCTTTCGTGTGGTTAATTCGCAGTCCTAAATTTATCCTGTTTTTGGGGACTCCGGTTAAAGGATTACCTGAATAATCATTATTCCCATCTACAAAATCCACAAACTTATGGTCACTGAGAGTATAACTTGCAAAAGGTGTCATTTGTAATTTAGAACTGAGATCAATCGTATAATTCAGGTCTAGCTCAAGCCCTTGATGTCTCGTACTCCCTGCATTTTTACCAATAAATTGATCTTCCCCTACGCGTTGTGCAACCAATAAGTCATCAATATGCATCCTGAATAGAGCCAGGCTCAACCATAGTTTGTTATTTGCCAATAACATCTTAGTGCCAATCTCATAATTCATTCCCTTTTCCTGAGTTATCTCCGGGTTTATTACACCCTCTGGAGTAAGTGTTTCTTCTAATCCGGGGTTAGAAAAACCTCGGCTAATATTTGCATAAACCTGACTTCCTTTCCAAAAACGATAGATTAAATCCATTCCGGGCATTACGATAAGATCAAAATTGCGTCTTGCACTTTTGTTGGTGTCACCTGTGTTAAATAAATCCCTGAAATCGTAAACAGTTTTATTGACGTTCACCCCCAGTTGCATATTGAACCTATTCGTAAATGGAATTGAAACAGTCGCAAAGGCATTAAATTGTCTTCTGTATTCTTTATTCTCGCTCAATTGATCCCCCTGAAGACTACCATTTCCATTATTATCCCGATATAAGTTCTCAAAGGTTTTCCAATTGTATTCGTCTTTATAGAGTTCTCCGCCAAATAAATAAAACCCGGTTCTATCGTTATATCTAAAATTACCATTGAATTGGGTTCTAAACCCATAACCATTGGTAAACTCATCTAAAATATTGAAAGGGCGGGCTTCATAATGGTCAAGATAAGTGTAAAATAAACTTGTGGTATTTTCCAGTTTGGGACTAAACTTAAGAGTATATGAGAGTCCAAGAAGTGAATATTTATTGGTTTCAAACCCCTGTGCCTGATTCCAGGTAAAAGCGGCTTGCCTCGGATTTTCCGTAAAATCAGTTATTCCTAATGAACTTGGGATTTGAGCCGTGTAGTCAATATAATTAGCTAAAACAGCCAACGAACTTTTTGAGCTAAGTTTCATTGATGCGTTCAATAGTAAGCCATCTCTTTTAAAGGAATTATTTTCCCTATAACCATCTGTATCTAAATGGTTATAGCGCAAATTAAGGGTTAAATGATCTGTAGTGTGATCAAAACTAAAATTATCCTTCAAAAGGCCATAAGACCCTAAGGTAAAATTATTGGCAAATAAGGTTCCTTTGCTATCCCGTTCTTTTGTTTTAAGAAGGATAGCCCCCCCCAGATTTGTACCATAGGCAGTTGCTTTAGGCCCTTTAACTACCTCTATCGAAGCAAGATTTTCCAAATCAAACGCTTCAATAGTAGAGAAACCGGTGCCATTAGTAACAGGGATACCCTGGAAATATAACCTCAATTTGTCTGTGCCAAAAGGTGTTCTTGCACCCACCCCGCGTATGGTTATTCGGTTTGTATTTAATGCCCCGGAAAGTAGATAAACCCCGGAGATTTGGTTAATTGATGAAGCAACATCTATTGGACTGTGATTCTGAAATGCTTTTTCACGAATTATCGTCGTTTCAGTAATACCCAGAGTTTTATCAATTTTCCCGGGATTATAAATTATAACTTCCTTGAGATAAGTTATCGAATCTTTCTCGGATTCTTGTGAAACTCCGTAAAAATAACTTGTGATAAGGATTAAAAATAGAAATTTTCGCTTCATTAATATTGTTCTCTTAAAGAATCTTTATAAAAGTTGGTCTTGTAGAATTCGGCGAAGTTATACAATAAATTACATTTTGTAAGATGGTATAAACATTCACTATTTTTGAAAACAAATTAAATTGATTTGAAAATAGTTTCATACAACGTTAACGGTATCAGGGCCGCCCTGAACAAAGGATTACTGGATTGGTTTAAACAGGTTGACCCGGACGTAATCTGTCTTCAGGAGATCAAAGCCATGAAAGAACAGTTAGACCTCAGTATTTTTGAGAAAAGCGGATACGTCTATAATTACTGGTTTAGTGCACAGAAAAAAGGATATAGCGGAGTGGCCATTTTATCTAAGAGGCAACCAAAACATGTTGAATACGGCACAGGGATAGACTATATGGATTTTGAAGGAAGAAACCTGCGCGCAGATTTTGACGGGCTGTCTGTTATGAGCATGTATCTGCCTTCAGGTACCAACCTCGCAAGATTGGATCTTAAATTACAATATATGGCAGATCTGCAAACCTATGTAGATAAGATCAAAACAGCATATCCAAACCTGATAATATGTGGAGACTATAATATTTGTCATCAGGCAATTGATATCCATGATCCGGTGAGAAATAAGAATGTTTCAGGATTTCTGCCGGTTGAACGGGAATGGATAGGAAAATTTATGGATAGTGGATTTATAGACAGTTTTCGATTTTTTAACAAAGAACCCCATAATTATACCTGGTGGAGTTATAGAGCAAATGCACGGAATAATAATAAAGGATGGCGTCTGGATTACGGTATGGTCAGCCGCTCTTTGGAGCACAGACTTAAACGTTCGGTAATTCTAGCTGAAGCAAAACACAGTGATCATTGTCCCATTCTAATGGAATTAGATGAACAATAAACTACTTTTCATATAATGTAAAAAAGGGAATTAGTAAATTTGCCCGGTCTCAAAAGAATAGAATTTGCCTATGATATATCAAAAATTACCCCATACGGACTTAGAAATTAGTAAGATTTGTCTGGGGACCATGACCTGGGGGCGACAAAATACCGAAGCAGAAGGTCATGAGCAAATGGATTATGCGGTTGAACAGGGAATAAATTTTTTCGATACCGCTGAATTATACCCAATTCCGGCCCATCCCGACAGATATGCAGACACTGAGAAGATTATTGGAAATTGGTTTAAGAAAACCGGAAATAGAGATAAGATTATTCTGGGAAGCAAAATTGCAGGAAAAGCGGAATTCACAAAATTTATAAGAACAACAGGTTTCAGAAGGGAATCTTTGATTGATGCCGTTGAGGGAAGCCTTGAACGACTTCAAACAGATTATATAGATTTGTATCAACTACATTGGCCTGAACGTACGACCAACTATTTTGGAAAAAGGGGTTATAAACATGATCTTTCAGATTTTTGGCAGGATAATATACATCAGGTATTAGAAACTTTGAGGGATCTGATTACTGAAGGTAAAATAAGACATGTGGGACTTTCAAATGAAACCCCTTGGGGTACCATGCGATTTTTGGAGGAGAGCAAAGTACACTCCAGTTTACCAAGAATGATTACGATACAAAATCCTTATAATTTATTGAATCGTCAATTTGAGGTAGGTCTTTCTGAAATTTCAATGCGGGAAAATATAGGTCTCTTAGCTTATTCCCCATTAGGATTTGGTGTTCTCAGCGGGAAGTATAGGGGTGGTATGAAACCGGCAAATGCCCGAATCACCCTATTTCCAAACTATAATAGGTATATTAGTGAAAATGCAAACAAGGCTACCCAGGAATATTATGAACTTGCACAGGAATATAACTTGTCACTTACCCAAATGGCACTGGCATTTGTGAATTCAAGGCCGTTTATAACCAGTAATATAATTGGGGCTACTTCTATGAAACAATTGAAAGAAAACATATCCAGTATAGAAGTTGATCTTTCTGATGAATTATTAAAACGAATTGATGACGTACATAATGATATACCCGATCCGGCGCCATAATTTTGCTGCAATTCAGGAATGGTTTGTAATTAGATAGGATTTAAATTTGTTTAAAGTATCTTATTGACAAAGAGTTTGACAACCACATCCTCAATTTTCGAGACCATTTCAACCTTGATTTTAGTTTTCTTAAGTGCAATTTTGTTGTTCTTTGAAACATAAATTGTAGAAAACCCCAGTTTATCCGCTTCCAAAATACGTTGCTCTACTCTTTGTACCGGTCGAATTTCTCCTGCCAATCCTATTTCCGCAGCGAAACATACATTTTTCTCTATCGGAATATCCGCGTTGCTGGATAAAATAGCGGCAATTACTGCAAGATCTATTGCAGGGTCGTCTACAGTAATGCCCCCAGTAATATTTAGAAATACGTCCTTTGCTCCCAATTTAAAGCCTGCCCTTTTTTCCAAAACGGCCAATAACATGTTTAGCCGTTTGGCATTGTAACCGGTGGCAGAACGCTGCGGTGTTCCATAGACTGCAGAACTCACTAAAGCCTGAATTTCTATCATTAAAGGACGCATGCCTTCTATAGTTGAAGCAATGGCAGTACCACTTAGCCCTGAATCATTTTTAGAAAGTAATACTTCCGAAGGGTTATTTACCTCCCGAAGTCCATCACCCTGCATTTCATAGATACCAAGTTCTGCAGTAGATCCAAATCTGTTCTTTAGCGCCCTTAAAATCCTGTAAACGTAATTCCGATCTCCTTCAAACTGAAGGACAGTGTCTACCATATGCTCCAAAATCTTTGGTCCGGCAATATTGCCATCTTTGGTAATATGCCCTATTAGGATAACCGGGGTATTAGTTTCTTTAGCAAATCGTATTAGTTCTGAAGCACACTCCCGAATCTGAGATATACTTCCCGCTGAAGATTCTATATAATCTGTATGCAGTGTCTGTATAGAGTCAATTACCAGTATATCTGGTGCAATTTCATGAATCTGTTTAAAAATATTTTGGGTTTTGGTTTCAGTCAGAATATAGCAGGTCTGATTATTTGGATGAATTCTCTCAGCCCTCATTTTTATTTGCTTCATACTTTCTTCACCCGAAACATAGAGGGTACGCAAATTAAGTCTTAAGGCAATTTGCAGTAGTAAAGTACTTTTGCCTATACCGGGTTCGCCACCAAGAAGAACAAGTGAACCGGGCACCAAACCTCCGCCTAAAACCCTGTTAAATTCTTTATCGCAAATGTCCAGCCTAAATTCCTTAGATGAATTTATCTGTCCAATGAGCAGTGGTTTTGAAGCTTTTTCTTTAGTACTTTCTGCACTTTTCCAGGGAACGGTATTTTCTTTCTGTATTATCTCTTCTACAACCGTATTCCATTCTTTGCAGGCCCCGCACTGACCTACCCATTTTGCATATTGGGTGCCACAATTCTGGCAAAAAAAAGCTGTTTTTGTTTTAGCCATTTGAACCTAAGCTGGTTTTGGCTAAAGATATTGTGGTTCCTGTAAAAATCAAAAGAATGTTGATACTTTAAATATCATATTCTGTAGTAGTTAGTAAGATTAGATCACAGTTGATTTAAAAACCAAAGTCTGCTTTTAGGGCGTCCATTTTTTCCAGGGCCATTTCCTTTGTTAAAAAATCAATTTCTTCCATGCCAAAGGCCTTCTCAAATGTCCGAAGTGCTTTTTTGGGTTCTCCTATTTCTTCGTAATATTCTCCTTCAAAATAGAATCCGAGCATGGTAGTGGGAAATTCTTTTTTACATAGCTCTGACAAAGGTTTCAAAGACTCAAAATCATCTTTTTTTCTGCTTCCGGCATAGATGGCCATAATATCGTTTAGTTCAACTTCCTTTCTAAATCCGAACAACTCCTCTATTGAATTGTATTTGTCCTCCAAATATTTATAGACTGGTTCTTCCGAAGTAAGAATTTTTTCTTTGTATTCTTTTGGACTAATGGGTTTGAAAATTTCAAACATACTTCCCCAGGCCTTACCAATGCCAAAGGTTGCTACCGATACTTCATTAGCATCAGGATATTCATCAAAATGATAATTGAAACTCTCCTTTTCAATACTTGTTAGAGCCTTGTCCATTTGCAAAATAGCTTTTCGGCTATTGTCGAGTTTTCCACCGACGATTAAATGATAAAAAATGTGTTGATCTATTTCATTTAGTCTCGCAGGAATTCTGTTTTCCATTTCAGGCGCCAGATATGGAGAAATACTTATGAATGCATTGAAAAGGGATCTTTCCTTAAATAAATAGTAGTTCCCAAAGTTTGCGGTAATATCATATCCAACAAACATACTAAAGGGGGCGGTACTATAAGTTGTTTTAAGGTATGGAATCAGCTCCATACCGAGAAATTCAAAAAACAATTTACCTTTTTCCGCAGGGAGGCCAGTGTCTTCCTCAAATGCGCAATCTTCCCACCGCAAATCATTTTCACTTTGAAATACTCCTACTATAATCGCCTCGGGAGTTCCCTGGAAAGAACTGTAAAATTTTGAAATAGCGACCACCTGATCAAAAAGGTATTCACCATCCAAAACAACAACCAATGGATATTTCTTTTCAGGGGTATAATTCTCGGGGATATAATATTTTACATCCCTTCTTTCCTGAAGTTTAAAAGATTCAAAGATCTCCTGTGTTACCTGTGCTACTAATCCTGAACAGAAAAGCAATGCAACACATAGAAAAAAATTACGTGTCATGTTGAAAAGATTGATAACAGCTTTATGCTATTTATTCCTGTTCAATAACGGTAAGATCAGGAAAGATATTGCACCAAATAGCACAACCATGAGTGTTTGAGATATCCACATGATCCATCCGAATGAATTACCGGCAACAGCTGAAACACCAAAAATTGCCAGAGATTTACTTACTGCTATAGGGTAAAGGCCTATTCCTCCATTAGTCGTAGACATAGCGAAGGCTCCTGCAACGAATGCTACTAATAATTGCCCAAACGAAAGAGATATGGTTTCTGGGACCGTAAATTTTATTACCCAAAACATAAGAACATAGGCACTCCAAATAAATATAGTGTGTAGTAAAAATGCCCATTTGTATTTCATTTTAAAAATACTCAAAATACCATCGAGCAAACCTTTAATAAAATCTCTGATTCTTATAGCCAGTCTTGAACTTGATCGTTTTAAAAAAACAAGGATAAATAATAGCCCTATAAAGCCAACCCCAAGAAAAATAAGGGTATTTGTTAAACCCAATCCTTTTTCATTCAAAAAGTTGAGTATTACTTCTGTTTGAGAAAATAATGCGATTAATATTATGAGTAGTAATACAATTAAATCTACTACCCTTTCCGTGACAATTGTTCCAAAACCTTTTTCAAAAGGTACGTCCTCGTAGGTGGCAAGAGCTGTTGCTCTTAACACCTCGCCCGACCTTGGAATCCCTAAATTGGCAAAGTATGCCATCAAAATAATCAATATATTATTTGACACTTTTGGAGAATATCCTAAAGGTTCCAGAAGATAATTCCATCTAACAGCTCTTGAAATATGACTTAGTATACCTATAAAAATGGAAAGACCTACCCAAAACAAGTCGGCTTCTTTGATGTACTTTATTATTTGTAACCTTTCTTCTGCCGAAGTGTTGTAATAAGAATACCAAACTAAAAAAACTCCCAAAGCAATTGGGAGTACGATTTTCAAGATCTTTTTTAGCCTTGTACTCAAACCTATTTTAATAGATTGGTTTCTTCATCAGGGAATACCAGAGCTGGATTAAACTTTTTAGCTTCTTCTATATCCATCCTGGCATAGGTAATTAAAATAAGAATATCTCCTACTGCTACTTTTCTGGCTGCAGCTCCATTTAACGTTAATTCTCCTGAACCCCTGGGTCCCGGAATAACATAGGTTTCCAATCGTTCACCATTATTATTGTTCACAATCTGGACTTTTTCACCATGAATAATATTGGCAGCATCCATAAGGTCTTCGTCAATGGTGATACTTCCTATATAATTAAGATCCGCTCCGGTAACACGGACACGATGTATTTTTGATTTTACAACTTCTATTTGCATAGGACAAAGTTAATTAATTGAGGGCTATATTATCTATCAGTCGAACCCCACTGATATAAACCGCAATAAAGGCCCTGTATTTTGTATTCTTTTGTTTTCTTTTAACAGGTATTAAAGTTTCCTGATCACATATTTCTATATATTCCAAATCGAAATCAGAGGCATCATCAAATTTATTTTGAACCCAATTCCTCACATATTGTGCACTTTTCATGCCAAATATTTTTTTGGCAGATATTAGAGTTTTATAAATAAAAGAGGCTCGATTTCTTAAGGATTCTGGCAGTCTTTCATTTCTAGAACTCATCGCAAGTCCCCCAGGTTCCCTGACAATTGGACAGCCAATTATTTCAATTGGCATATTCATTTTTTGAACCAACTTTTTAATAATTAATAGTTGTTGAAAATCCTTTTCACCAAAATATGCCCTGTTGGGTTTCACAATAGAGAACAGTTTTTCGACAACAGTTGCCACACCAGAGAAATGATTGCTTCTAAACTCCCCTTCCATTCTCTTGTCCAATCCATTGAATTCGTATTCTTTTGATTTAATATTTTTGGAATACAAATCTGTTACCGATGGAGTAAAGACTATCAATTCATCTGATATGCTTTTCAAATATTCGAGATCTGTATCCAATGTACTGGGATATTTCTTTAAATCATCTTTATTGTCAAACTGCGTGGGATTGACAAAAATACTCACCACAACAGCATCATTTTCAGAGATGGCTTTTTTGACCAATGCAAGATGTCCTTTGTGTAATGCCCCCATAGTTGGGACCATGCCAAGAGAATTTGAAGCATGTTTAAATGCGGATAAATGAGATATTAGAACCTTTTTGCTACTAAATATCAACATAATAAATTATTACAGCCAGCAAACTTACTATAATTAGGGCTATTCTACATTATTTTTGTAATTTTGCAGCTACGTTTTACCTATAAACAAAATACATTTTTTATGAATGGTAAAAAGATATTGTTTGTATCTTCTGAATTAGTGCCCTACCTACCAGAGAATGAAGTTTCCTTAATGTCTTACGAAGCGCCAAAAATGGTCAACAGCAGAAAGGGCCAAATACGAATTTTTATGCCAAGATATGGCAATATTAATGAGCGCAGGCATCAGTTGCATGAAGTAATTCGACTATCTGGGATGAACCTTGTAATTAATGATATGGATATGCCGCTTATTATTAAGGTTGCTTCGATACCCAAAGAGCGCATTCAGGTATATTTTATAGATAATGAGGAGTATTTTAAGCGCAAAGCTACCTTCACAGATGAAAATGGGGCATTGTTTCCTGATAACGATGAAAGAGCAATTTTCTTTGCTAAGGGGGTAGTAGAAACAGTAAAAAAATTGAATTGGTCACCGGATATTATTCATGTACATGGATGGATGGCCTCACTTGTACCTTTATATTTACGAAACTATTATGCAGATGAACCTCTATTCGCGGATAGCAAAATAGTCACTTCAGTTTATAGTAAAGGTTTCGAAGGAAGTCTGGATGGAAGTATGAAGCAAAAAATTTCATTTGATGGAATTGCTGATGAAAGTATTTCGCATTTGGATTCACCCACCTATAATAATTTGTTAAAAGTTGCTGTAGATTTTTCTGATGCTATTATTTTAGCCGCTGAAGATATTTCAGAAGATTTAAGTAATTACATAACAAACCTCCAAAAACCTCTGTTGCCGTATGTGACTCTTCAGGAATTTGAAGAAGCATATGCTGACTTTTACAGCACTGAAGTTTTAAAATAGGCTCAATGAAAATTTTTTTTAAACCGGTATTCGCTGCTTTGGCAGTTTTGCTACTATTCCTTTCGTTTTCTTCTTGTGAAGAAGATATAACTACAATTGGCGATGGTGTTATAGGAGGAGATCCCTTTAATACGAGTAAAGCGGTTTATGATGTTTTTGCATTTAATAAAAAAATTAATGCAGTCGAAACTAACCAACTTCCCATCTATCAAATAGGCGTATACAATGATCCGCTTTATGGGAGTACCGAGGCTAGTATAACTTCGCAGTTGAGACTACAGGGAGGAACCGGTAATCCATCATTTGGCCTCTTTTCGCAGCAAAGAGAAGATGATTCTGCATCGGATCCGGACGCAACCTCAATTCAGGAGAATGAAACGGTTAAAGAAGTAATACTTTATATCCCATATCTTCAAAACCCAAACGGGGACAGAGATTTAGATGGTGTGCCGGATACTTTTGACGCAGATCCGGATGATCCGAATAGTGACAGTGATGGAGATGGTATTACAGATGCTGATGAAAGATCAATAGGAACAAACCCTCTTAGTGATGATACAGATAATGATGGTATAAAGGATGGGGATGATACCGAGATTGATGTAAACAGATATCCTCTGAAAGTAGATCTGGACAGTATTTATGGAAACCGGGATGCACCCTTTAATTTCAAGGTTGAAAGGTCTACTTACTTTTTGAGAGATTTGGACCCGGATACCGGTTTTCTGGAATCGCAGGAATATTACTCGTCTCAGGAGTTTTCTCCTGATTTTGTTTCTGAAGTACTTTTTGATGGTTCGGTAACCATATCGGATGAAGAAACATTAATTTTTCCCGAAGATGATCCCGATACAGAAGCGGACGAATCTCTTAATGAACCGGAGCGAATCCAACCTGGTATTCAGGTTGCATTGGATCCTGCATTTTTTCAACAAAATGTTCTAGATAAAGAAGGCCAGTCAGAGTTATTAAGTCAGGCAAATTTTAGTGATTTTATCAGGGGACTTCATTTGTCTGTTTCGGCTATAACTGATGATATTTTGCTTATCCTGGATATTACCGAAGCCACGGTTACAATTACCTATGAGTATGATAAACAGGAAGATGACCAAATTATTAAGGAAGAATCATTATACGAATTGACATTAATTACCAGAGACTTAACCTTTGGCGCAATTAGTGGTAACGCGGTCAATACGTTAATAAATGAACCATTTCCTTCAGAAATTGCAGGTGAATTAGACTTAGACGAAAATGCAGGGAGAATTTATCTTAAAGGAGGTTCGGGAGCCTATACTGAGATCCAGTTGTTTGAGGAAGATAACGGCGAGGATATAATAAACCAGATTAAGGCGAATAATTGGATAGTCAATGAAGCCAACCTTATCTTTTATGTAGACAGGGAAATGTTAGACATGGCCGGTATAGTTGATGAACCCCCGGCATTATACCTGTTTGATGCGGAGACCAACAGGCCAATTTATGACCTTTCCGTAATTAGTGATCCAGACCTCAGAACCAGAATTGATATTAATTATGGCGGGTCTTTGGAAAAAGAAAACAATAAGGGGGTCCGTTATAAAATGAAAATAACGAATCATATTAATGATATTTTAATAAGAGATTCTACAAATGTTACTCTTGGCCTCTCCGTAACGGCCGATTTGTCGATTAGTGCTTCTAAAAATGCCGTGTTAGATATGATGAATGAATCGGATCTGCCCTTGAGCGCCACAATTACCCCCCTAAGTACTGTTCTTTATGGCAGTAATTTACCTATCGAAGAAGAGGATTTGAAGCTGAAATTGGAGATATTCTATACAGAGGTTAATTAACCTTCTTGATAATACTTCTTGTAGTATTTTTACGTTATACAACCGAAAATTCTGATAGTATTGAAATTCTTCTTGTAAATTTGATCATCTACTAACTATTTAATTAGTAATACTATGTGTGGAATTGTGGGTTATATTGGTAAAAAGGATGCATATCCAGTAATTATGAAAGGTTTGCAACGCCTTGAATACCGGGGGTATGACAGTGCAGGAATTGCATTATTCGACGGAAATAAGATCAATCTTTCTAAAACTAAGGGTAAGGTTCAAGATCTCAAAGAGCGGTCGGAAAGCGATATTCCCTTAAATGGCAGTGTTGGTATAGGACATACAAGATGGGCAACTCATGGTGTTCCAAACGATGTTAATTCGCATCCGCATTATTCAAATTCGGGAAATCTTATAATTATCCATAATGGCATTATTGAGAATTATGAAGCCATAAAACAAGAACTAACTAAAAGGGGCTATACCTTCAAATCGGATACCGATACCGAAGTTCTTGTCAATCTTATTGAAGAAGTAAAGAAAAAGGAAAATGTCCTTTTAGGAAAAGCTGTTCAGATTGCTTTAAACCAAGTAGTTGGCGCCTATGCCATTGCTGTATTCGATATTGAAAAGCCAGATGAAATTGTGGTAGCGAAATTGGGCAGTCCTCTTGCAATTGGTATCGGAGAAGATGAATTTTTTATAGCTTCCGATGCTTCGCCTTTTATTGAATATACCAATAATGCGGTTTACCTCGAAGACCAGGAAATGGCTATAGTTCGCCTTGGCAAAGAAATTAAACTACGGAAGATAAAGAATGATGCTATAGCTTACCCTCTGGTGCAGGAACTTCAATTAAATCTTGAGGAAATTGAAAAAGGGATGTATGATCATTTTATGTTAAAGGAGATCTATGAGCAACCAAGCGCTATCAAGGATACTTACAGGGGAAGATTACTGGTTGATCAGGGCATAATTAAAATGTCTGGTATTGATCAGAATCTCGAAAAATTTCTCAACGCAAATAGGATAATTATTGTGGCATGCGGAACTTCCTGGCACGCAGGGCTAGTAGCTGAGTATATTTTCGAAGATTTGGCAAGAATACCTGTGGAAGTAGAATATGCTTCAGAATTCAGATATAGAAATCCTGTAATTACTGAAAACGACGTGGTAATTGCTATTTCACAATCCGGTGAGACAGCTGATACATTAGCGGCAATTAAGCTTGCTAAAGAGAAAGGAGCTTATGTATTTGGGGTGTGTAATGTAGTAGGTTCTTCTATTGCACGTGAGACCCATGCGGGGGCATATACACATGCCGGACCGGAAATTGGCGTAGCTTCTACTAAGGCATTCACTACTCAGATAACAGTCCTCACACTAATTGCTTTAAAATTGGCAAAAGAAAAGGGTGAATTTTCACAATCTAGATTTCATGAATTCCTTTCAGAATTAGAGAACATTCCAAGAAAAGTTGAGATAGCACTTCAATCGAATCCTTTGGTTGAAATCATCGCAAATGAATATAAAGATTCCGAAAATTGTTTATACCTGGGCAGGGGTTATAATTTTCCTGTGGCCCTCGAAGGCGCTTTAAAGTTGAAGGAGATAAGCTATATCCATGCAGAGGGATATCCTGCAGCAGAAATGAAACATGGACCTATAGCACTAATAGATGAACAAATGCCGGTTATAGTTATTGCTACCAATAAAGGGCATTATGAGAAGGTTGTAAGTAATATTCAGGAGATAAAATCTAGAAATGGTAAAATTATTGCCGTTGTCACTGAAGGGGATGATCAGGTTAAGGATTTAGCAGATCATGTAATTGAAGTGCCTGAAACGCTTGAAAGTCTTACCCCACTTATTACTACAATACCGTTACAGTTGTTATCATATCATATCGCGATAATGAGAGGATGCAATGTCGATCAACCTCGAAATTTGGCTAAATCAGTTACTGTGGAATAACTGAATTTGAATAAATTTAGAAAAAGGCGACCATAATTTATGGTCGCCTTTTTTGTTTTGATTATCGATTTATGAATAGAAGCCCTGTCGGACTGAGAAATTAACAGCATAAGTGTATTCTTTTTCAATTTTTTTCATTTACAATTTAAAAAATCTGTATATTGGCAACATACTAATTTAACTCAAAATTAACATGAAAAGAATCATTCTTTTTTCCCTTCTAATGTTGGGCTTTGGAGTCTATTCACAGACAACCGTGAATGGAAATGTAACGGATGAAAACGGTCAGCCTATTCCAGGAGCCAATGTGGTAATACTTGGAAAGGCGATTGGAACAACCTCCGATTTTGATGGTAATTTTGTTCTTGAAACTTCTGAAGTTCCCCCCTTTCAATTAAGGATAACCAGCATTGGATTTGCGGAGGAAACGGTTGAGGTAACTTCGAACAATCAAACCATAACTGTAATTCTTGGTGAGACACAAACATTTTTGGATGAAGTAGTTATTTCAGCTTCCAGAACACCGGAACGAATTTTTGAATCTCCCGTAACGGTAGAACGCTTAAGTATTGAAGCAATAAAAAATACTACTTCAGCAGATTTTTACGGGGGCTTGGAAAACTTAAAAGGGGTTGATATAAACACCAACAGTTTAACCTTTAAATCAGTGAATACTCGTGGTTTTGCCACCTTTGCCAATACGCGTTTTATGCAGTTGGTAGATGGTATGGATAATTCTACTCCTGCCTTGAACTTTCCTATTGGGAATCTTGTTGGCTTAATTGAAGCAGATGTACAAAGCGTTGAATTATTGCCAGGTGCTTCTTCTGCACTATATGGTGCAAATGCTTTTAATGGGATTCTTTTTATGCGCAGTAAAAGTCCATTTGATTACCAGGGAATTAGCGTAACAATTAAACAGGGGATTACCTCACAGGAGGCTGCAGGGGATAATAGTTATACAGATTTTGGTATAAGGGCCGCATATAAGTTCTCAGACAAATTTGCGGGAAAAGTGAATTTTGGCTATCTCAAAGGAACAGATTGGGCCGCTACAAGCGAAATAGATAAGTTTGACCCTACCCGTACAAGGGCAGATCTGGATTATGATGGGATTAACGTCTATGGCGATGAAGTATCCGCTGACATAAAAAGTGTTGCCGTGACATTAGAAGGCCTTGGTATTCTCCCGGAGGGAGCTAATGCACTAGTGCCCTCAGTAGATGTTAGTAGAACCGGATATAACGAAGAAGACCTCACCAATTATAATGCGGAAAGTATCAAAGCGGATTGGGGCTTGTTTTACCGACCCATAACAGGAAAAAGTTTCGAAATGTCCTATGTAGGTAAAGTGGGAACAGGTTCCACGATTTATCAGGGCACCAACAGATATAATATTAATGGGTTTTTCCAGCAGCAGCACAAAATCGAATTTAGAAACGATAACTTCTTTCTGAGGGGATATATAGTGTCAGATAAAGCCGGGGATTCCTATGATATGGTTTTCACGGGGATTAACATTAACAGGCGATGGAAAGATGACCAGACTTGGTTTGGTGAATATGCCGGAACCTACGTTCAGGCTACTTTAGGAGGGGCCACTGATGAACAAGCCCATGCGGCTGCCAGGGCACAAGCAGAATCCGGACGTTATCTGCCAGGTTCACCAGAATTCAATAATGCTTTTGAAAGTGTTATTAAAAATCCTGATCTGGCCTCAGGGTCTCAGTTTAAAGATGCATCTAAGTATTATCATGCCGATGGTAATTACAATTTTGGCCATCTGGTCGATTGGGCCGCTATCCAACTTGGAGGTTCCTTCAGGCGCTACAATTTAAATTCATTCGGAACAATATATACAGACTTTGATGGCCCTATTGACTATTCTGAATTTGGAATCTATACCCAGATACAGAAGGATTTAGAGTTAAATGAAAAATTGAAGCTTAAACTTACAGGTTCTATTCGTTATGACAAATCGGAATTTTTTGATGGCTTCTTTTCTCCGAGAATATCCGCCGGTCTCACAATTAACAGGGATCACAATGTTCGAGCATCATTCCAAACAGGATTTAGAAATCCCACAACACAGGATTTATTTATAGGGCTCGATGCCGGAAGGGCCATTTTAATAGGTTCGGCCCCGGAAAACCTGGATAGGTACTCCAGAGACTTCGATGTTAGTGGTGGCGGACAGGATTTAGGCCAGCCGGCTACTATAACCCAAACAGGATCTGCTGCTTATAATAATTCATATTCCCTCAGTTCCGTTCAAACGCTGGGAGTAACGGGTGATCCTGGTGATTTAAGAATAGCTAATCCTAATTTAGTGAAGCCTGAAAAGGTAACTTCATTTGAGATAGGTTACAGAGGAAAAATAGACAAATTAGTTATAGATTTTAGCACCTATTATAACAACTATAAGGATTTCATTTCTCAAGAAGTAGTTGTAGCACCCTTTTACGGAACGGTTGGAGATGGTTCACTTTCAGTAGCAGCTGTTAGTAATGGTGACTTTCAAGCGTATAGCGCTTATACAAATTCTGATGTGGATATAAACTCTTATGGAGCATCTTTGGGCCTATCGCTAAAAGTATTTAGAAATTTTGATCTGGGCGGAAGCTATACATTTACAAAACAAGATTTTGATCAGGAAGCTAACCCTGATTTTATGTCTAATTTCAATACACCTGAACATAAGTTTAAAGCTTCCTTTGGGAATACGGATCTTTTTGAAAATTTCGGATTTAATATTTCCTATAGGTTCAGTGATGACTATTTCTGGGAGGCTACTTTTGGAAATGGGGTTGTTCCGGAATTCCATGT
This sequence comes from uncultured Eudoraea sp., assembly GCF_947258925.1. GTDB lineage: Bacteria > Bacteroidota > Bacteroidia > Flavobacteriales > Flavobacteriaceae > Eudoraea. Next base: position 45,791 of record NZ_CAMYKG010000001.1, on the reverse strand, counting down.
ACTTGATGCCCAGTTTAATTATAGGGTACCCAGTATAAAATCAACATTTAAGATCGGAGGTAACAATATACTGGGGAAAGAATACTTTACTGCTTTTGGAACAGGGTTTATTGGTTCCATATATTATGTTTCATGGGCAATTAATACTTTATAATATGATGAATATGAAAATAAAATATATCTGGTTATTAGCATGCATAATAGTCTTTTCTGCTTGTAATAAAAGAGAAGATTTTGAAATGATTGAGGAGGAAGTACAGTTACCACCTGCCACCCCGGGATCTGCTGATTTTTCGAATTTTGTGGCTTTGGGTAATTCTTTGATGGCGGGATTTACGGATGGGGCGCTATTTATTGCAGGACAAAACAATTCATTACCTAACATTTTATCACAACAATTTGAAGTTGCAGGAGGGGGCAGTTTTATACAACCCTTGACCAATGATAATTTAGGTGGTTTAGCCTTAGCTGGGAATCGGCTTCCAGGTTTTGATCCAAGGTTTATTTTTGACGGGGCAGGACCTGCTCCCTTAGAATCTGTGATTGGCCCTGTAACGGTAACCACAGATATAGTACTTAACAATCCTACCGGTCCTTTTAACAATTTAGGGGTGCCGGGCGCAAAGAGTTTTCATCTGTTAGCCCCGGGATATGGTAATTTGGGTAATCTTGCCTTAGGGCTGGCTAATCCTTATTTTATTAGAATGACGGGCTCAAACCCCGACGCTAGTGTTTTGCAGTTGGCGGCAACCCAGACACCGTCTTTCTTTTCATTATGGATTGGTAATAATGATGTTTTGGGATACGCACTCAGCGGAGGTGATGGAACGGATCCAATAACACCAGTTGACGGACCTCCTGGAGTGGGTTTTAACCAAACATTTGGTGCTTTGATTGCTTCGCTTACAGCATCAGGTGCCGGAGGTGTAGTTGCTAATATACCCAATGTTTTGGAAATACCACATTTTACTACCGTACCACATAACCCGGTTCCATTGGATGCTGCAACAGCCGCAGCTGTAAATCAGGAATATGTACCTTATAATGGGGGAATACAGGCAGCGCTCGCCGCTTTGGAAGGTACAGGGCTTTTTACAGCTGAAGAGGCAGCAGCCAGAATCATTAGTTTTGAGGCCAGTGAAACTAATGCCGTGGTAATTGAAGATGAAAGTTTAACTGATTTGGGAGCTATAAACCCTGCTTTTGCAGGACTGCCAAAAATTAGACAGGCTACAGCAGATGACCTTCTTGTTTTATTGGCTGCAAATTTCATTGGCACCCTGGCAGATCCAAACAATCCACTATCCGTAAATGGTGTGGCTATACCTTTAGCGGATAAATGGGTGCTTATTCCTGCTGAACAAGCCGAAATTTCAGAGGCAATAACCAATTTTAACGGGGCCATTTCCAGCGCGGTAAGTGCGGCGGGGCTCGCATTGGTAGATGCTAATAGCTTGTATAATCAATTATTAGCTGGTGGTATTACAAGTGGTAATTTCACCCTGACATCGAATTTGGTAACCGGCGGGGCATTTTCATTAGACGGTGTACATCTTACAGCGAGAGGGAATGCTTTAGTGGCCAATGAATTTATGAAGGCCATTGATGCCACCTACGGATCAAATTTTGAAGCTTCCGGGAATCTGGTAGACATTGGAAATTACCCAACAAACTATTCGCCAACCTTACAGTAGGTATTCACAATACATGAAAAAAGCACCATTTTCCCGGTGCTTTTTTTTATGTCAAAAAATCAAAGTATTCCATTCCTATTTAAAAAGGAAAAACATATCTTTGCAGCCTGAAAAAACATCCAATTTATACTTCATCTTACGTTGTTTTTAAATTGGTATAAATTTTAAATATAAATACTTGAATAATGGCTAAAGTTACAGGTAAAGTATCCCAGATTATTGGACCGGTTATTGACGTAGAGTTTCCATCCGGGACAGACCTACCAAGAATATATGATTCATTGGAAATCACCAGAAGTGATGGTACTCTTCTTGTTTTAGAAGTTCAAGCTCATATTGGAGAAAATACGGTTAAGTCTGTTGCTATGGATTCCACTGATGGTTTAAGCAGGGGAACTGAAGTAAAAGCGACGGGTAATGCCATTCAAATGCCGGTTGGAGAAGATATTTACGGAAGACTGTTCAATGTTATTGGAGATGCTATTGATGGAATGGGAGATTTGCCAAAAACTGGCAAAAATGGACTTCCAATACACAGGGAAGCGCCTAAATTTGAAGATTTATCTACTTCTACAGAAGTCTTATTTACCGGAATTAAAGTCATAGATCTTATTGAACCTTATGCCAAAGGAGGTAAAATCGGATTATTTGGTGGCGCCGGTGTTGGTAAAACAGTACTTATTCAGGAATTAATTAATAATATAGCCAAGGGTCACGGTGGACTTTCGGTATTTGCAGGAGTTGGAGAGCGTACCAGGGAAGGAAATGATTTGTTGCGTGAGATGTTGGAGTCCGGGATTATAAAATATGGGGATGATTTTTTGCATTCCATGGAAGAAGGTGGATGGGACTTATCCAAAGTTGATAAAAAAGCGATGAAAGAATCCAAAGCAACATTTGTTTTTGGACAGATGAATGAACCTCCTGGAGCTCGTGCCAGGGTTGCGCTATCAGGACTTACAATTGCGGAATATTTCCGGGATGGTGCCGGAGACGGTCAAGGTAAAGATGTATTATTTTTCGTAGATAATATTTTCCGGTTTACCCAAGCTGGTTCTGAAGTATCGGCACTTTTAGGCAGGATGCCCTCTGCTGTAGGTTATCAACCTACTCTGGCCACTGAAATGGGTACCATGCAGGAACGAATTACTTCTACAAAAAGAGGTTCCATTACTTCAGTACAAGCGGTATACGTACCGGCGGATGATTTAACAGACCCTGCGCCTGCGACTACATTTGCCCATTTGGATGCAACTACGGTATTATCCAGAAAGATTGCAGAACTTGGTATTTATCCGGCAGTGGATCCTTTAGATTCTACTTCCAGAATTCTTACACCCGAGATCCTTGGAAATGATCATTACGGCTGTGCACAAAGAGTTAAAGAGCTATTACAACACTATAAGGAATTACAAGATATTATTGCTATTCTGGGGATGGAAGAACTCTCCGAAGAAGATAAATTGGCGGTAGGAAGGGCCAGACGTGTGCAACGATTTTTGTCACAACCTTTCCATGTGGCAGAACAGTTTACCGGAATACCTGGTGTGCTGGTAGATATCAAGGAGACTATAAAAGGATTTAATATGATCATGGATGGAGAATTAGATCATTTGCCTGAGGCTGCTTTTAATCTTAAAGGAACTATTGAAGAGGCAATTGAAGCTGGAGAAAAAATGCTTGCTGAAGTTTAATATATAGTATTATGTATCTAGAAATTGTATCCCCTGAAGCTGTTTTATTTGCTGGAGAAGTGGTTTCCGTGACTGTGCCCGGAGTTAATGGAGAATTTCAGATGTTAACAGACCATGCTCCAATTGTTTCAATTCTTCAGGAAGGTGAAGTAAAGATTCAGGGTGATATCCAGATTGAGGAAGAACACGAAGATAGATTCACCAAAGATTCGAATGGAAAAACCATACTCCCTATCAATGGCGGGACAATAGAACTTAATGATAATAAACTGATTGTTCTTGCTGATTAAGGAATTTAATATTGAATTAAAGCCATACGAATTCATTTGTATGGCTTTTTTATTTCATAGCTATTAAATGCCATTTCCTCCCGGAAGCGTTATAAATTTTGAGTTCTTGAAAACCAACAGCCAGGTGCGCGATGAGTGAACGCGTATTCGAAGCATCTACTTCCGTAACAATGTTCGTATTAATTGAACCGACCGTTTCTTGCATTTTTTTGTAAAGTTTCCTGAAAATCCCGGCTTTTCGATATGCTTTATGAATGCAAACCTGTCCCATTATTATGAATGATTCATCCTGTGGTAGAATAGTATTGATTTCATTAATCATAGGTTTTAAAATCGCAATTTCATCACCAAATTTAGGATGCATACACAATGCGTAGCCAACAAGCTTATTACCATCTTTTGCAATAATATGAGGGCATACGTTATTCATTCGAACTAATAAATCCAGGGTGTGCGTTACGGTTAAAAAGCCTTCCTTCTCTTTTTCTATTTGAGACAGGGCATTGGGAAGGTTTTGTTTCTGTAAAGACAGAATTTGTTCTAAATCAGATCGATTTTGTGCACGGCTAATTTCAATTGCCATTGAATGGAGTTTCTGGAATTCAATATACTATTTAAAAATTGGATATGCTACATTTGCAATATGCGTAATTTGCCCGAAAAGTTGCAAAAAAAGTTAATAGAGCGTAGGAGAATTAATGCGCTTAGATCACTGCCTGAAGTTAATGGCGGAACTGACTTTGCATCTAATGACTATTTGGGAATTGGACATAGCCGTACTGTTTTCGATAATGCCATTCGCATTTTATCTGAAAAAGAAATAAGTATTAATGGTGCTTCCGGCTCAAGATTACTTACAGGGAACAGTTCTTTATATAATGAGGTAGAAGAACTTATTAGAAAATTTCATAAAGTTGATTCTGCTTTGGTATTTAATTCTGGATATGATGCAAATATTGGCCTGTTTTCTTCAGTGCCTCAAAGAGATGATATAATCTTATACGATGAGTATATTCATGCAAGTATCAGGGATGGGATTGCCATGAGTAAAGCCAGAAACTTTAAATACAGGCATAATGATCTTGATGACTTACTGTCCAGAATAAAGCGGGTCCGGCAAACGGGAGATATTGGTACCACAGAACAAATATATATTGCAACCGAATCTGTATTTTCAATGGATGGAGATGCACCAGACCTGAAGGCAATGGCTTCAATATGTCAGGAATTCAATTTGAATCTAATTGTCGATGAAGCCCATGCTATAGGATTGTTTGGCAAAAATGGTCTGGGTAATGTACAGGAACAGGACTTAGAGGAGAATATTTTTGCCAGAACCATAACTTTTGGTAAGGCTCTGGGTTGTCATGGGGCAGCCATACTAGGCGGTTCAGACCTAAAGAAATATTTGATAAACTATGCAAGAAGTTTTATCTATACCACCGGAATGTCCCCCCACAACTTAGCAACAATTATGGCTGCTTATCAATTTATGACTGGCTCTGATGGTAACAGGGAAAGAAAAATTCTTCATAAAAATATAGAATATTTCAATCACGAGAAGGAACGTTTAGGGATTTCATCTTTTTTCATTCCGAGTATCTCAGCTATTCATTCCTGTATTATTGGTGATAATAATCAGGTAATTCAGGTAGCAGAAAATATTCAAAAAAGTACATTTGACGTTAGACCTATCCTTTCCCCAACGGTACAAAAGGGAAAAGAACGTCTGAGGTTTTGTTTACATAGTTATAATTCGAAGGAAGACATCACCAATGTCTTACAACTATTACAAATAGCGATAAAAAAACATGAAAAATGAATTCTTTACTCTGGGCGCATTTGAGTATGCTGCAGATGTCCAAATAATTAAAGGAAAACTTGAATCTGAAGGTATTCCGGTTTTTCTAAAGGATGAGAATACTGTAAATACAGATCCTTTAATAAGTCAGGCCATTGGTGGGGTGAAGTTACAGGTCTACTCAAAAGATAAAGAGAGGGCATTGAGTGTATACAATGAAATAAGAAATTATGCAGTAGACGATAAGGGAAACTTAATAACCTGTCCAAATTGTAAGGCACAAAGATCTGAAGTCTACTACAGACGAAAAGGTTTGATCCATAAATTGTTTCCATTTTTGGAAAAGAAAAAATACAGATGTCTCAAATGTAACATGATTACCCAACCGTAGAAAAGAATGAAACGAATTTTCATCACAGGAATATCCACAGATGTAGGTAAAACCATTGCTGCGGCAATTGTAACGGAGTCTTTGAAAGCGGATTACTGGAAACCCGTTCAAGCAGGTGATTTGGAAAATTCTGACAGTAGGAAACTCTCTGAACTAATCTCTAATGAAAAGACTAAAATTCATAAGAGCAATTACGAATTAAAAACAGCGATGAGTCCTCACGCAGCTGCAGAAATTGATAATCTTGTGATTGACATTAATCAAATAGAAGAACCTAAAACAACAAATCATCTCATAATTGAAGGAGCAGGGGGCTTAATGGTTCCTCTAAATGAAAAGGATACTATTCTGGATATCATCAAACCTTCCTATCAGGTAATTGTTGTTTCAAGGCATTATTTGGGAAGTATTAACCATTCATTGTTAACCATTGAAAGCCTTCAAAATAAGGGATTTGATGTTGCTGTAATCTTCAGCGGAGACGAACACCCAACTACCGAAGGCATTATAACCCGAAAGTCCGGGGTAAAAGTATTAGGCAGAATTGATGAAGAGACTTCTTTTAACAAAACCGTAATACAACATTATGCTGACAAATTTCATGATGCGCTTATGGCCTTCTAATGAACATGAAAGCAACTCATAGATTGCAACAGAAATTATAACCGTTGCAGCTCAATGGGAATGATGGTCATGACAAATAGAAGTAATAACTTTGTGTGCAAAGGTATTTACCATATCGCTGTTAATTTGGACTTAATCAATTCATTTATTACTTAAAAATTGAAAAATTTAACTGAAAGGGATAAGAAATATTTGTGGCACCCACTTACCCAACATAAACGGAACTCCGATATGCTGGGTATTGTTAAGGCCAAGGGTGCAATCCTGTATGATGAATTGGGTAATTCATACATCGATGGGATAGCCTCCTGGTATACTTCAATGTATGGACATTGTAATGAATTTATCCTGGGAAGGGTGCAGCAACAAATGGAAATATTAGATCAGGTGGTTTTCAGCGGCTTTACTCATGAACCGGCTATCAAGCTTTCAGAAGAGCTGATAAAAATATTACCGTCTAATCAAATGAAACTATTTTTTTCTGATAATGGTTCCACAGCTACAGAGGTAGGTATTAAAATGGCCTTACAATATCATTTTAATAAAGGCAAAAGAAGACGTGTACTTCTCGCATTCGAAGAAGGCTTTCATGGAGATACTTTTGGTGCCATGTCTGTTTCGGGACTCTCGGTTTATAATGGTCCTTTTGAAGATTTTTCTATTGAAGTAGAACGAATTCCCGTACCTGATGAAGAGAATATCCAGAATATTTTGCAACAGCTTACTACAAGATTAGCTTCGAATGATATAGCGGCTTTTATCTATGAACCATTAGTACAGGGTGCAGCCGGAATGAAAATGCATGATAAGAATGGATTGAATATGATACTGGATCTGCTTCATAAAAATGAAGTATTGTTAATAGCAGATGAGGTCATGACGGGGTTTGGAAAGACTGGAAAATATTTTGCTTCAGATCATATCCCGGTGAAACCCGATATCATTTGCCTTTCAAAAGCACTTACTGCCGGTTTGCTGCCAATGGCTATAACATCTGCTACACAAAAGGTGTTTGATGCGTTCTATAGTAATGATATTTCCAAAGGTCTTTTCCATGGTCATACCTATACGGCAAATCCATTGGCCTGTACCGCTGCACTGGCAGGTTTGGAACTACTCCGGTCTAACGAAATTCAAAATAATATCCGTAAAATAATAGATTCACACAGGTCCTTTGGTTTAAGAATTAAGGATCACCCTAAGGTGAAAGCAATTCGTCAATGTGGGATCATCTTTGCACTTGACTTAAAAATCTCTATGGATCGTTATGGTAGTTTGCGAGACCAACTATTTAACTTTTTCATGAAACATGGCGTATTCCTTCGGCCATTGGGCAACACAATATATATTTTGGCTCCTTACACAATTACCGATGCTCAACTAACAAAGGTTTATGATATCATTGAACGTGCCTTGGAAACAATTGAATAGGACCGGGTTTATTATTTATTCCCAATCATCTTCTGGAAAATTTACCTCGGTGTTGTCCTGGACAACCACTCTAATTTCATGATAAATCCATTTGTCATCTTTAGCAGATGCTTTAATAAATAAAATTCCATTTTCTTTAGGGCCAGTAATAGGCACTTTGATATCGACACTTTTCGCGTCATTTTTCCAATTAAAATCACCCTGAACCATGCCATTCTTTTCAATAGGAGTTCCCATCAGTTCTACAATTTCGGGATCTGAATTAATTTTTTGAAGACCGTGTTCTATTGGAACAGAATCATCCATCATTGAAGTAACACCAAAGAATATGGAAGAAACAGAGATAATTACAATAATTAATACCGTTAAGCAGCCACCAAGCGGTAAAGCCCAGGACCAATTTCGTTTCCACCAACTGGGTTCAGGTATTAGTTCATTGTTCATTGTTTTTAATATTGTTTTTACACATTGAAGGTAAGAACTTTTATTTTTACTTTAAATAGTGATGCTTTGGCAGAAAACATTTGTATTGAATCAATCGCTTCTATTTCTCCTTTGGGGATAACCAAGGAGGATATTTGCTCCAATTATCAAAAAACTACTCATCTTTTAAAAGAAGTGAGTTTTGGAGACACCAAGGCGTGGGTTTCTTCTCTATCTGAATCTGCCAAATTGGAAGTGAATACTATTAGAAATAGCAATTCCAGATATCAAAATCTTGACGACAGCGTCCTTTACGGAATTTATGCAGCCAGGAAGGCAGTTGAACATGCCGGTTGGGGAGAAAAGGAAAATTTCGGAATAAATATGGGTTCTTCCCGAGGAGCCACCGGGTTATTTGAAAAGTACCACAGTGATTTTTTAAATAATAATACTGCTGCGGTTTTAACTTCACCGACGACTACTTTGGGAAATATATCTTCCTGGATCGCTGATGATCTTAAGTCCAAGGGACCCACTATTTCGCACTCTATTACCTGTTCAACAGCGCTGCATGCTTTATTAAATGGTATGGCATGGATAAAAAGCGGAATGACCGATAAATTCCTTATTGGAGGTAGCGAAGCCCCATTGACTCCTTTTACGATTGCTCAGATGAAAGCTTTAAAGATATATGCTTCCAAAAGTAATAGTGCATATCCCTGTAGAGCTCTTGATCTCGAAAAGCAAGAAAACTCCATGGTACTCGGTGAAGGTGCTGGAGCTGCTTGTTTGACAAAAGGAATTACTGAAGATTCCCTTGCTATACTGGAGGGCGTGGGATTTGCGACGGAGCCTTTGAAACATAATATTTCGCTATCAGCGAATGCACAGTGTTTACAGGAATCAATGCTTATGGCTTTAAAAAACTTAGCTCCCGGGGAAGTAGATGTAATTGTCATGCATGCGCCCGGTACCGTAAAAGGAGATGTAGCAGAGTATACCGCAATTGAAACAATCTTTGGTAATTCCATGCCAGCCCTCACTACAAATAAGTGGAAGGTTGGTCATACATTTGGTGCCTCCGGAATTCTAAGTCTTGAAATGGCAATTTTAATGCTGAAGAAACAAAACTTTTTGGGCACTCCATTTAAAGAATACGATTCTCCTGCACAAATAAATAGGGTATTAATTAATGCTGTAGGATTTGGTGGGAATGCGGTGAGTGTTTTATTGAAAACACCTAAAACCTAATAGTTGGGATCACTACAATTAAGATTGATTTTATGGATATTTTAGGGATTAAAGATTATTTTTGAGTTCAATTAACAATTTTTCATATGGATGTAGTGCGTCATAATTGGACAAAAGATGAAATACTGAATATATATAATAAGCCCTTCATGGAATTATTATACGAAGCTGCAACAGTACATCGTAAATTTCATGATCCAAATACGGTACAAGTATCTACCTTGCTCTCTATAAAGACAGGTGGGTGTCCTGAAGATTGTGGATATTGTCCCCAGGCTGCTCGCTATCATACAGACATTGAGGGAAACGACTTGATGACTGTCCAACAGGTTAAGGCACAATCATTGCGTGCTAAGGCGTCCGGAAGTTCACGCGTTTGCATGGGAGCGGCATGGAGAAATGTAAAAGATGGTGAAGAATTTGATCAGGTTTTAGAGATGGTTAGAACAATCAACAAACTCGATATGGAAGTTTGTTGCACATTGGGAATGCTCACAGAAAATCAGGCACGGCGGCTGGCAGAAGCTGGTCTTTACGCATATAATCATAATCTGGATACTTCTGAAGATTACTATAAAGATGTTATTTCTACCAGAGCCTTTGATGATAGATTAAAAACCATTGAGAATGTCAGGAAAAGCAATGTAACGGTATGCAGTGGTGGAATTATTGGGATGGGTGAGAAATTAGAAGATAGAGCAGGGATGTTAGTAGCTTTATCTACTTTGAACCCTCAGCCTGAATCGGTTCCAATTAATGCTCTTGTTGCAGTTGAAGGCACGCCTTTGCAGGACATTGAACCCATACCAATTTGGGATATGATAAGGATGGTTGCTACAACGCGAATAGTAATGCCTAAAACCCAGGTAAGACTTTCTGCAGGTAGAACAGAAATGACCAGGGAAGGTCAGGCCATGTGCTTTTTTGCCGGTGCGAATTCTATTTTTGCCGGAGATAAATTATTGACTACTCCAAACCCTGATGTTAATGAAGACCTTGAAATGTTTGATCAATTAGGACTTACTCCGCAAAAACCTTTTGTAAAGGCTCCGCAACCCAGCACTGTGGAGGCCAATGAATCTCTTTTACAACCCATTGGTGAAAAACCAAAATGGTCAAGACCTGAACATAAGATAGAGCGCAACGAACATGCTAGGGCCAAATCCGGGAGAGAGAAGCTTTCATAGCGGGTTTAGCAGCAGTAATGCTTTCTATTATGTTTTAATACAGAATTTTTAATCCTTTTAGAAATTGCAATTAAAAGATATACCAAGAGTAAAAACCATTAGCAGAGAGGACTTTATAACAAACTATTACAGGCCTCAAATGCCGGTTGTTATTGAAAAGTTTATCACGGATTGGCCTGCCTATACCAAATGGAATTTCGATTATATAAATGAGGTGGCAGGAGATATAACGGTACCACTATATGATGACAGGCCTGTAGATTATAAAGAAGGGTTTAATGAACCCCATGCCAAAATGAAGATGGGAGCCTATATAGATCTTCTGAAGCGGGAGCCCACGAAATACAGAATATTTTTATGGAATTTAATAAAGGAAGTTCCGCAACTACAAAATGATTTTACATATCCAAAACTTGGCCCAAAATTACTGAAAGGTCTTCCTATGTTATTTTTTGGCGGAATTAATTCCTATACCTTCATGCACTATGATATTGATCTGGCCAATATCTTCCATTTCCATTTTGAAGGCAAAAAGGAATGTGTCCTTTTCTCTCAAACTCAGAATAAATTTCTCTATAAAATACCTTATTCTCTAATTACACACGAGAGTATAGATTTTTCTAATCCGGATTTTGAAGAATGGCCCGCTTTACAATTGGCAAAGGGGTACAAAACGCATTTAAACCATGGAGAAACGCTTTATATACCTGAAGGTTACTGGCACTACATGAAATATATTAGCCCTGGTTTTTCTATGAGTCTGCGCGGGCTCGCCCGTAACCCCAAAAATCTCGCAACGGCAGTTTACAATGTCTTTATTATGAGGCACTTTGATAACCTTATGCGCAGGATCAAAGGACAGAAATGGATTGACTGGAAAAATGAAGAATCCATAAAAAGAACTAATAGAATGATTAGATAATTCTTTACTTGATAGGTTTTCCCAACAAAAACTTATCCTCACTTTATATTTTCTTTTCATTTATGATTATGTTTACATTTCTTTTAATTGTATTTAATGCATCTGCTCGAAGTAAAGTCCACCCGCGATTGTAAAAGATTCGTCAAGTTCCCTATTGATCTTTACAAAAATCAAAAACAATATATAAGGCCTCTTGATAAGGACATTGCAGATATTTTTGATCCTGCAGTTAATAAAAACTTTGAACAGGGTGACTGTATAAGATGGCTTTTATTAAACGATGACAAGGTTATAGGACGAATTGCAGCTTTTAATTTAAGAAAAACCTCATCCAAGGGAGAAACAAAATCTTATGGCGGGGTGGGTTTTTTTGAATGTGTTAATGATCAAAATGCTGCCAATGAATTATTTGATATTAGTAAAAAATGGTTAGCAGATCAGGGCCTGGAGTTTATGGATGGGCCGATAAATTTTGGAGCAAGAGATAAATGGTGGGGCCTATTAACCAAAGGATATGATTTAGAACCCAACTATCAATGCAATTACAATTTTCCGTATTACAAAGAGTTATTTGAAAACTATGGTTTTCAAATATATTTTGAGCATTATACTTTTCTAAAACTAATACGGGAAGATGTACACCCTCGGTTAGAACGAAAAGCCAATATAGTTAATAGTAACCCTGATTATACGTTTGATCATTTCAAAATGGAAAAATTTGAAGAGCAAACCAATAGTATAATTGAAATGTATAACAAAGCCTGGGTTAATCACGAAGGGGTTTCTCAGATATCACAGGAGCAGGGGCATTTACTTATGAAGAAGTTAAAGCCCATAATTGATGAGAAAATAATTTGGTTTGCATATTATAAAGGTGAACCCGTAGCCTTTTACATTAATATTCCTGAAGTAAATCAGTGGTTCAAACATGTAAATGGGAAGTTAAATCTAGTAGGGAAACTAAAATTTGTTTGGCATAAATGGCGGAAAACAAATAAGAAAATGCTGGGATTTGTATTCGGCGTTATACCGGCACATCAGGGCAAGGGTCTGGACGGTGGAATAATTCATGCCTTTCACAATATGGCCAAAAGTCTATCTAACCAATATGAGGTAATTGAAATTAATGGGATAGGCGATTTTAATAGAAAAATGATTATTGTGGTAAAGCAGGTTGGTGGCGAAATATGCAAAGTGCATACCACCTATAGGTACTTATTTGATCGCACTAAACCTTTTGAAAGAATGAAGGCAATAAAATAGAAATGCCTGCTACTTTAAGCTAATTTTTCCTTTTTTACTCTTTCCTTAGCCGGAGGCATGGTTCCGAAGACCTTATCCCAAAAAGTATTAGATACTCCGAAAGCCTTATCGGGATATCTGTAATGATGCAGACTATGATGCTGCCATAAGTTCTTAAATCTCTTGGGAGGGCGCATAATATGTGTCGCCCTATGCACAAAGGAATACATCAGATAGCCTGAAAAGAATCCGGGAAAGAACCCAAAGGACAAATCAGATATCCCCATTAGCCAGAAAATACCATAAAAAAGAGCAAAAAGTACACTTGCCATAATTAAGCCCGGAACGGGAGGCATTAGTAAGCGTTCTTCATCCCTTGGATAATGATGGTGTGAACCGTGCATAACAAAATGAAATCGCTGAGACCATTTTGCTTCAGTAACCCAGTGAAATACAAATCGGTGTAGCATATATTCGGCAAAAGTCCAAAAGAAAACCCCGCCAATAAAGAGCACTATGATTTGCGGAATGGACAGACCTATTTTAATATAAGCAAAGGAAATCATCGCTATAATAGTTATGCCATAGACAATAATATTTTGAACAGGATTCGTTTTTGTAAGGCTCTCCAAAAATGGGTTTTTGAAGATTTGTGCTTTACCATGATGAAACTCTGTGGTCACTTTTGGCTTCATTTTTTTATATTTTAGTTTGCAAAGTTACGAAATACCATATTAATTACAAGTTAATTACATTATGAAGAATAAAAATTGGATTCAAAACTCTAATTTATAAGGTCAGAAATTTTCTGGTATATCAAATGTTTTTCCCAACCTCTGTATAACAGATAATCAGCCAACTTTTTTTTCTTCTTTTGTATATTCCTTTCTTTAATTTGAGATAATCGTTTTTTTGCTATCAGATCCAATTTTTGAAGATAATCCTTTTCTGGAATTTCTTCCAATGCCAGTTTAATGTTGTATTTTGAAATATTTCGTCGTAGGAGTTCTGCGACAATTCTACCTTTCCCCCAATTTTTAACATTAAATTTTCCACGAGCATAACTTCTGGAAAACCTTTCCTCGTTTAAAAAATCATGCTGTATTAAATGTGCGGTAATATGATCTACTGCTTCAGGAATCATTCGCATCGTTCGTAATTTATTTACCACTTCTAAATGGCACCGTTCCTGATAAGCACAATATCTTTCCAGCTTCTTTGTGGCCTCAGGGACAGTATACGATTTTGGGGAATAGGTCATTCAGATTTATAGCTTTAGTGGTAAAAGGAATTCAAAACATATGGGGAATTTAAATTGTCGCTTTTGCCGGTAATAGAAGAACTTTCTTTGATTATTTCAACAAAATCCGTGGCAATGGGGGTAGAAGTACAAGCAGAAATTGAAAATAAGAAACTTAAGAAAACATGTGAAACTCCAGTCATTTTGAACGTATAGATTAGACGTTTAAAGCAAAAATAGAAATTACAATCCAAGTATAATAGAAACAGATTTACAAAACCTTTTTGGATAATTAAAGGTTTTGTTCGATCTGCCTTTTCTATTTGATTTTGGCACAAAAAAAAGCGACTTCTAATTAGAAGTCGCTTTTTTATTATTTAATGGTTTCACCATCTTTAGTCATAAAATGGTATTCAAGATATGTATAAACATCTCTTGGTTGAATTTTTATCCATTTTTTATGTTCCATAAACCATTTGGAACGGTGTGAGGGGAATCCTTTGGTCAAATATGCAGCAATAAAAGGATGAGTATTCAGTACAATCCCCTTATCTCTTGAGGGTCCTTTCATTATTCTTTCAAGATCTACATTAATTTTATCTATTAAGACAATTGGAGCTTCAACCTCCTGGCTTTTGCCACTTGGATCAACTTCGGTTGTTTTAATATTTACTTCTGGACGTACCCTTTGCCGCGTAATTTGTATAAGACCAAACTTGCTGGGAGGCAAAATTTTATGTTTGGCTCTGTCTTCTTTCATCTCATCTCTAAGATGGTCAAAAAGTTTTCTTCTGTGATCGGCTTTTACCATGTCTATGAAATCAACAACTATGATGCCACCCATGTCACGCAAGCGCAATTGTCTTGCAATCTCTGATGCGGCTAAGAGGTTAACCTCCAAAGCGGTATCTTCTTGATTTTTTGCTTTGTTGGATCGATTACCACTATTCACGTCTATTACGTGAAGAGCTTCGGTATGTTCAATCACTAAATAGGCTCCTTTGCTCATGGACGCGGTGCGTCCGAAGGAAGTCTTAATTTGCCTTTCTATCCCAAATTTCTCAAAAATGGGCACAGGAGAATTATACAACTTAACTATGGATTCTTTTTTTGGTGCTATTTCCAGCACATAATCTTTAATCTGGTCATAAAGCGTTTCATCGTCAACGTAGATACCGCTGAACGAATCATTAAAAACATCTCTCAAAATTGACGAAGCTCTATTTAGCTCAATCAATACTTTTGAAGGTGTTGGCGCTTTATACAATTTCTTACACATTGCTGTCCACTTGTTCAGCAAGTTATGAAGATCTCTGTCTAATTCTGCTACTTTTTTGCCTTCTGCAACTGTTCTGATAATTACCCCAAACCCTTTGGGTTTAATGCTTTTTACTAGCCTTTTAAGCCTGTCTTTCTCTTTACTGCTTCCTATTTTTTGTGATACGGAAACACGATTTGAAAAAGGAACCATAACCAAATAACGTCCGGCTATAGAAAGTTCGGAACTAATTCGGGGTCCTTTAGTAGAAATGGGTTCTTTAACAATTTGCACTAAAAGTGACTGATTAGCTTTGATTACATTATTAATGCTTCCATGCTTATCAATATCTTTTTCAAATGGAAAATTTTTCAGGGAATAATCTCTCAATTTCCCGGTACTCACTAACTTAATAAATTTCAACATACTGGATAATTGCGGTCCAAGGTCATGATAATGTAAGAAAGCATCTTTTTCATAACCTACATTCACAAATGCAGCATTGAGACCAGTAACTGGTTTTCGGACTTTGGCAATTAAAATATCGCCAACATTGAAATTATTATCGTCTTCATCTTTATGAAGTTCTATGAGTTTTCCATCATTTAATAAGGCAAAATCAACGGTATTAGAATTGGATCTTACGATTAATTCTCTATTCACCTGATTTAAATTTTATTCGTAAACTATAAACTAGTACGAATTGATTAAACAATAGTCGTAACAGGTTGTATAAACCCGTTGAAATTCTTTTTTTGAATTTCTATGTCAATGAACGTATAAAATGAAAAAGTAGTTTTATAACTACTTTTTCTTGTGGCGGTTAGCTCTCCGTCTTTTTTTCCTTTTGTGGGTAGCTACCTTGTGTCTTTTTCTTTTTTTACCACTCGGCATGAAATTATACTTTTTATTGCTGTTATTATTTTATTTGTACGTTGCTCTTTACTCCTTCAACAAAAACCTTCGCAGGTTTAAACGCAGGAATATTATGAGCCGGTATTTTGATAGTGGTATTTTTAGAAATATTTCTACCAGTTTTTTCCGCTCTAGTTTTGATAATAAAACTGCCAAATCCTCGGAGATACACGTTATCTCCATTTTCTAAAGAAGATTTAACTTCTTCCATAAAACTCTCAACAGTTGCTTGCACGTCGCCTTTTTCTATACCTAGTTTTTCTGAGATTCTCGATACAATATCCGCTTTCGTCATTTTAATATTTTAAATTTCTGTAAGTTTTTCAAGCTTGCAAATATATAAATTAAATTCATTCTTTCTGCTTAATAAACTAATTTTAAGTATATAAACTCTTACTTTTGCTCCTTAGTATTTTTAGTGATGTCGTTTTCAAAAAAAATTCTTCATTGGTATTCTGAAAACAAAAGGTCACTCCCCTGGCGTGAGACTACTGATCCATATAAAATATGGCTTTCCGAAATTATATTACAACAAACCAGGGTAGCGCAGGGGACACCGTACTACCTCAAATTTGTAGAAGAGTTTCCTACAGTTTATGATCTGGCCGATGCTGAGGAAGAAACGGTACTAAAACTGTGGCAGGGTCTCGGATATTATTCCCGAGCAAGGAATTTGCATTTTACAGCAAAAACAATTGTAGAGGAATACGATGGTTACTTTCCCGATACCTACGAGGAATTGATAAAATTAAAAGGTGTGGGAGACTATACTGCAAGCGCTATCGCATCTATAAGTTACCAAAAGCCTGAACCTGTGGTAGATGGAAATGTTTATAGGGTTTTATCGAGGTATTTTGGGATAGATATTCCAATAAATGGTTCTGAAGGAATATCATATTTCAAAAAACTGGCGCGTAAAGTTTTGAACTCAGAGCAAATAAGGGATTACAATCAGGGGATTATGGAATTCGGGGCCATTCAATGTGCGCCTAAAAAGCCACTTTGTTTATCCTGTCCATTGAATCAAACCTGTGTGGCACTTCAAACAAATAGTGTAGACAAATACCCTGTGAAACTTAAAAAGACTAAAATAAGGAAACGTTTTTTCAATTACCTCGTGGTAGTTGATAAAGAAGGGAATTTAAGTCTCACAAAAAGGTCCGCAAAAGATATTTGGCAGCATTTGTATGAATTCCCTTTATTGGAAACGTCCAATGAAGTTGGTATAACAGAGATTAAGCAGCAGATACCTGGTATTCTTACACTAGAGGAACCTCACCATATATATGAGTCTTCTGACAAAATGGTGGTACATAAATTATCACATCAACACCTGTACACAAAATTCTGGATTGTTAAAACATCTAATCGTTTAAAAAGTGGGATGTCACCTGCAGACCTAGAAAAATATCCTGTACCTGTTTTAATTGCAGAATTCATAAAAACACTCAAAAATTCGTACTTTTGGGATAATTAAAATATTATGAGCGGAACATTGAATAAAGTTATGCTGATTGGGCATCTGGGAGACGAAGTAAAAATGCATTATTTTGAAGGCGGCAACTGTATAGGAAGATTTCCGATCGCCACAAATGAAACGTACACAAACAAACAAACAGGCGAAAAAGTCACAAATACGGAATGGCATAATATTGTCGTTCGTAATAAAGCAGCAGAAATTTGTGAAAAATACCTTAGCAAAGGAGATAAAATATATGTGGAAGGAAGGTTAAAAACCAGACAATGGCAGGGTGAGGATGGCAATACACGATATACTACAGAAATAAATGTTCAGGATTTTACTTTTCTATCTACTAAGAAAGAAAGTATGGCTAACGCAGCAACCGATATTCCAAAGAACCAACCAAATTCCGGAACAATACAACAGAATAGTGCCCGGGAAGTGCATGCTGTAAAAGATCAAGAACAGGACGACGATTTACCGTTCTAATCAAATAAAAGTAAATTTTGACTATTGGACCCTGACCCCCTTGGTTTATTTTTGAATTTTGTAATGATCGACAGCACTTTTGTATTAAAGGTTGTAATCCTGATTCTACTTTTATTTTCGTCGGCGCTTATCTCAGGTGCCGAAGTAGCTTTTTTTGGGCTTTCTCAAACAGATTTAAATGAAATAGAAGAAAAGAAGACTTCCAAAGGAAGAATTGTGGTTAAGTTGTTAGAGTATCCTAAAAAACTATTGGCAACAATACTTATTGCTAATAATGCCATTAATATTGGTATTGTTCTCTTGTTCAATTCTATTGGGGATGTTATATTTTCGGAAATAAACTACCAACTCTTCGGTCTGGTATCAGTGCGTTTTTTGTTGGAAGTTTTAGTCGCTACCTTCCTGATATTGATGTTTGGTGAAATACTGCCTAAGATCTATGCGAATAGGAATAAAATCCAATTTTCGCTTTTTATGGCTTATCCTCTTAAAATTCTTGATTTCCTTTTAACACCACTTAGTTCGCCAATGCGTTCTGCAACTCTTTTTATGTATAACAGATTGGGGAAACAGAAATCCAACTTAAGCGTAGATCATTTATCTCAGGCTCTGGAACTTACCTCTGAAGGCGATACTTCTAAGGAAGAACAAAAAATTTTAGAAGGGATTGTTACTTTTGGAAATACAGATACAAAACAGGTAATGAGACCACGCATAGATATCTTCGCTCTTAGTGAAGACATGAAATTCACAGAGGTATTGGAAGAAATAAAGAATCAGGGGTATTCCAGAATTCCTGTGTTCTCAGAAAATATGGATAATGTATTGGGAGTGCTTTATGTGAAGGATTTACTTCCTTATATTGACAGGAAGAGTTTTAATTGGTTAACGTTAATACGGGAACCATACTTTGTGCCTGAAAATAAAAAACTCGATGATCTATTATTAGAATTTCAGGATAAAAAAAATCACTTGGCTGTAGTTGTTGATGAGTATGGTGGCACTTCCGGAATTGTGACTCTGGAGGATGTGATTGAGGAAATAGTAGGTGATATCTCTGACGAATTTGATGACGAAGACCTTGTATTTTCAAAACTTGATGACTATAATTATGTCTTTGAGGGAAAAACAACCTTAAAAGACTTTTACAGGGTAGTTAAGATTGAAAATGAGGAAGATTTTGAGTTACAAAAAGGAGAATCTGAAACAATTGCAGGATTTGTACTTGAAATCGCAGGCAGTTTCCCTAAACGGGGAGAAAAAGTGACTTTTCAAGAATATCAATTTGTGGTAGAAAGCCTGGATAAGAAGCGTTTAAAACAAATTAAAGTATCCTTGCCTCATGAATCGTAAGTTATATCTACTATTTTTGGTTTTTGCTGTAATTACAGTGTCATGCAAGGAGGATTACATTCCGAAGCCGAAAGCTATGCTTCGTTTAGAATACCCCTCGTCGCAGGCCGATACACTTGTTACGGAAAAATTTCAATTTGAATATAACAAAATGGCGAAAATTACGAAGAACAGAAACTTCGCGGTAACGCTGGATTATCCTGTGATGAAAGGTTCCATATTTTTAACTTATAAAAAGGTGGACAACAACCTTGAAGAGTTGCTTACTGATGCACAAAAATTGTCTTATGAGCACGTAGTTAAGGCAGATAACATTATGGAGCAGCCGTTTATTAATGAAAAAGACCTTGTATATGGGATGTTTTATGAGGTATTGGGTAATGCAGCTTCACAGGCCCAATTTTATGTAACCGATAGTACAAACCATTTTGTAACAGGATCTCTTTACTTCCGGGCAAAGCCCAACTATGATTCCATTTATCCTGCTGCGGTATATCTGCAAAAGGACATTAGGAGAATTATGGAAACATTGCGGTGGAAGAATTAGAAATGCCCGAAGTTTTTCTAGTTAAAAGAATTCTAAGTCATGTATAAACAACAACTTCTCGACTGCCACAACAGGATAAAACCCTATATCCACAGGACTCCCGTATTAAAGTCCCGATTGTTAGATGACATTGCAGGCGCTCAATTGTTTTTTAAATGTGAGAATTTTCAACGAATGGGAGCCTATAAAATGAGAGGTGCAACTAATGC
Organism: uncultured Eudoraea sp.; assembly: GCF_947258925.1. GTDB lineage: Bacteria > Bacteroidota > Bacteroidia > Flavobacteriales > Flavobacteriaceae > Eudoraea. The sequence continues at coordinate 25,368 of NZ_CAMYKG010000001.1, read as the reverse complement.
CATATTGTTATTATCCGAAAAAGAAAGGACAAAGGGTGTAGTGACTCATTCATCCGGGAATTTCGCTCAGGCACTTTCTCTTGCAGCTCAGAGTCTTGAGGTAAAAGCCTATATAGTTATGCCCTCAAATGCCCCAAAAGTTAAGAAAGTTGCAGTGGGCCAATACGGGGGAAATATTATAGAATGCGCCCCTACCATTGAAGCACGAATTACAACAGCCAGTAAAATTGCCTATGAAACAGGAGCAACTTTTATCCACCCTTCAAATGATATGAATGTGATAATTGGACAAGGTACGGCAGCCCTGGAATTGTTGAAAGATTACCCCAAACTAGATTATATTTTCGCCCCTGTAGGAGGTGGAGGATTAATTGCAGGTACAGCGCTGGCCGCAAATTATTTTGGAAATAATTGTAAGGTGGTTGGCGGAGAACCTTTTGAAGCAGACGATGCCTACCGTTCCTTTCATAGCGGTAAAATTGAATCGAATGATACTACCAACACGATTGCAGATGGTTTAAAAACAGTCTTAGGGGACCAAACCTTTCCAATAATCCTTGAACATGTTCATGATATTATACGTGTCACTGAAGACGAGATAGTCAGTGCAATGCGCCTAATTTGGGAAAGGTTAAAAATTATTGTAGAACCTTCAAGCGCTGTTGCCCTGGCAGCTTTGATTCGGGAAAAGGATCGATTTCACAAGAAACAGATCGGAATAATTATTTCAGGAGGAAATGTAGATTTGAATAATTTACCCTTTTAAACAATTATTCCAGTAATTTTTCTGCATTTTCAATACTGCTATTGATTTGTATTTTCAGAGCTTTAACTTTCTCTTCTTCCTCATTCAACCATTCTTGTTTTTGTTCTGTTAGTGCAGCCCCATTCAAAATTTCATCGGAAGTGAAGCGATCCCCAAAACCTTTCATCCAATCCATCATGGATTTATGAGCAGCCTGCAAATCTTTCATGGCATTACCATAGGACATTCCCGCTTCTGTGGAATCTACTTTTGGTTTAAGTTCTGCTACAAGCTTACTTATGGTGCCCATCTTTGGCATAACTTCATCATGGATGGCCATAACTTCTTTCATTTGTGTAAGGGATTCAGATTTCTTTTCTTTTTCTTTACACGATATAAAGATCACTAAAATTAAAGTGGCAAAAGAAGCAAATTTTATTCTCATAATGATGGAATTTTGATGAGATAAAATTAAGAAAAACTGAGGCTTTTTCTATTAAAAAGCAAGCCTTTTTCCGAATAGAAAGTTGTAATGAGCGACTTAAACAGAAAATGGGTATACCTTATAATTCTTTCCATTATCTGGGGAACGTCTTATATACTTATAAAAAAGAGTTTACTGGGATTCACTCCGGTTCAATTAGGAGTACTCCGCATCATAATAGCGGCTATCCTTTTATTGATATTGGGAGTAAAAACACTTCGGGGTATAACGAAACAAGAATGGAAATGGGTTGCTATATCCGGGCTAGTAGGTAGTTTTATTCCTGTTTTTCTCTTTGCTTTTGCCCAGACTCAAATAGATAGTAGCATAGCTTCTATACTTAATTCGCTAGTACCTCTGTTTACCATCATTGTAGGTTACTTTTTTTTTAGGATTACCTTTAATCGCAATCAATTTATAGGTGTAATTGTAGGTTTGCTCGGGGCTATTTTACTCATTTATATTGGCGCAGAGATCAACCCTGAGCAAAATTATTGGTATGCCGGTTTGGTTATCATGGCAACCATCTGTTACGCTTTTAATGCAAATATTATAAAAAGTAAATTATACGACGTAACCCCTTTAGGTATTGCAGTGGGCAATTTTACAATTATGTTAATACCGGCATTGATAATAGTGCCTTTCTCCGGTGTATTCGAGGACAAAGTGCTGGAAGGAGAGTATTTCTTAAGCTCACTTGGATATATAATTATCCTATGTGTGCTGGGAACATGTATTGCCAAGGTAATGTTTAATAGATTAATTCAAATCTCGTCCCCGGTATTTTCAGTTTCGGTTACTTATTTAATACCCCTGGTTGGAATATTCTGGGGAGTTCTAGATGGGGAAAATTTTATATTACCCCAGTTCCTTGCCGCTTGTATCATAATATTAGGGGTATACTTAATAAACAAACAAAAAATAAAATAATATCTGATTTTGTGTAACATTTGCATCAGAGGCGACTCTTTGAAGTAAATGAAGATTAACTATATAAATTTCTAAACATGAATGTAGCAGTAAAATCTGGGATAGTAATTGCATTTTTATTTGCGGGATTACCAATGTTGTTTGCTCAATCTGCAACTATTGCCGTTGAACCATTTTCAAAAGTCATTATCAGTCCACATATTGAAGTGAATTTGATGGAAGGAGATAGGGAAACTGTTGTTCTTGAGAACGTGGAGGTGCCAAGAGAGAAAATAAATATCGAGGTGGTTAAAGGGACCTTGCGTATATATTTGGATGATGCAAAGATGTATACCAAAAGTAAAAAAGTAAAAGGTGAAGATTATTCAGGAAGAAAAGATATTTACGACGGTACTATGGTAACTGCAAACATCACCTATAAAATGTTAAAGAAGCTATCTGTCAGGGGGGAAGAAACCATCAAATGTGAAAGTCCTATAGATCAAAACGAATTGGAATTAACAATCTACGGGGAATCAGAAGTTTATATGGATAAACTATCATTGCAACACCTTTCCGTGGCCATTTATGGCGAAAGTTATCTCGAAGTTAAAAGCGGTACAGTCAATCATCAAAAATATAACGCATATGGTGAAAGCGAGGTAAACACGCTGAAAATGGAGAATTCATCCACAAAAATCACTGCTTATGGCGAAAGTGAATTTAGGGTAAATGTATCAGACAAACTGAAAGTAACTTGTTATGGGGAAGCAGATATAGAGTACCAGGGAAATGCCAATGTAGATAAAGGGGTTGTTATTGGTGAAGCGTCTATTCGCAAAACCGGATAATACCTTTCCTTTGGTTAAATAGTATCGAAAAAGAAGACCCGCTTTTCAGAGCGGGTCTTCTTTTATTAGGATATTTTTAGCAGGGCTTATTCAAAATCTGCCTCATTAACCTCTACATTTATAACAGCCTCCAGCAACTTGGTCTCAATCATCTGAGGCCCCATGGAACCAACCTTAACAGAAGGGAATTTAATTCCATCTACCTCCTGATACTCTTTATAATTCACCTCCTGGTTCTGGGTTTGACCATTCATTGTGATTACCGTTGATTCTTTAACTTTTAATCCTGATTCCACGTCGTAAAAATATGTCGCCTGAACAGTTGATCCGGGGACTTCAATTTTATAAGCATCTTTGCCATCAACTTCTTCAGTTCCCAATAGTTTTGCATTAGAATTTAAAGCAATTCCCTGTTCGGGAAAAATTCCCATTGTGGACTTCATATCCTGTTGCATTTCCGGGGGCAGAGGGACCTTATTGCCACCTTGCTTCATAAATAACTCATCTCCTTTTGCAATAAGCCCCATCATAGGAGCATCATTCATAAAAGTAGTTTGCACATATTTATCTGCAGTTCTTTTTTCCTCGGTTTTAATGGTTGATCCCATAGCAGAACCTTCGTAAACCAGTTTTAAAGATTGAATTTTATCCACAGCAGCTTTACCTCCTATAGCCTCAAAATACGAGTCTAAGACGCTTTTTACATTAACACCTTCAGGTAAGGCAATTTCGTAATTTGGTTTTTCTACTGAGTTTGCGTACTTATCGTAATAACTTATGGGTAAAGTTCTACCATTAAACGCAACTTTTTCCAGATTTTCCAAAACTTCACTTCCTTTTCCGGCTACTACTATTCTGGCGTTATTAATATGGAAATATTTCTGGGCAGCTTGCTGTACATCTTCAACCGTAATTGTATTTATCCGTTCCAAATAGGTCTTATAGAAGTCTTTCGGCAGGCCTTCGGTTTCAATATTCAGGGCATATCTCGCAATAGTAGAAGGCTGCTCTAAAGCCAATACAAAATTTCCAATATATTTAGCTTTTGTATTTTTTAACTCTATTTCTGAGACTGGTTCTTTTGTGATGCGGTCTACTTCTTTTAATATTTCTACCACCGCACTATCCGTTACTATGTTTCTTACGCTGGCAGTAGCTCTAAATCTTGATGGAGCATATTTATCATTACCTATCCTAGAATAAGATCCATAGGTATACCCTTTGTCTTCCCTTAAATTAAGAAAAAGTCGGGCTTCACCGCCTCCGCCTAAAATGCGATTGGTTACAAGAGCAGCAAGATAATCCGGGTCTTTCATCTTAAGATTTACAAGATTTTGCACAGCTACCTCAGATTGAACCGCATTAGGAACATCTACAAAGTTGATCTGAGTATATTGTGCATCCACGGGTTCTGAATACCCCAAAGAAGGTGGTGCCGCCTTAATCCAATCATCAAAGCTATTAGTAACCAATTCTTTAACGTCATCAAATTTCACGTCTCCAATAACAACCAGGTAAGCATTTGCAGGAACAAATAATTCCCTGTAAAACCTTTCCACATCTGCCAGGGTAACATTGTTTACCGTTTCCTCTGTTGCGAATTCTCCGTAAGGATGATTAGTGCCGTAGGCTAAAGCACTCCTAACTCTGTTGGCGATAGCAGACACATCCTTTTCCTCCGTTTTTAACCCGGTAATAAATTTAGCCTTCTCTTTATCGAATTCTTCCTGTGTAAAGTTTGGATTAATTGCGGCATCTGCCATAAGCTCCAAAATCCTGGGGAAATATTTAGATAAAGAGGATGCGAATGCACTTTGATATCCAAAGTTGATGCGCGCACCAAGAAAATCGACCTCTTCAATAAAATCATCTTTCGAAATTGATTTCGAGCCATTTCCCAATAAACTCCCTGTAAGAACTGAAACACCAGCCTTATCACCTTCAGCAACCGGTGGATTGTCTATTGTGAGTTGTATGGAAACCCTGGGTAATTTATGATTTTCTACAACTAAAACCTTTAGACCATTAATGAGTTCAAAACGTTGAGGGTCTTTTAGATTGATTTCCGGCGAGGGTCCTGGTTTAGGCATTACACTCCTATCTATCTGGGCAGAAAGTGCAATGGTTGAGAGTATTAGAACAAGTGTAAAATATAGTTTTTTCATAGTCTTAGTTGTCAATTTTTTCTTTTGGTAAGTAGTCGATAATTACCCTTTGATTTGGGTTTAGATATTTCTGAGCAACAGCCTTAATCTCTTCCCTGGTAATGGAACGGTAAATCTCTATATCTTTATTTATTAACTCAGTATCTCCGTAAAGCATATAATATCTTGCAAGAGAATTTGCAATACCTTCGATACTGGAGTTAGAGTTTACATAGTTATTTTCAAACTTGTTTTGTAGCTTTTGATAATCGTTCTCCGAAATCAATTCTGAACGTACTTTGGATATTTCCTCTTCCATTTCAGTAACCAGAACATCCAGAGAAGTTTGGCCCACAGGAAGCGCATAAACCAAGTACATGCCATAATCTTCTTGCCCTATATTGATAGCCCCTACTTGTAATCCTTGTTTTTGTTCATCTACAATCTTTTTATAGAGTTTTGAGCTTTTACCATCACTTAGATAAGTAGAGACCATATCAAGAATGTAAGCATCTCTCTCCTTAAAACCGGGGATTCTGTAGGCAACGCCTACTGCAGGAATTTGAATATTGGCATCATAAGCGGTCACCTTAACTTCCTCTGTAATAGGGGTCTCCTTTGGAAAATTCCTTTCAATATCTTCCCCTCTTGGAATAGTAGAAAAATAATCTGAAACCATTTTTTTCGTTTTCGCAACATCAATATCCCCAGCAACAACTAAAACCGCGTTATTGGGAACGTAATATTTTTTGTTATAGGCAATAACATCTTCCAGTGTAGCTGCGTCCAGATCTTCCATGTACCCAATGTTAGGGTCTTTATAAGGATGAACTTTAAATAGGCTTTTGCCTAAGACAGGTAGTAATTGTCCATAAGGCCTATTATCGTAGCTAAGCCTCTTTTCCTCTTTTACAACTTCCTGTTGTGTATCTACACCGGTTTGATCAATAACCGGGTGAAGCATACGTTCAGATTCCATCCATAAGCCTAGTTCCAGGTTGTTTGATGGAAATACTTCATAGTAGTATGTCCTATCCTGGGAGGTATTGGCATTGTTTTGTCCACCATTAGATGAGACTATTTCGAACCATTTACCTTTCTTAATATTCTTTGTACCCTCAAACAACAGGTGTTCAAAAAAATGGGCAAAACCCGTACGTCCTTCCGTTCGGTCCTTACCACCAACGTGGTACATTACAGATGTAGTCACCACTGGAGCCGTATTATCCTGATGCAGAATGACATGTAGTCCATTATCCAGGTCGTATTCCTCATAGACTACTTCTTGAGCACTAACTGTCAGAGCAGTCAGGAATGCTAACAGCAGTAAAAAACATTTACTTTTCATAGATCTTGAATTCATAGATTGGTTTATGTATTTATCTTGTTAATACTTGTATTTAAAAGAGCAGCTAAGATAAATTTTTTAGTGGTATATGCGGGAAAACTCTGCTTCTTTAACAAGATTTTATATTATAATTACACTTAATTTCTTAGATTTAAAACCGAACAGTAAAAAATATCAGCGATGAAGAGATTAACACTTCCCATAAGATTTGGTATTGCCACTAGTGGCAGTCTAATAGCTTATTTTTTGATCCTTTCACTTTTTGATTTGCACACCAATGTGTTTTACAGTCTTTTTAATGGTGTAATCACAGGTTTTGGAATATATGAGGCTATTAAATATAATAGACTTGAGCAAAAAGAAAATTTCAACTATGGACTGGGGTTTAAAACTGGAATTGTAACCGGCTTTGTAGCTACAATAATATTTACGATCTTTTTTGCTTTTTACGCTACAGAAATTAATACGGAGTTTTTAAAGAAACTTTCTACAACTTGGTTCAATAATTTTAAAAACTTTCAAGGAATTGTATTCTTCACAGTGGCAATTATGGGTTTTGCAACTACCCTTGTCCTAACACTTACTTTTATGCAGTTGTTTAAAACACCGAGGAAGCTGAAGAAAAATCCTGTTTAGGATAAAAAACTCTTGTGATTTCCCAATTAAGCAGTATATTTGCACCCGCCTTTGGAGCACCTGAATTGTGTAACAGGGCCTGAAACTCTTTTAAAAGAGAATTAAAAATCATTAATATATACGCTATGTATGCAATTGTAGAAATAGCAGGGCAGCAATTTAAGGTTGCTAAAGACCAAAAAGTATATGTTCATCGTTTACAGGAAGAAGAAGGAAAAAAAGTTTCTTTTCAGAATGTTCTTTTACTTGAAGATGGTGCAAACATTACAATTGGCGCCCCGGCTATAGACGGAGCCCAGGTAGAGGCTAAAGTCGTTAAACATCTCAAAGGAGACAAAGTAATTGTCTTTAAAAAGAAAAGACGAAAAGGGTATCGAAAAAAGAATGGCCACAGACAGTATTTAACTGAACTGGTTATTGAAGGAATCGTTGCCAAAGGTGCGAAAAAGAAGGCTGCTAAGTCTGAAACTAAAAAAGAAGCTCCTGCAAAAGCTGCCCCTGTAAAAAAAGCAGCTCCAAAAGCTGAAGCTCCAAAAGCCAAAGTTGAAAAAACGAAGGCAGCTCCTAAAGAAGCACTTGATTTAAGTAAAAAGACGGTAGCGGAATTAAAAGAAATGGCCAAAGCAAAGGGTATCTCAGGGATCTCTTCAATGAAGAAGGCTGATCTAATAGAGGCTTTAAAAAAGTAAAAAGTTAATAACGAATGCCAACTCTAGGGTTGGTGTAAAATTTAATATCATGGCACATAAAAAAGGTGTAGGTAGTTCTAAAAACGGTAGAGAATCAGAATCGAAACGCTTAGGTGTTAAGATTTTTGGTGGTCAGGCTGCTATAGCTGGAAATATCATTGTAAGACAACGTGGTACCAAACACAACCCTGGTAATAATGTTTATCTTGGGAAAGATCATACATTACATGCCAAAGTAGACGGTCTGGTAAAATTTGAAAAAAAGGCAGGTGGAAAATCCTATGTTTCTATAGAGCCTTTTGAAGCATAATGCTCAAATAAATAACTCAAATTAAAAACCCATTATGTTTTTCATAATGGGTTTTTTTATGTTTTTAATTAAGTTTTATTTATTCCTAATACCTGTAATAATCTGGCTTAAAAGGACCTTTAACCTCAACACCGATATAAGAAGCCTGATCTTTTCGCAGTTCAGTTAGTTCAGCACCCAAGCGTTCAAGATGTAGCTTAGCAACCTTTTCATCCAAATGTTTGGGTAGCATGTAAACCTTATTTTCATAGTTATCGCTATTCTTCCAAAGCTCTATTTGGGCAAGGGTTTGATTGGTAAATGAGTTGCTCATAACAAAACTTGGATGACCAGTAGCACATCCCAGGTTAACCAAACGACCTTCGGCAAGAACTATAATATCTTTTCCATTTATAGTATACTTATCCACCTGCGGTTTTATCTCGTCTTTGGTATTGCCATAGTTGTCATTTAACCAGGCCATATCAATTTCGTTATCAAAATGACCAATATTGCAGACAATGGCCTTATCTCGCATAGCCCTAAAATGCTCTTCTTTGATTATGTCTTTATTTCCGGTCGCCGTAATTACTACATCCGCATTACCCACTACAGAATTCAGTTTTTTAACCTCAAAACCATCCATACACGCCTGTAGCGCACAGATGGGGTCTATTTCCGTAACAGTTACAATGGCTCCTGCCCCTCTGAACGAAGCGGCTGTTCCTTTTCCAACGTCTCCATATCCGGCAACAACCACGCGTTTTCCAGCAAGCATAGTGTCCGTGGCCCTGCGAATTGCATCAACCGCACTTTCCTTGCAGCCATATTTGTTATCAAATTTGGATTTTGTCACCGAATCATTCACATTTATAGCTGGCATAGGCAAGATCCCATTTTTGAATCTCTCATATAACCTGTGTACCCCGGTAGTTGTTTCTTCTGAAAGACCTTTAATTCCGGATGTAAGTTCCGGAAATTCGTCTAGTACCATATTGGTTAGATCTCCTCCGTCATCCAATATCATATTGAGTGGCTTGCGATCTTCACCAAAAAACAGGGTTTGCTCTATACACCAATTAAATTCCTCTTCATTCATTCCTTTCCACGCATATACCGGTATACCGGCAGCAGCAATGGCCGCAGCGGCATGATCCTGAGTAGAAAATATGTTGCATGAACTCCAGGTAACATCTGCGCCCAGGGCGGTAAGTGTTTCAATTAGCACAGCTGTTTGAATTGTCATGTGGAGACAGCCGGCAATTCTGGCACCTTTAAGGGGCTGTTCTTTTTTATACTCTTCACGCAAAGCCATAAGCCCTGGCATTTCGGCTTCAGCCAATCGTATTTCTTTTCTTCCCCATTCCGCTAAAGCAATGTCCTTGACTTTAAACGGCACATATGGTATTGTCTTGGTTTTCATATCTTTTTATTTTTTACTTTCGTCTTGCGGAAAGCCTTTTATACTTTTGAAGTGCAAAGGTAATGATAACTCAAAATATTGCATGCCTCTTTACAAAACTATAACAGTAGATCCCAATACCAAGGTATACATTTGGAAAATTACGGAGACTGAAAACGAACTTTCTTTAAATATTCAACTCACAGATATTTGCCAGTCCAGAATGGACGGAATGAAGTCTGAACTTCACAGAAGAGGATTCTTAAGTATACGACACTTGATGGGTCTGGCTGGTTATGTTGATCATGATCTATATTACGACTCATATGGGAAGCCGCATTTGAAGGATGGAAATAATATCTCCATTACGCATTCCTATCATTTTACGGGTATAATTATTAGTCAGAAAGATCAGGTTGGGATTGATATTGAAAAACAACGCAATAAAATAATTCGTATTGGCCATAAATTCAGCACCTTAAAAGTAAACCCTGAGGTTGAGAATTCAATTGAAATTATCAAAAAACTAACAATTATTTGGGGTGCTAAAGAGTCCCTTTTCAAAATATATGCAACACATGGCCTAAGTTTTTTACAGCATATATATATCGATGATTTTATTAAAACCGATACTACTACTAAAGGCATTATTAAATATGAAGGATGCACATCTGAGTATGATGTTTCATTTCTCGAATTTGAAGGATTTACCTGTGTTTATGCAATTGAAAAAAAGGAATAATAAAAAGTCTTGCCTTATTTTAATTTACAAGTTATGAATATATCTGTTGAACTGACCCTGACACCACTTCAGGATGATTTTGAAGAGCCTATAATTGGGTTCATTAAAAAGTTACGCAAATCCGGGCTTGTGGTATTGGAAAATCCATTAAGTACACAGGTTTATGGTGACTATGATGAGGTGATGAAATTACTTACCAATGAAATTAAACTTGCCTTGGAATTAATGGATAATGGTTTAATGTATATAAAAATTGTAAAAACAGACCGGAGCAAGTATGAGCCAGATTTTTGATTGGGTATTTGCACAGTACCGGGATACTCCTACATTTATAATCCTTCTTGAAATGATAGGGGTTATTTTTGGGCTCTTAAGTGTGTGGTACGCTAAAAGGGAAAATATCCTTGTATTTCCCACCGGAATAATAAGCACGGGGATATTTGTATATATTCTATGGATATATGGTTTACTGGGCGATATGCTCATTAATGCTTATTATTTTAGCATGAGTATAATAGGTTGGTATTTCTGGACAAGAAAAGTAGATGCAGACCATTTTATTCCAATAACCAGAACCAATAAGCTGGAAAAAAAATGGTCTTTATTACTGTTTGTAAGTGCTTTTGTCTTTGTTTTTCTGGTTTATACCTTATTTGATAAATTCAATAGCTGGACAGCTTATGTTGATACGCTCACAACCGCTATTTTCTTTGTGGGAATGTGGCTTATGGCTAAGAAAAAATTGGAAAATTGGACCTATTGGATCATTGGTGATGTAATTACAGTTCCATTATATTTGTATAAAGGACTAATTTTTACATCACTTCAATATTTATTATTCACCATAATTGCTATTTACGGTTATATGGCATGGAAGAAAAACTTAAACAAAAGTCCAGTGACCTTATTAAAGTAGTCCTTTTTGGACCTGAATCATCCGGAAAGACGACCCTGGCCATGGAACTTGCTAAGCATTATAAAACTGAATGGGTGCCGGAATACGCACGGGAATATTTGCAGGAAAAGTGGGATAAAGAACGCACTACGTGCGAACCTCATGATCTTATTCCCATAGCAGAAGGACAAATTCGATTAGAGAATTCCTTTTCTGTAATTGCAAAGGAACTTCTTATTTGTGATACAGATTTATTGGAGACCAAAGTATATTCTGAAGCGTACTATCTAGGTTATTGTGATCCTGTTTTGGAAAGATACGCTTTAGAGAATTCCTATGATCTATATCTGCTTACTTCTATCGATATTCCGTGGAAGAAAGATGATCTCCGGGATAAACCGAATGAACGAGAGCGAATGTTTAAGTATTTTAAAGGAACTTTAGAAAAGTATGATAGGAATTTTGTTATTTTAAAGGGCGGCAAAGATGAAAGGTTGGCTCTGGCGATTAAGCATATTGATAAATTACTGGATAAATGATTGAATTATCACCATTAGATGTACAACAACTTCAAAAGAAAGGAATTTCTAAAGAAAAGGTTCTGAATCAGATAGAAATATTCAAAGAAGGAATCCCTTTTGTTCGATTGGAAAAGGCCGCAATAGTTTCAGACGGGATTATTAAATTGAGTACGTCCAGGGAGAAAAGTTTAATAAATATATTTGAAAACCTAGAAAGTCTTTTAAGTTTATTAAAATTTGTCCCTGCATCTGGTGCTGCTTCAAGGATGTTCAAATCTCTTTATAAGTTTTTGGAGCATTTTGATCCTGCCGTCGAAGATTTAGAAGTCTTTTTAAAGAGACAAAATAATACCGAGTTAAAGACCTTTTTTGAAAAGATAGAAGAATTCCCCTTTTACGAGGAGGTTCAAAAAAGGATAAAAAATAATACTAAATCTAAGGGTGAATTAGCATATCGTTTTGTTTCCGAAATGCTATTAGAGGATGGACTCAACTATGGTTTCTACCCGAAAGGACTTTTGCCCTTCCACAAATATGGCAAATTTACAATAACTCCGTTTGAGGAACACCTTAAAGAGGCTGCCGGTTATGCTGCCGTAAACAATACCGCAAAATTGCATTTTACTATTTCTGAAAATCACCATCCCTTATTTGCAGAAACTCTAAAAATTGCCGGACCAAGGGTAACAAAAGCAACACAGACCGAATTTGAGGTTACCTATTCCAATCAAAAACCCTCAACCGATACGCTAGCTGTAACTTTGGAAAATGAACCCTTTGTAAATGAAGATGGCTCATTATTATTTAGGCCAGGAGGCCATGGGGCACTAATTGAGAACCTAAATGAACAAAATGCCGATATAATCTTTATTAAAAACATTGATAATGTGGTTGTGCCCGGTGTTCAGGATAAAGTTGTAAGAAGCAAGAAAATACTCGCAGGTCTGCTTCTGGAAGTACAGCAGAAAGCATTTTCTTATGCAGATCTATTGGATAGAAATGACATCAATGGAGAACAATTACACGAAATCAAGACGTTTTTGGAAAATGAACTCAATGTCAGGTTTTTAGACAGTTTTTCTAGTTTTAGTATCGCCGAGCAATTAGAAATTTTAAAAGACAAAATTAACAGGCCAATTCGGATTTGCGGGATGGTTAAGAATGAAGGGGAACCTGGTGGGGGACCTTTTTGGATAAGAGATGCGCATGGACATATTTCATTGCAGATAGTGGAATCTGCACAGGTAGATACAGCTGATGAAGGACAAATGGCTATTTTTAAGAATTCAACGCATTTTAATCCGGTCGATATCGTATGTGGGGTCAGAAATTTCAGAGGTGAAAAATATAACCTTTTAAACTATGTCGATACCAAACAGGGTTTTATAAGTAAAAAAACAAAGGATGGAAAAGAATTAAAAGCGTTGGAATTACCCGGATTATGGAATGGGGCAATGGCTTTTTGGAATACCCTATTCGTAGAAGTCCCCTTGTTTACATTTAATCCTGTAAAAACCGTAAATGACCTTTTAAAACCGACCCATCAGGTAACTTAATCCGGACAATACTTTGTATTTGAATAGCATGAAATTCTTTAATTAATAGTTTAAAGAATTCGAAGGTGGTTTTTTATGAAAATTGAAATTACCATTGTACCTTTGACACATCTCAAAAGGGGTGCTAACTCCTGAAATGGCGCTACGGTAAGTTCGTAATTATTGTTTGCGATTTTTATCATAAAGTTTTCAGGATAAGCTGAGATTATACCCAATGAACCTGAGCAGGTAATGCTGCTAAGGGAGGTGAAAGTCACCATTTGGAGTTTTTTCTGTCTCTTCAGAAAAAATATAAATCATAAGAACTTAGAATAGAACCTCTTTTATTCGTTTAATTGAATTACGAATGAAGGCTTTTTTTGCGTTGTGTTTTCTGGTGTTATTCAGCACAAATATTTTTGCTCAGGAACAAGAAGCGGATACTACCACACTAAAAAAGATTGTTTTAGATGAAGTGCTTGTTTCTGCTGTAAGGGTCACCAAAGAATCTCCGGTAACCTTTTCTAATCTAGCAAAGGAGGAAATTGCACCCAGGAATCTGGGTCAGGATATTCCTGTTCTTATGAACTTTTTACCTGCTGTGGTGACTACTTCGGATGCTGGTGCTGGCGTGGGTTATACAGGAATACGTGTTCGCGGCAGCGATGCCACCCGGGTTAATGTAACCATCAATGGGATACCGTATAACGATTCTGAATCCCATGGCACATTTTGGGTAAACCTACCCGATTTTGCATCTTCAACGGAAAATCTTCAATTACAACGTGGAGTGGGCACATCTACCAATGGGGCAGGTGCTTTTGGTGCAAGTTTAAATATACTTACAGATGCTACTTCACAGGAAGCCTATGGATATATTTCAGCTTCCTATGGCAGTTTTAATACGTTACGCAACAATCTGAAGTTTAGTACGGGATTGTTAAACGAGCATGTTGAAATTTCAGGTAGATTATCACGAATAACTTCGGATGGTTATGTGGACAGGGCTTCCTCTGATCTGAAGTCTTATTTCTTACAAGGGGCATATGTCGATGACAATACATTAGTCAAAGCACTCCTGTTTGGTGGTCATGAAATTACCTATCAGTCATGGTTTGGTATCGATGCCGAAACGCTTGCCACCGACAGGACATTTAACCCGGCGGGGATTTATACGGATGAAAATGGGAATACCCAATTTTATGATAAGGAAGAAGATAACTATAAACAAAATCATTTTCAATTACATTGGAATGAGGCAATATCCCCCTTCTGGAGTACAAATATTGCAATTCATTATACGAAAGGAGGGGGGTATTTTGAACAATTCAGGGAAGATGATGATTTTGCCACATATGGATTTCAACCCATAACAGTGGATGGAGAGGAAGTAAATACTACAGATCTAATCCGCAGGCGTTGGTTGGATAACGATTTTTACGGCACAGTTTTCTCTGCAAAATATCAAAAGGAAAATACAAATATAATCCTTGGAGGAGGTTGGAATTCCTACGAGGGCGATCATTTCGGTGAAATTATCTGGGCCCGTTTTGCAGGGAATAGTATGATCAGGGATAGGTACTACGACGATGATTCCAAAAAAACGGATTTCAATGTCTTTGGAAAAATCAATTATGAGATTTCTAAACATTGGAGACTTTTTGGAGATTTACAATATAGAAATGTGGGCTATAGAGCCAATGGAGATGAAACGGGGATCGTGGATGATACGTTCAACTTCTTCAACCCTAAATTAGGGGTCACTTATGACTTAAATACCAACAATAACTTCTACCTGTCTTTTGCTGTGGCCAATAGGGAACCCAATAGGAACGATTATGAGAATGGTTCCCCTAAACCTGAAAAACTGAATGATTTTGAGCTGGGCTGGAGATATGTGACACCTTCTGTTCAGATAAGTACAAACTTGTATTATATGCGGTATAAAGATCAATTGGTTTTAACCGGCGAACTAAATGATGTAGGAGCCCCGCTAAGGTCTAATGTAGGTGATAGTTACCGGGTGGGACTGGAAATTGATGCCAATGTGGGTATTGGCAAACACTTCACATGGCAGCCGAATTTAGCACTGAGTTCAAATAAGAATATTGATTTTGTATTTCAGAGAGATGGTGAGATACAGAACCTTGGCAATACAAATATTGCGTATTCACCGGAAATTGTACTGGGAAACATCATTTCCTATCAACCAAGTGAAAAATTTCAAATTGCATTACTCACCAAATATGTGGGTAAACAGTATATGGGTAACATTGATGCGGAAGCTTCAGTACTTCAAGATTATACCCAAACGGATTTTAATGTGCAGTACACAATAAAAACCAATTCATTTATAAAAAGCATCGTACTCTCCGGACTGTTAAACAATATTTTTGATGCCCAATATGAGTCTAATGGTTACTTTTTTACTTTTGACGATGATTTTTCCAACCCGGGGACAATAACAACAATAGAAGGCGCCGGGTATTACCCACAGGCAGGGATTAATTTTTTATTGGGTGTGTCGTTGAACTTTTAAGGGAAATATCTGTGATATTGGATCACTAAAAACAATACCTAGTTAGAAATCACAATAGTGGTTCCATTAAAGGTTGTATTGTAAAATAAAAGGTCATAATATTGTTTGTCGTCATCAGGCCTGTTTAGTTGTTGGCCAGTGAACAGATTATATTCATAATCTTCGCAAGAACAAATTACCGTTTGACTATTGAGGTCCATTGTCGAGCATGCATTAGGTGCATGATTAGGACAACTTGCCTCCCAGGCAAAAAACTGGTCGAAACCTTTATTGATAACAAAAACACCTCTTAATCCAACACCCTGGTTTCCAATGTAAATTGCATTTCCGGTGTTGGACAAAGGACTATATAAGGGTAAATTAAGATTGACTTCAAATCTGAAAGCAATTTCCTGCAGATAAGGGTTACGGTTTCCTTCATCTTTACTGCAGGCCAGTAGCATGACAAAAACTAACCAGAGGCATATTCTTTTCATATAGCAAAAGGATTCAATTTAGAAATCTTAAACAAAATTGAACAAAAAATATGTATCTTTGCGTTAAATCCTCTCTAAAAAAGGGGATTTTCTTATTAGTTAAACCTCATTTTGAAGAATAAATCCACTTAACGTGTTTATATTAAATTAGTTACATCAAAATGATTGTTTCAACTAATCCTGCGGTTCCGTGGGATTTATTGTTTAATGATTTTGACTTATTTTAAGTTCAATAAATAATGAAGCTATGAGTAATGTGTCTTATTACACGGCAGAAGGGTTACAAAAATTAAAAGAAGAATTAAATCACCTACGGGATGTAGAAAGACCTAAATCTTCGCAAGCAATTGCAGATGCGAGGGATAAGGGTGATTTATCTGAAAATGCGGAATACGATGCGGCTAAGGAAGCCCAGGGGTTATTGGAATTAAAAATAGCCAAATTGGAAGAAACCCTGTCCAACGCCAGGTTAATAGACGAATCTCAGCTGGATACTTCTAAAGTATTGGTGCTTTCTACGGTAAAACTAAAAAACCAACAAAATGGGATGACCATTAGCTACACCCTTGTTGCTGAAAGTGAGGCCGATTTAAAAGCCGGAAAAATTTCTGTTACTTCTCCCATTGGTAAAGGATTACTTGGAAAAGAAGTAGGAGATGTTGCTGAAATTCAGGTTCCAAATGGTGTCCTGAAATTTGATGTTCTTGAAATAAGCAGGAATTAAAAAGACATAATTTTTTTATATTTAGTCCTGTCAATAATGATAGGACTTTTTATATTATTCAAAATAACCCATGGAAAGCATTTTTACTAAAATAGTTAATGGCGAAATACCGTGTTACAAAATTGCCGAAGATGATCAATATTTTGCGTTTCTGGACATTAATCCCAATGCGGAGGGTCATACGCTATGCATTCCAAAGAAAGAGGTTGATAAGATTTTAGATTTAGATGAGGCTACCTATTTGGGGTTAATGGCTTTTTCCAGAAGGGTAGGTCTGGCTATTGAAGCCGCGATGGACTGCAAAAGAGTTGGTTTTACGGTCATAGGTCTTGATGTACCCCATGTACACGTGCACTTAATCCCTTTAAATAAAATGGCAGATGCGACCTTTATGAATAAAATAGAATTAACACCTCTACAATTTGAGGAAGTTGCCGAAAAAATTCGGTCTAAAATGAAATAATTTCTTTTTTATAAAGGACAAATAACACCACGGCTATTACCAGTGGTAAAAGCACAATAATATAAAACAGAGCGGTGAATTTGGTCGTCGCTTTTTCAGGGACAACTGTTTTTTGATAATAATCAAAGATTCGTTCAATATCTTCAGTCCAGTTTACAGGATAAATAAGACTTTCACATTTATTGCATTTTATTTGATGACTGATCTTTGATGTAGTCTTATGATATAACTTCCCAAACAAGTGTTTTTGAAAAAATGTGAGTTTCATATCCTGATTAAAACACTCCGGGCAATTATTCGTAAGGTCTGCCTCTTTTATGACTACTAATTTTTCTTTTGCCATTAGGACTAATTTGATTTTAGCGAGATCTGCATTATCGTTCCTTCCTTGCTCGATGAAAGCACTTTTATCTTGCCCTTGTGATACTCTTCAATAATTCTTTTAACCAGAGATAGACCCAAACCCCAACCGCGTTTTTTTGAAGTTACACCGGGATTAAATATAGTACTGAAATCTCCTTTCGCTATCCCATGCCCTGTATCCGAAACCAGGATATTGACGTATTTTCCATCCGGAACGATTTCAATAGCAATATTGCCCTTGCCCTTCATGGCATCTATGCCATTTTTGACCAAATTCTCAATGGTCCAATTGTATAATGAACGGTTCAATAAAACCGGAAGTTGGTCAACCTGAGATTTAAATGTAAAGTGAATAAGCTTTGAACTCCTCAATTTAAGGTATTCGAAGGCCTTTTTTGTTTCTTTTACAACGTCATGTTCTTCGAGTATGGGGAGAGAACCTATTTTTGAAAATCGATCCGTAATATTCTGTAATCTACCGATATCTTTTTCGATTTCTTTAGTAATATCCGGATTAATTTGTTCATTTTTCAATAGCTCATTCCACCCCAGAAGAGACGTAAGGGGGGTTCCAATTTGATGGGCGGTTTCTTTGGCCATTCCGGCCCATAGCTTGTTTTGCTCTGAAGCTTTGCTTGTTTTGAAGAAAAAGAAAATTACTGCAGCAAACAGAAAGATGATTAATAAAAGAGCTATAGGGTAGTATTTAAGTTTGTTTAAAACTTCAGAGTTACCATAATACAAGGTGGCCAGTTGTTCTCCATTATAGTCTATAGTAATTGGCGTATTCTCTGACTCAAATTTTTTGATCTTTTGCTTCAAATAAAGGGTGTCAACAATTAATTCTTCGGGCATGTTGTTGGTTCTTATGGATCCATCCATATTTACCAGGATCATGGGTGTAGAGGTATTATTTTGAAAGATTTTTACGTGTAAATTACCCAGATCTCTGTCCTCGGAAGATTGAAGCAATTCAGATTGAGCAGTGGCCCATATCTCCATCTTATGGCGCTCTTCTTCCTTAAATTTTTTAAAAAAACTATTGGTATTCCAGAGAATAAGACTAACGATAACCAAAGATGCTATCAATAGAAATAGATTAGAAGTCTTCTTTTTGGAACTAAAATTCATTCTTGCTTTTAATTAGCAATAAAGATAACTGAAAATGACCTAAAATGTTGTGTCTCTTGAGTGAGTTAAAGTTTTAAATGGGATACAATTTATATACCTTTGTGTTCATGCAAAAAGTTCTTTCCATTATACCGTCTGAAATTAGTACCGGACAATTACATGCTTATCTTTTGGGTGCCGTGGGACCCAGGCCAATTGCTTTTGCAAGTACTATTAGTGAAGAAGGAATTCCAAACCTTTCTCCCTTTAGTTTTTTTAATGTATTTAGTGCTAATCCCCCCATATTAATTTTCTCGCCGGCCAGGAGGGTTAGGAATAATACAACAAAACATACGTTGGATAACGTACATAAAATAAGGGAAGTAGTAATCAATGTTGTGAATTACGAACTTGTACAGCAAATGTCTTTGACAAGTACCGAATACAGCGAAAGTGAGAATGAATTTATTAAGGCCGGACTAACCATGTTAGACTCCGATTTGGTTAAACCCTTCAGGGTTGCGGAATCCCCCGTGCAGTTTGAATGTAAGGTAACAAAGGTTGAGGCCTTAGGTGAAAAAGGAGGGGCTGGTAATTTGGTTTTTGCGGAAGTACTTAAAATGCATGTACAGGATTCAGTTTTAGATGAAAAGGGATTAATTGACCAATTTAAAATTGATCAGGTTGCGAGAATGGGGGGTAACTGGTATAGCAGGGCAAATATGGGGATGTTTGAAGTGCCTAAACCACTATCAAAACTAGGAATAGGGGTTGATAATATACCCGAAAAAATAAGATCATTAAAAATGCTTACTGGTAATGATCTGGGTTTATTGGGTAATGTTGAAAGTATTCCGGATAAAAAAGAAACTGAAGAATTTGTGGCATCCAACCCCCAGATCGAGGGAATTGTTAAAAGTGGGGATTCAAAGGAATTACTAAGAATAATTAGGGAATATTTAGATAATAATGAGGTACTTTCGGCATGGAAAGTATTACTAATACAAATTGAATTAAATGGAAATACAGGGAAAAGTTAAATTGATTGGTGAGACTAAAACCTTTGGCAATAATGGTTTTAGAAAAAGAGAGGTGGTGATTACTACTGAAGAACAATATCCACAACATATATTGGTAGAATTCGTACAGGATAAATGTGATTTACTCAATAAGCATAGTGTTGGTGAAGCTGTAAAAATCAGTATTAACCTTAGAGGAAGGGAATGGACTAACCCTCAGGGAGAGGTTAAATATTTTAATTCCGTTCAGGGATGGCGAATAGAATCTTTGCAGGCAGATCAGGGAGGAAATGCAATACCACCTGTTCCGCCTATTGAGGCATTTGAACCGGCTGAAGAATTAAATGAGGAAGATCACGACGATCTGCCTTTTTAGAAATCGCCCTATTCAGCATCGGATTAATTTTAGGTTTAAGGGTAATTTAATGAGCTGTTAAACTTGAAGAAAAAGAATTCGGAAATTTATTTTTTAACAGATCGGCTGGAATTTCCTCCGGCGGATAATGCCAATGGGGATGGACTACTGGCAGTTGGCGGGGATTTGTCTCCTGCCCGACTATTGCTGGCCTATAAATCAGGGATATTCCCTTGGTTTAATGAGGATTCGTTGATCTTATGGTGGAGCCCGGATCCCCGGATGGTTTTATTCCCACAAAAAATCAGGATTTCTAAAAGCATGCGACATATTCTGTCAGGTAAGAGGTTTAGGTTAACCCGTGACAAATCTTTTAAGGAAGTAATCGAAAACTGTGCGGATATAGAAAGAACTGGCCAGGAAGGGACCTGGATTACGGATAATATGAAAGAAGCTTATTTGCAATTGCACCAGCAAGGGATTGCCAGGTCTTATGAGGTCTGGGAAGAAGGGAAGTTAGTAGGGGGACTTTACGGTATTGATCTGGGACAGGTGTTTTGTGGAGAAAGTATGTTCTCTAAAACAAGCAATGCTTCTAAATATGCATTTATACATTTGGCAAAAGACCTTGAAAAGCAGGGCTACAAATTCATAGATTGCCAGGTTTATAACAGACATTTAGAAAGTTTGGGGGCTGAGGAAATACCAAGGAAGGAATTTCTGGAATTACTACAGGCTGAAGTTAAGTGAAGATAGCAATAATAGTCTATGTTCAATAGTCTCCGTAAAATTCAGCAATCTATATTCGACACCAAATTGCAATTTGGTTTTAGAGCTTAATAACCAGCCAAAATTTGCTGTAAAACGTTGTTCGTAAATTGGCTTCAAATCCTTTCCTACATTAAGAAGTGTTTCAGTATTGCCTATAAAATAACTTTCACCTACATCCAGATTCTGACCTTCAAGAGGCATGTCTAAAGTAAACCTATATCTAAAACGATGAATGGTTAGTAGCGATGTAATCCTTTGTTCAACTCTAACCCTATGTCCATAGCGTACCTTATTGGATCTGGATATTATGTTGTATTGTTCCGTTATCCGAAATTCATTTATACTTTCCTGTTCGAATAGTTCAGAATATCTGTACAAAATTCCGAGGCTCAAATTTTGATTACCACCTACTCTAAAATTTGAAAAATGACCAAAATCAAACTGAAGCGCATTAAATTCTAATTTTGACGATTCATATATTGTACTCCTATTGGCAACCGACCAATTGTGTGAATACAATTTGGATAGATTGTAGTTTATGGCTACACGAGGTTCAATAAACGTGGTAAAATTTTTCTGACTTCTTACAAAAACACAAAATAGTAGTAAACCTATTACTAGTTTATAATTTTTAATAAAGGACATGATCATAGTTGGCCGGTAGGGATTCTCTCATTTTAATAAAACCTCCCTCCGCACCGAATAGTATTTCAAAGTCGGCATGGTTACCCTTTGTTTTGCCGCGTACCATTAATTCATAATTCAAGGAAGGAATTAAAAGATTTTGGAATGCATTATTTAAAGTAGTTTCGGCTGTTTCAGCGGAGGTAATAGGATATTGCTGCTGAATCTTCCTGATTTTGTGCTTATCAAACTTTTCCTCCAGGAATTTTGTGATATTTGACCAGGAATCCTCAGGGACATCTACTTCTTTGATTAGAATTTCAATATCCTCAAGTTTGCCCGATTCATCAAATTCAACACTGTAGTGCAATCTGTCTTTTTTAAACTTCGCTTCATATGTAATTTTTGTGGTATCCGTTTCTTTATAAAAACGTATATTTTTGGCATCCTTCAGTTTCTCTTTGATAAAATCATGCGCAGTTTCAGGGAATTGATTTTTTTTAATGCGATGTTCGCGCTCAACTTTTACTTGACAAAAGCCTGCTGAAAACTGCAATAAAACAATGACTCCCAATAGTAAAAATCTATACTTGTTCATATCTAAAACATTTTAATTCGTGATCATTTACCATTCCTGTTGCCTGCATGTGAGCATAAACTACTGTACTTCCAACAAACTTGAATCCACGCTTCTTTAAATCCTTGCTCAATGTATCCGAAAGTGATGTTTTTGCAGGGGCCTCTCTGTGATCTGCCCATCTATTTTTTATGGGTTTCCCGTTGACAAACCCCCAGATATAGTCACTAAAACTTCCAAATTCCTCCTGTATCCGGATAAATGCCCGGGCATTGGTAACGGTAGCCTTAATTTTAAGTTTGTTCCTGATGATACCGGCATCTTTAAGTAAAGCATCAATCTTGGATTGATCGTAATGAGCAATTTTTCTAAAATCAAAATTGTCAAATGCTTTACGGAAATTCTCTCGTTTCTTAAGTACAGTAAGCCAACTCAATCCTGCCTGAAAGGTTTCAAGAACCAGGAATTCAAATAGGGTAGCATCATCTTTCACGGGGACGCCCCATTCTTTATCGTGGTAAGCTTTATATAATTTATCGCCCAAACACCAGCCACATCTGTGAGGTTCCATTAGTTATAATCTTTTTAATAAAGATATGGCATAAATCTGAATTGGATGAATCATTCATAAGATGATAACAAGTTCTACAACCACTATAAATAAGCAATACTATTGTTAAATAAACGTTAAACTATCTATATATGATAGTAATACTATTATATTTGACCTGTTTTAATTTTAATACTATGGAAAAGCTAATACATTCTATTCGGATTACGATTAATGATAAATTATACCTGAAGGATCCTGAATCATCTAATCTGGGGAAGCGAATTGTTGGAGAAAGTATCCTTATGATTAATGATATTGGTTTCGAGAGTTTCACGTTCAAAAAGTTAGGTAAAAAAATTGGATCCAATGAAAGCTCCATTTATCGCTATTTTGAGAATAAACATAAGCTGTTGCTTTATCTGGCTTCCTGGTATTGGGGCTGGCTTGAATATCAGTTGGTTTTTGCCACAAATAATATTCCTGATCCCGGTCACAAGCTGGAGAGGGCCATAGAAATTATGACCAGGGCTACTGAAATAGACCTGGCTTTCACCCATATTAATGAAGTTCTGTTGAATAAAATTGTGATTAATGAATATTCCAAATCGTATTTAACGAAAGAAGTGGATCAGGAAAACAAAGATGGCTATTTTGTTATTTACAAAAGGCTTGTTAACAGAATGAGCCAAATGATTAGTGAAGTAAATGTAAATTACCGCTATCCTGCCAGTCTTGCCAGTACAATTATTGAAGGGACCCTGCATCAATATTTTTTGATTGATCATTTTGCTTCACTAACAAGTTGTGATAACAAAAATACACCAACGGAATACTTTAAACACCTTGCCTTCAACACCCTAAATAAAAACATATAATGGCTAAAAATATACTTAGTGCCTGGCAGCGTTTAATGGGATTATTAAAGCTGGACAAGAGAGACGTTATCCAGATTTTTTACTATGCAATATTTGCAGGGGTAGTCAATTTATCCCTTCCATTAGGGATACAAGCCATAATAAACCTGATCCAGGGAGCCCAGGTAAGTACTTCCTGGATAATTCTGGTAATTCTGGTAACATTAGGTGTCGCTTTTGTGGGTATCCTGCAATTAATGCAGATACGGATTATTGAAAATGTCCAGCAAAAAATATTCACCAGATCTGCATTTGAGTTTGCTTACCGATTCCCAAAAATAAAGATGAATCAACTCCTAAATTTCTATCCTCCGGAGTTGGCTAACCGCTTTTTTGACACCTTAAATGTGCAGAAAGGCCTTTCCAAAATACTAATTGATTTCCCGGCAGCTTTATTACAGATAATTCTGGGTCTACTTTTACTCTCGTTCTATCATCCTTTTTTCATTATTTATGGGATTCTGCTTTTATTACTTATATACATAGTCTTCAAATTTACAGCACAAAGAGGCTTGGAGACCAGCTTAGATGAGTCAAAAAATAAATATAAGGTTGCACATTGGATACAAGAGGTAGCACGCTCAATAGTTAGTTTTAAATTATCCGGGAAAACCAATTTAGCTATGAATAAGACTGACGTTTTAGTGTCTGACTATCTTGGCGCCAGGGAAAGTCACTTTAAAATTTTGGTGATTCAGTTTATTCAGATGATTGGTTTTAAAGTTCTGGTTACCCTTGGCCTATTGCTTATAGGGGGGATTCTTGTCCTTAATCAGGAGATGAATATTGGACAATTTGTTGCTGCCGAAATCATAATATTGTTGGTGATTAACTCCGTTGAGAAACTAATATTAGGATTAGAGACATTTTATGACTTGCTAACTTCAATAGAAAAACTGGGGCAAGTGGTAGATAAGGAATTAGAGCCGCAAGATGGGGAAATGCCTTTTAAGGAAGATGAAGCTTTCACTGTAGAATTAGATGAAGTTAGTTATAATGTACCTGGGCGCGAAAAGCAGATCATTGATTCGGTTTCGCTTACTATTACCCCTGGCTGCAGAATATTAATACATGGCAATAGCGGTTCTGGTAAGTCTACTCTACTTCGATTAATTGCCGGAATTGTAGAACCCGATAGAGGAAATATCTATGTAAACAATGCTTCTTTGCAAATGATCAATATAAATTATTATCGTTCTCATATAGGAAAATCTCTCCCTGAGGAATCTCCTTTCGAGGGCAGTATTTTAGAGAACATAACTTTCGGAGATACTTCTATTACAGAAGATGAGGTTTATTGGGTTTTAGAGAAAACCGGTTTAGTGGAATTTGTAAAGAACCAACCTAAAGGACTTCATACAATGCTTTATCCCGAAGGCCAGCAAATACCTTATGTAGTTTCTAAGAAAATTGTTTTGGCACGTAGTATAGTTAAAAAGCCAAAGATGTTGATTTTAAAGGATCCATTAGACCATTTTAATCCTAAAGAAACGAAGGAAATAATGGATTTCTTATCGGATAAGTCAAACCCATGGGCACTCCTGGTAGTAAGTCAAAATCCACGATGGGAACAAAAATGTACCACCATTATTACCATGGAAAATGGTAAAATAAAAAACCAAAGTTAGAAGACATGCTAAACATTTCACCTAATAAACTAAATCAGAAAGTAGATCTGAGTGTTTATACC